>CALUPR010000001.1 GCA_944322705.1 Candidatus Gastranaerophilales bacterium
TGCGAGAACTTTAGGCTCAGGTTTGGCTTGTGTAGCATTTTCCTTTATCCATTTATAGGTTGGATTATCAAGTTTACTTAAATCTGCACCTTGTTTCAAATTCCCGTCTTCGTCAAATACGCTCGGGTTATTCTTTATAATTGCATCACGAAGTACTGCATTATTAATCTCTTTATCGCCAAACTTAAAAGCATTAAAAGCTTTTACTATAAAATCAACTGATGTTTCTGCGCCTTCATGTGCAGTTAATTCTTCTTTAGTAAATCTGTATGTGGTACTTGTAGCATTCTGTGATCTATACCAGCCTTGAGGCGAGCGGCTTACTCTGTTTGAATAAGGTGTGAGTGCTGAGGCTGCAATAATTCCGCTTTCCGGTGTGTCAGTTTCGACTACTGTGTCATCAACGACTACTGTTTCATCTCCTTCTGAACCTACAAACCAGTTATTATCTCCTTCGCTGGATTGTCTTACTTCTGCCTGTTTGTTCAAAAGCTCTTTCAGGTTAGAAGCCGTAATAGTTGTTGTACCGTCTGTGTAAGTATATGTTAATTTGCCGTCTTCACCCATAGACACGCTATAGCCTGATTCCTTAGTAAATCCCAGACTGTCAAGAGTTCTTCTTGCAGTTGACATTGTATCAACCTGCATAGGAGTCATTCCGGGCATATAATAAGGAGTGCTCGTAAAATTGTAATAAGGTGTCATCTGCATATAGCTTTGCGGTTTGAATGCACTAAACAAACTTGTCATCATGTTTTGTGCCATATTAAAGCCAAGCATCCATTTAAATGCATTACCAAAACCGCCGCCGCAATGATGTATTCTTGGCGGCATAAAGCCTATATTATTGTTAATAATAGTTGTAGATCTTGGAGGCCACATAATAATTCTCCTTATTTTTATACTCTATATATATAAAATATATAACTAATAAATAATTGCGTATTTTCAATAAACTAACTTTACAAAACTTAATAAATATAAGTTATATATCAAGACTCCCGAAGATATTGGTTGATGTAATCTCTTTGAGCGAGGGGCAGTTATCTATATTATGTGTTTTCACAAAATCTATGGCTTCGTTTCTTGCAAGTTCAAGAATTTTTGCATCTCTTACTATATCTGATATAATCAAATCCGGCAGTCCGCTTTGACGTGTTCCCAAAAATTCCCCCGGTCCGCGAAGCTGCAAATCTTTTTCAGCTATTACAAATCCGTCATTAGTTTGCGCCATTATGCCCAGTCTTTCACGTGTTTCCTGCGACTTTGACGCTGTATACAAAATGCAGTAAGACTGCAAATCACTTCTCCCCACTCTTCCTCTGAGCTGGTGAAGCTGGGAAAGTCCGAAACGTTCCGCATTTTCAATAAGCATGACTGTCGCATTAGGAACATCAACACCTACTTCAACTACAGTTGTAGAAACAAGTATATCGTATTTTTTATTTTTAAAATCTGACATAACCTGTTCTTTTTCTTCATTTTTTAATTTTCCGTGCAGCAGCCCTATTTTGAATTGAGGGAAAATTTCTTTTTTAAGTTTTTCAGCTTCTATTGTGGCAGCTTTTGCTGAAAGGGTTTCGCTCTCTTCAATTAGCGGATATACAACATACGCCTGTCTGCCCTGTTCAATTTCATGCTGTATGAGTTCATACACCCCTCTGTGCGATGTTACAAGAGAAGTTTTTATCGGCTTTCTGCCTTTAGGAAGTTCATCAATTACCGTAAGGTCCAAATCTCCGTGTACAGTCAAAGCAAGAGTCCTTGGAATGGGGGTTGCGGTCATTGTAAGCATTTGCGGGTTTTGTGATTTTTTCTTTAATACATTTCTTTGTTTTACGCCGAATCTGTGCTGCTCATCAACAACAATTGCTCCCAGATTATTGAAATCTACACCTTCTTGAATAAGAGCATGTGTGCCGACTGCGATATTCATTTGACCGTTTTTTAAATCAGTACGGAATTTTTCTCGGATTCTTTTCCCCTGACTGCCTAAAAACAGTCCGACACTTAATCCCATCGGGGTAAACCAATTTATTAGATTATTGTAATGCTGTTGAGCCAGAATTTCAGTCGGAGCCATTATTGCACCCTGATAACCGTTTTCTACTGCCGCTAAAAGCATAATTGCCGCAACAACGGTTTTGCCGCTGCCTACATCACCTTGTAACAATCTTGCCATTGGTATATCAGAATTAAGGTCGTTTAAAATCTCATTTACGGCTTTTTTTTGTCCGCCTGTAAGTTCAAACGGCAAACTGTCAATAAATTTTCTCACAAGTCCGTCTTTTTTTATTTTTAAGGCAATTGCGTTATGGTGATGAGAATTTTCTTCCCTTATTCTTGCAAGTTTCAGCTGTATTATAAAAAGTTCTTCAAAAATAAGTGAAAATCTTGCCTGTTCAAGAAGCTCCATGCTCTCAGGAAAATGTATCTGCTCAACAGCTGTTTTTTTGTCTAAAATTCCGTATTTTTCTCTGATAAAGTCAGGAACAACATTCTCAATTTCATCTTTATATGTCTGTATTGCGTTAAAAATTGCCCGTCTTAGAACTTTAATGCTTAAATCCTCGCACACTGTGTAAATAGGAACAATTCGGGCAAGGTTCAGGTTTGAATTTTTATCCTCAATAAACTCTCCGGTCATAATAGAGTAATTGGGCTTATCAAAAGTTAATTTATTGTCATAATTATTACGCTTAACTTTACCTGAAATCATTATTCCGGCGTTTTTCGGGAACTGAGATTTAATTCTTTCAAGCATAAATTGATTTGATTTTGCCTGAAAAAAGCCAAGTTCAAGCTTGCCGCTCTCATCGGCAACAACAACTTTTACAACTGACAGATTATTTCTTGTATTGAATGCGGAAACAGATGTAATATATCCGAAAACAGTTGTGGTTTCTCCTTCTTTCAGATTTTTAATGAGCGTCCTTGAAGAGTAATCAATATGTTTTTTAGGAAAATACAGCATTAAATCTTTTGCAGTAAAAATTCCTAATTTGTTCAGTTTATAAGCAATTTTCGGTCCGACACCTTTTATGTACATTACATCCGTATCAGATGCTGGCTTTTTATGAGTGTTTTCTTTATTTACAGAAGTATTTGATGATGTTTCGGATTTTAAAACCTTTATGAGTCTGTCTATGCTTTTTCTTCGTTCATTTATTCCGGCAAAAGGATAATGCTCAAATATTTCAACAATCAGTGACCATTTCGGATTTTTTTTTGAAAGTTTATAATATTTTTTTGCCTCATTTTTTATAAAAGAGGAAAAAGCCTGCTTTTTGCCGTGAATATCAATATATTTGTACTGAATTTCAATTTCTATTGCTTTTTTCAGCTGTTCGATATTTTCAATCACTTAAGCGTAAAACCTCATATATATCCATTTTTTTTGATTTGCCTCTGATTGTAACATCAGCAATTTTTATAACATCAACAATATCGCTTACATAAGAGTATGTTGTACTGCTTATTAACATGTTTGTCTTATAAACTTTATTATAACTTTCAATTCTGCTTGCCAGATTGACCGTATCACCTATTACAGTGTATTCAAGACGTGTTTCGGAACCGATATTGCCGACAAAGGCTTCGCCTGTATTAATACCTATGCCGATTTCTATTTTGGGTTTGCCTTCAAACAACCATTTATCCTGAAGCTGATCAACCTTTTTCAACATTTCACAGGCACATTTTACTGCGTTTTGCGGATGATTGATATCCTGTATAGGTTCTCCGAAAATAGCCATAACAGCGTCGCCAATGAATTTATTTATTACACCGTTATATTTAGTTATTATAGGTTCAATTTCAGAAAAATATTCATTCAGAATAAGAGAAACTTCTTCAGCAGTCATTTTTTCACTCATGCTCGTAAATCCTCTTATATCTGCAAATAAAACGGTTACATTTGCTTTTTTCCCGCCGAGTTTAATATCGTCAATATTCTGCACAACATTTTTCATAATGTCCTGCGATAGATATTTACCCATGGCGTTTTTAATTTTTTCTTTGTTTCTGCCCTCAACAATAAACCTGTAGGAGTAACCGAATATCATTGTACTAAGCTGTACGGCAAGTGGAGTTATAACGTTCGGTACAATATTATGTTTGAAACAGAAAACGCAGAATATTATATATAATACAGCAGCTGCAATGAGTGTTATTAGTGATGCAAGAAACGGCAGATATAAAATCAATATAAAAGTTATTATCGTGAAAAATACAATTATAATAAAATTAAGAATTCCCGGCAGTTTTACCATAAATTCATTATCAATAAGATTATTTAAAATTGTAGCCTGAATATCAACTCCGGGGTGTCTTAAGGATATTGATGTTTCAAGATCGTCTTGAACACTCATTGCATTTGCGCCGATAAAAACAACTTTATTGTCAAATTCGGAAGGATCAATTATCGGCTTTTTCCCATCTTTGATAAGCCTGTTTGAATTAATAATGTCGATAGCCGAGTAATGCTTATGCGAATATAATGAATTTTCTATTTGTTTATAGTATTTGATATAATGTATAATATCGCCGTATTTCACTACTACAGGTATTTTTAAACCAGTTTTATCAACAAGAATATAACCGTTTGTCAAAGTGAGTTTATTTGTATTATTAAGATACAGATAAGCTCTTAGAGCCAGTGACGGATAGAACTTGTCATTATAGCTTATCAAATCATTTGAAGACCTTAAAACTCCATCAACAGGGGTTAAGCTTAGATTTACCGAACCGGCGTATTTAAGAGAGTTGAAGTACGGTTGCGGTAAAATAGTCATGCTTCTGTATAAACTGTAGCGCGAATTATTTACGGTTCTCTCATCGGATATATCAACAGCAAATTTTTTGTGAAATTCGTTGTCGAATTTTTCTCCTTCCTCTTCGTTTTCATAATTGGAAGTTAGTACCATATAACCCCCGATAAAGTTAGGGGTGTTGCGTACTGTATCAAAGAAATAGTTATCAGAGGAAGCAGGTCTGTCTTTATCTAAACTCCTTATCAATGAGTCAAAAACAATGACTTTTGCTTTTGTATTATTCTTCAGATATTCAAGAATTTCTCCATACATAGAGCGTGCCCAGGGCCATCTGTAACCCGCAACTGATTTATCATCAATTACGATAAGAGAAATTTCATCAGAACCTGTCTGAATGGCATTTATTTTGTTTACTAATGTATCATAAATCGGGTTTTCCCAGAAATTTAGCGATACAAAAGCTATAATTAAAACCAAAAATATGTGAAAAAATATTGTTTTTAAGAAAAAAGCTTTACCTTTGAATATTTTCATTTTCAATAATTCCTTTATTTTATGATATAATAAATTTCGGAAAAAGGATAGATTATGACAGAAAATTTAATTAAGCTTTTATCAGAGGAGAAAGTTTTTCCGATAGTACGCAGCAGAGATCCGAAATCTGCACTTGATATTGCTAATGCACTTATAGAGGGCGGAATAAAAGTTTTAGAGATAAACGTTGAGACTCCGGCAATTTATAATGTAATAAAAGAAATTTCAAAATATGCCTATGTATGTGCCGGCGGTATAATCACTTCTATGCAAGCTGATGCTTCTATAATGTCAGGTGCTAAAATTCTTTCTTCCCCAATTTTCTCAATGAATCTTGTAAAAATTTCAAAGGATAAAGAAATCCCCTATATTGCCGGAACTTCTACTGCTAATGAGGCTTATAACGCCTGGAAAGCACGTATCCCATTAATAAAAATTTATCCTATTACAGCAATGGGCGGTGCTATGTATATTGAAGATTTGTTAAGACCCATGCCGTTTTTAAATGTTATGCCTTTAGGTAATGTTAAAATAGATGAAATTAAGTCATATATTAATGCGGGTGCTTCAGTTGTCGGAGTGGGGCGTGACTTTTATGAAAATTACTCTTTAAGTGAAATAACTTCTCGAGTAAAGCGTGTTCTAAAAGAATTAAAAGGTTAATTATGGATGAAAAGTTAGATATAGTAGCAATTGGAGAAAGTTTAATTGAATTATCAACAAATGCCAAAATGTCTGCCGCTGGTTGTTTGTACAAAAGTTATGGCGGGGATGCTTTGTCAACTGCTATTGCTGCTTTAAGAATGGGCTCTAAGGTGGGTTTTATTACAAGAATAGGCGATGATCCGTTTAAAGATTTCTTGCTTGACAGCTGGGAAACAGAGGGATTGGATGTTTCACAGGTTAAATTAACAAATGAAGCTAACGGGCTATATATTATTGCTCGTCCTTCGCTTGATGAAAAAGAAGTTGTCCATTACAGAAAAAAAATCGCACCGTCAAAACTTTCAATTGATGATATAAATGAAGATTATATAAAGAATTCTTCTATAATTTACGCTTCAGGAGTTACTCAATCTCTTTCCCCATCTGCTGATGAAGCCGTTGAGTATGCATTTAAACTTGCTAAAGATAATAATATTACTACTGCCTATGATCCTAATTATTATTCAAGACTGACTACACCTGATGATGCAAAAGAAGCTTTCACCAGAATTTATCCGTATGTTGATATTATGTTTATGAACACTAAACATGACGCAATTCATATTCTTGAAATAGATTCATATGAAAATGCAATTAAAAAACTTTGGGATATGGGAATTCAGACTGTTGTTCTTAAATCAATTGAAAGAAAGGGATATTTCACAGGTTATAACGGCAATATTGTGTTTACCGAATTTTATTCAACGGATTATATTGATACGACATGTTCGGGCGATGTATTTAACGGTGGTTTTTTGCACGCTTTAACACATGGATTTACCCCTCTTGAAGCTACAAAATTTGCATCAATTCTTGCGGGTATTCAGGCTCAAGGTATTGGAGCAATTAAATCTATTCCGTATAAAGAACAGGTTTACTCAATATATAGAGGTAATAATGGTTAAAGCTGTTATATCGGGTTATTACGGATTTAAAAATTTTGGGGATGAAACTATACTTTCTGTTTTAATTAAACATTTAAAAAATTTAAATGCTGATATTACTGTTTTTTCGTCGGATCCTAATTTTACCGAAAAAACATACGGAATAAATTCAATAAAAAGTTTTGATATGATAAAAGTTATTTGTACTCTTAGAAATACCGATGTTCTTATATCAGGCGGGGGAAGTTTATTGCAGGATGCTACAAGTCTTAAAAGTCTTATTTATTACTTATCAGTTATAGCACTTGCACTTTTTTTTAATAAAAAGGTAATAATATTTGCGCAGGGCATTGGTCCTGTAAACAATAAATTTGCCCGTTTAATTCTCATAAATTTACTTAAATTATGTTCACTTGTTACGGTACGTGATGAAGCAAGTCTTAATTTCTTAAATAAATACGGTGTCAGTGCTAAACTTGTCTGTGATCCTGTTTATTCTTTGGAGGTAAATCAGACATCCGCAAAAAATATAGCAGGGGTTCAGTTAAGAGAGTTTAAAACTATGAATTATGCACTGCTTCAAAAGCTGGCTTTATTTATAAAAGAAAAATTTGGAAACTGCAAAATAGAAATATTTTCACTTCAAGAAAATTTAGATTTAGCTCTGTGTAAAAAATTTGAGGATTTATTGCATTCTATAGCTCCTGATATCCGCACAGAAATAGTAACTGAAGATATAATTAACCGTATAGCTAATCTTGAATATATGATTGGTATGCGGTTTCATGCCCTGCTAACAGCGATAAAATGCGGAGTAAAGACCTGTGCAATAAATTACGATATAAAAGTTGAAAGACTTGCAAAAGATGCTTCTATTCCCATGATTTCAATGGATGCCCATGAAAATTTTGAAGAAATTTATTCAAGAATGCAAAATCTCAAAAGAGATGAACTTTTGAGATTTGCTGATAATAAATCTTTTGATTGGTCAGATTTTGATAAATTATTTATCTTTACCGAATAGTCTGTTGTAATTTTTAATTAATGTCTGCGAGAATGTCGGTTTTGTCGGATCTACCAATAACTCAGCTTGTTTTTTAAAGGCATTTGAGTCAATTTTTCCGTCCACAATTCCATTATCATCTGTGTCATATGTTGCTATAGTTGCGGCTAATTCCTTCCAATCAACTTTTTTATCCTGATTTAAATCCATTCTTGAAAAGGCATAAGAAGCCCCTAATCTTATATTTTGCTTCTGTTCTTCTGTAGCATCATCAGGTAATTTTGATAATTCGTATTTTATGTATTCTTCCATAGTTAATTCCTGGTCACTATTACCTGATGTCTTGTCAATATGTGCAGCGTAAGATTTTGCTATATCTGAAATATCTTTTTTATACTGTTCCGAGTCAGTTCCTGTTGCAGTAGTAAGTTTTATTTCTTTACCTTCAACAGCATTATTGTCTTTGTCAATCATTTCGTCCAGGTCACTATCAAATCTTTCGCCTTTTTCGGTACTTTGAGAAGCATCCCACTTGCCTGCATATTCATTGTTCTGTTTACTTAAACCTGCAATAGTCCCGTTTGATTGCATTAATTCCGGATACTGAGCTTTAAGTTGTTCCATGTACATCTTGCCATACTCATAAGGATCCATGCCGCCTGTTAAACTCATAACCCCGTTATTCATAATCCCAGTCATAGGAGAAATACCTGTACCCATCAATCCGGTATATGAATTCGGCATGCCCATAAAGCCACCCATACCATACAAGCTGCCGCCAAGTAAATTCATACCTATAGGATAATTAAGTCCTGCACCCCACATCCCGTTGAATATGCTTGGACCACCGCAGCAACTGCTCTTATTCATATCATGAATCATTGCACCTGTTAAGCCTGTATTTAATGTGAACATTCCTGTTGCGGCTATTCCTTTTTGGAGATTGCCGTTATTCCATCCTGTTTTGAAGGCGTTGCCTACATTATTCATGAAAGAACTAAAGCTCATAGTTATCCTCGTATTTATATATTTTATATATATAAAGTATTGATTTTATTAAAAATTGCTTATTTTATTAAAGTTGTTTACATTACTTAATAAAAAAAAGAACTCTGTAAAAGAGTTCTTTTAAATTGCCCTGGGCCAGACTTGAACTGGCACTGGATTTAACTCCAACCGGATTTTAAGTCCGACGCGTCTACCGATTCCGCCACCAGGGCATATTAAATTTTAAATTTAAAATCCTGCTTTTGTGCTTAGTGACAAGATTTAGAGCAAATTTATATTAACCTAAACATTATATCATGTCAAGAATTTTGTTTCAAAGGATATTTGCTAATATATTTTGACAAATCATTAACTTTTGTTTTTAGGTTATTGTTAATTCTTGTAAGTTCTGCTTTGACAAGAGTTTGATTAGACAGTTTTACTGCGCCGAACAGCGGAGGATGTTTAATATTTTGTAAGAATAAATTTTTAAATGCCTTTATTTCATTGTAATCATTTTCATCTATTATGGGATAAAGTTCAGAAAGTTCAATAAATAAATCACCAAGTTCTATTTTGGCTTTAACTATTTTTTGAGCGGATATGTATTTTGAAATTTTTTGAGTATAACAAAGAATTTTTTCATAGTTTATTTTTATTTTTGATTTTTTACAGGTCAAAAATTTTGTAAAATATTCCATAGTTTGCTGATACCCTGACTCAATAAGTTCATTTCTTTTCGCTTCATTCATATTAAAGTCGACTATGACGATATCTCCGGTATTAAGTACAACATAATCATATTTGTCGTTATCAGCATAAAGACTTGTTATAAATGATGTTGACATTGCAGTCATGCAGCTATAAACAGCATTAGCGTAATCTATACCCGAGATGTTATTTTTGTCATAATCACCTTCAAGTCTGAATTCTAAAATTCTTTCACCTGTATTAAAAAGATTTTTTGAAAGTTTCCACATAGGAAAACTTTTTTGAAGGTCACCGTCGACAAGAAGTGTGTTGTTGTATTCTATGGGTTTCATAAGACCGGGCATACAGGATGAAATACGTATTGCAGAAGCTATTTCAAAATCAGGTGTTTCAAATCTCGAAAATTCTTTACATTCAAAATTTGAAAGGTTAGTTGTAATAACGATGAGATTTTTTTCTATGTCTTTGAATGTGACTGCTTTATTTTTACCTTTTTTATAATTATCACCGTAAAATTTTGATTCAATAAGATCGCGTACCCATTCAAGAAAAACTTCTCCTTTGCTTATAGCAAAAAGCGGACCGATGCCGATTGATATATCTTTAAAAAGTTCAAAATTAACTTTTATAAATATTTGTTTTAGCTCTTCAGCGCTGTAACCGACTGCCAGAAGTGCGGCTATGATTGAACCTACAGAGGAGCCTCCAAAAGTATCCGCCTGAACACCCAGTTCTTCCATCGCTTTTATGGCTCCGATATAAGAAACACCGCGTATTGCACCGCCTCCAAATAGGCATGTATATTTCAAATTATTATCCATATTTTAATTATACTGTTATTTAAAATTTATACCTGTAGTAAATAGTGTATTTTTATAATAGTTTAAATCATCAGTCGGTTGTATAAATTTTTTATTTGCTTTTTCTTCCGGCAAAAATACCCCGAAAGATTTGTCCTCATAGACAAGTTTCCAGCCGCCTTCTTTTTGTAAAACATTATATATCGGATAATATTTTTCAATAATTATTATATCAGGCGGGAAGTAGGTTAAAATTTCTCTCCAGTGAGGGTATGCAAGGCAAAATTCTTTCAACATGGGCACCATATAGTCAAAATATACTTCTTCATATCTTCCGTCCATAAATATGCGGTTATTCGGGTATAATTTATATGCAGTGTAGCTGCCAACACCGAAATTAGTCAGGATATTGCCTTTCAGGTTATTTTGTTTAATGAATTCTATTTCTTTAACGGGATATACTCCTATCCCGACAGGAACTGAAAAATCTTTGGACAGAAGCGTAAAAAGTGAAATAAACAGAAGCATGGCATATACAGCCTTGTCTTTCCACTGGGAGAATTTATAATTTTCAATTAGCCTGTAAAAATCTTCATAGACAAAACACAGCGCTGATATCGCAAAGAAAGGAATAAGTTTTACATGGCTGATTGCAAGATAAAGTGTTGCAAGAAGAACGATATATTTAACCTTATCTGCTTTTTTATACCAATTTTTAATTCCTTCAAGTTTAATTTTATCAAATAAATCAATACTTTCTATAATAATTATAGCTGTCATAAACAGTTTAAATATAATGTGTTTAAACAAATGAAATTTGGAAAATATTCCCCACCATTCAACAATGTGTGTTCTTTCCATGGTATTAGCCATTAAAAGGAATTTAATATATTCATATCCCCAGGGATTTATGATTAGAGCTGCCGAAGAAAATAGAAAGGTAACAAGGTATTTTGCAAATTCTTTCTTATTAAGGAATTCTCCGAGAGCATACATTAAAAGCAGTCCTATACCTGATACAACGCCGCCGTGTATGTTGTTCCAAAAAATCACAATAAATGGTACCAAAAACAGCAGTTTGTTATCGCCCTTGCGTACTTTTTCAAGAAGGTAAATAAATACTGTGAACAGTAAAAAACTAAACATGTGGCATCTTACGGGATGATTAAGTGTTCCCATTAGCGCCATGACAGTAAAAAAGTAAAATAAAATATTGTAAGGAGAAACGTTAGTTCTTAATTTAATCACTTTTGATGCCGTAAAAAATATCAAAAACATCAGAACAGCCTGCAGAATTATGAGGCTGTACGGACCGCAGAACTTCAAAAATAAATAAAATATAACGCCGGCACCCCATTCATGATCCCACCACGTATGTACGGGAGTGTATGAGAGAAAATCTGTTTTTAAAACCTGTCCTCCGTCTACAACTCCCATGCCTGCAATAAGTCTTGCCCATAAATCAAAGTCAAAATAATTTGCGGCAGTAGAAAATGCAAGAATAAGTAAAAATAGTGTTAAATAAAATAATATCCCCTTTTTCATGTTTATAATTTTAACATAAAATTTTATAATAAAAAAAGACTGTTGATAAAATCCAACAGCCTTTTTTTACATCATATAAATTTAACTATGCTGCAACAGAGCCTTTGATTTCTCTGATTAAATATTCAGCAACCCATTGAAAATCTTTGTTGCATTCAGCAGCTTTTTGTAAATATTTAACGGAAGCGTCGCCTATTCTAATCAAAGTCATGGCAACAACACCTCTTTTAATACCTCTTACAACCTGTAATTCATCTACTAATTGAGGAAGAACAGATGTCCCGATATTAACAAGTTTATTTTCCAATTCATTTTTAGTTGTGTTGTCTGCATTTTCTAATTTTGAAAGAATTTCATTAACTGTTTCCATTATAATTATCTCCATTTATCTTATCTATATTCAAATTATAAACGAAAAAATGTTCATATTAAGATTTCCTTACATAATCTTTATATCTTTATAAAGCTGACGGAGCTCAAGAAGGTAAGCTATCAACTAAAAAATAAAAAAGCAGGTCATTGCCTGCTCAGTGTGTTGCTTTCATTATTATTTCAGGGGTTAGCTGTAAATTTTGAATGTTCTTTCAATGTTTTTATCAATTGCTGTTTTAATTGAATCATATTCCGTTTGTAATGAATTATGTTCTGTATCTATATTTTTTAATTCAAGATCGAATTTTTTATCTTTGTTTTCAATTTTGTTCATAGCTGCGTTATATTCAGCCTCGGCAATTGCAACAGCCTGATCATTTGTTTGTTCTGTGATATCACTGCAGTTTGAATAATTAAGTCCGTTCCAGTTACCGTCTTTGTCGACCTGTTCCATAGTTACAAGTCCGTTTTCAAGTGCAAATTGAATCCATTCGTTGCTTGATGCAAGTCCGTCCTGTAAAACCTTAAATCCGTTTTGCATACGTGCGAAAAGATTTGCATACCAGTTATATTTTGCTTCACCGTTTTCGTTGTATGAATCAGTTGGACTGCTTGTATCAATCCATGTAACATTTGGTTCGCCATATGTGTTCATAATGTTATTTAAAGCTATCACATCAAGCAAATCCTGTAATGCATCTTTATCGACCGAAAGTGTAGTATTACCATCAGCTAGTTTAACGCCATCATTAAGAACTTTATCTAAATAAGTTGGATCTGTAGCAATCTTATTTATTTCGGAAAGTTCAATTGTGTAGGTATTTCCATCTTTGCCGGTTATTTGTACTTTTTGGTATTCGTCTGGTTCAGTTGCATTTGTAGCTGTGACGGGAGTTCCACCAAGCAAATGTGCAATGAATGCAGCAGCAGCATTTCTGTAAGCTAAATGCGCATCTGTTTCTGTAGTTGTCCCATCTTCATCTTCACTTATAAATTCTGTGTTGTTTACGTCCCACAAATTGTAAATGCTTGTTGCAAGACTATTTATAATGGATGTTACCGTAGCTTTAATACTATCGCTGTCAATAGGGTTCGTTTCCGTTATCTCAATTTTTGTGTTTTCGTCATTTTTTGATTTTGCTGCTTCCCTAAATAAAGCATCCAAGCCGCCGTCCCCGAAACTAAATGTGTTATTTCCATCAGCATCTTGAGCTAATGTCCCATCTTCATTTACACTATAGCTTATTTTTGTAATGGATCCTGATAAATTGCTGCCAATGTTGCTCCAGCTGCTATTTTCAGCTTCATTCATTGCTTCTATAGAGTAACCATTCTCATCTTTTACAATCCTTAAAGTATCATTTATAGTTAATGTCTGTTTCCCTCCTGATTCAGTAAACACTATGTCACCCGCATCAGGATCATCACTATAAACCACTGTACCGCCGATGTTCTCGGTGCTTGTACCTTCTTCCATGCCTTTAACTTCATCAATATAAGTTTGAAGATAGGCACGTTCCTGAGAGTTTTCTTCTGTGCCCGGACAATATTTTTTAGCTGTCGTTAATATTTCTCTTAAAGCTTCTAGATAAGATGTATAGTCCGAATTACTAGCTGTGTCGCTGAATGTATTATTAAAGTATTCAGATATATCACCCAAATTTTTTTCATTATATACAAGTGAGTTTAATTTCTCTGTCATCTTATCAGCTATAGTACTTGCATAAGCTGTATATGCAGCATCAAATTTTTCTGCATAACCTACATAGTCATTATAGACAGATGATGACAATGCAGCTTCATAGCCGCTATGACCGTTTCCGCCAAAAAACATGTCTTTTAATTCATCAATTGTGTAACCGGAACCGACATAGGTTGTATTGCCATTCTCATCTGTTCCCAAGATTGGAACCTCTATTACGTTACCATCATTATCTCTTTTAGTCTTGTCATTCGGCCAGATATCATTTCCGTCCTCATCTGTATATGTTGTATTTAAATATTTTTCTAATTGATCAAAGTATGTTGTTGTCTGCTCCAATCCATAAGCTTTAAGGAATTTATCCATATCTCCGTCAGCATTTATAAAGTTAGTTGCATCTCGTTCTGATACAAGTATCTGACCTGATGCATTAACAAGACCGTACTGGTTGTTATAAGGGTTGTATGAAGTTAATGAATTAAACGTCAATTGCTGATAGCTTGCGTTATTATCAGCATCGTAATTTGTAAACATCATTTGAGCCTGGTTCAATGCATTAATGTATGCTTCGCTTACCTGCGAACTTTCTGTTGCAAGACGCATCTTCTGATTGTTGATAATCTGAGCTCTTAACTCGTTATCAGACATACGAGAAGTTATTGATAATAATCTAGCTTGTCCTGCCGCCATTCCCATAGTTGACGATTAATCCTTTCGATTTCCTTAGTAACTTTCACTATGGATTATCGGATTATTTGAATAAAAACTTTAATAATTAAATAATTTTTTGTTACAAATCGTAATAATTTTATTCTTTATTTAATTTTAAATTTTTTTCAAAGCTCTAAACAGCCTTGACAATTTTGTTTCATCAGTTCCTATTCCGCACAAAAGCATTGTGGAAATTTCATTTGTGCGTTCATCTTCTATATTAAATTCATCATACAATTTTTCGGATAGTTGATAACCTGTCATGCCGCATTTTTTTACAAGAATTTTTGTTATATCATCTCCGCCAAAATCAACATTTAATACATTTTGTTTGAATTTTTTTATATTTTCTATAAGAGTATCGAGCTTTTTTCTGCCTTTTTTAGAATTCAAAAAATTAATATTTGCTTCAATACTTGCAAGAAGCGGATATGAAGGAGAAGTTGTATTAATCATTGAAAGGGCTTCATCAGCTTTTATTTCACAATTTACATGTAGCAATGCTGTCGGATTTAAGCCACCTGCTGTTTTATGAAGCGACTGTATTGTGAAATCCGCAATTTTTACGGCGCTTTCCGGTAGTTTTTCAGAAAACGGGTACAACGCTCCGTGTGCCTCATCAACAATTAAATAAGTTTTATTTCTTTCACAGACTTTTTTTAGTGCTTTTATATCGGATACAATACCTTCATAGCTCGGTGAAGTCACAATTACAGCCTTAACCTCTTTAATATTAATTAAGTCAGGAGTTACTCCGGCCGGTACCCCCCAATCTTTAAGCTCCGGTAATTCGTAAAATACCGGTTCACATCCTGCAAGTTTTACAGCATTCAAATGAGAAGGGTGCGCATCCTTCCATATCAAAACCTTATCCCTTTTTTTAGTACATGCTAAAACAGAAGCAATTATACCGCTTGTAGAGCCGTTTGTAAGAAAATATGTATATTTTGTTCCGTAAATTTTTGAGGCGCGTTCCTGAGCCTTACGTAATGCTGTCTGCGGATCATAAGCATCAGTTTCAGAAATATCATACTTATAAAATTGTCTGAATTTATGAAAAATAAAAAACTTTTGAGAATGCGATGGAGTAGTAAATAAAAGCTTTTTATTTTTTTTTCTTAGTAATTTTACAAGGCTCATTAATACCTTTTTACCCTCTCCCTAACCCTCCCCCGAGGGAGGAAATTATATTTGTAAGAGATTCCGAAACAAGTTCGGAATGACATTTATTAGAGCGGCTACGCCCTTCTTTAGTTAAGACTGTATAAATTTATACAAAACCTGAGTGGCGGGTTGAGCGACACGCTCTTCTTTAGTATAGATTGCGCAAGTTCATACATAACCCAGGTTACGGGTTGAGCGGCTACGCTCATTTGTTGCGGATTTCTATACTTCTTTTAGTGCAATATTGAATTAAAGTCATTCTGTCTTTGCTGTCATTATATTCAAAACGACCTGAAATTGTGTATCCGCCGTTTTCATTTTTTTCAATTCTTATCGGTGTGAAAAAGCATTCGACAGACTGTTTTTCGGAAAGCGGAAGAACTATTGAATATCTGCCTTCAATATTTATATTTTCGTTTGTACGACATTTCATACCGCCTGCAGAAATATCCAGAGTTGTTATTTTATGAGAAACGTTATCGCAGGATAAATTAAGTTCATATACATATTTAATACGTCTGTATTGACGTCTTTGCAAAAACCTGTGCTTAGCGGGATTTGCTACTTTTATTTTGTTCCCGTCAATTGTTTCAGCGTAAGAATCAAAATAAAGTGTTCCATGAGTTGTCTGTGTATAAAATTCACAGTAGTTATGCCTCATTATTCCTTTAGGTTCATATTCAAGCTCAATCGTAAAATATTTCGGTTCAACTTCAACTATTTTACCTTTATTAGCGCATTTAAAATCCGCGGGAACTACCGTAATATTTCTGTCTTTTTCAACTAATTCTCTCATAATAATCCTCTTTCTTTAGATTTATTCTACTATATTTTTTTTAATTTGTCGATATGTTAAGAAAGAAAAGCCCTGATCATATGAGTCAGGGCTAAAATACTGAGCAATCAGAAGAGTTGAGGATTTACATTTATATAATACAAATTTTTTCAGAGTTATTCATTCTACAAAATAATAATAATTTGCAATAAAAAATAGCCCCTAAGCACTAGGAGCTATTTATTATTTATATTTGCTGTTTCTATTCTTTTAAAAACGATTCGTAATTTCTTGCCAGCAGATGTGTTCTGACTTGATTTATTAAATCAAGTGCTACACCAACCATGATTATTAATGATGTTGCTCCAATCCCTTGTATTGTTTTTATATTTGTAATGTAACTTGCAAGAGATGGAACAAGAGCAATAATGCCAAGTCCCATAGCACCTATGAATGTTGTTTTAGTCAAAATTCTGTCGAGTGCTTCTGCTGTCGGTCTGCCAGGTTTAATCCCCGGAATTGATGAACCGTATTTCTTCAGGTTATCTGCTATATCTTTTGGCTGCATATTCGGCATAATTGATGCATAAAAGAATGTAAGCGCGACAATCAACAAGAAATATAAAACATAGTAAGTTATACCGTCAGGACTTAAAACCTGATTTAAATGTATAACTACATTTTTTACAGCCTCGCTTTTGAAATTAGCCTGTCCGACAAGACTTAAAATAGTTGACGGAAAAAGCAAAATCGCAATTGCGAAGATAATAGGCATTACACCGCCCGGATTAAGTTTAAACGGAATAAATGAGTTCATCCCTCCGTAAACTTTATTCCCGACTTGTCGTTTTGGATTTACAATAATAACTTTTCTTACCGCTTCCTGCATTATTACAATGAAGACCATTGCAGCAAAGAAAATTAGCAGTAATACAGCTAAACCTAGCTGCATCATTGAATTATTTGCTACAATCTGCGCTGTCCTTGAAGCGTAAATAGGAATACCTGATAATATACCTATAAAGATTATTAAAGAACCTCCGTTGCCTATACCCTTTTCTGTTATAAGCTCTGATATCCACATTACAAGAATAGAACCTGCTGTTAAAACAACGATAGAACTTATAAAGAACATTGCAGGATTAACATTCGGCAATACAGCACCAGGTAAGTGGTGCAGGTATAACATGAAAATTAATGATTGAAAAACCGCAAGTACTACAGTGAATACACGTGTATACTGTGACAGTTTCCTTCTTCCTGCTTCGCCTTCTTCTTTCTGAAGTTTTTCCAAAGAAGGAATTACAACAGAAACAAGCTGAATAATAATTGATGATGTAATATAAGGTCCGATACCTAATGCAAATATTGAAACCTTACCAAGAGCACCGCCAGAGAACAAATCCAAAAAACCTATGATATTGTTCCCTTGAGCGATATTTTGGAAAATCTGGTTATTTATACCGAACAAAGGCATCTGAACTCCGAATCTGAATGCGGCAATCATAAGGAATGTGAACAATATTTTTTGTTTCAATCCTGATGCGTTCCACATTGACAGCAAATCATCAGTTGTCGGCATTTTCATTTGTGGTGCCATTATACTAACTCAACCTTTCCGCCTGCTTTTTCGATTTTTTCTTTTGCTGATGGTGTTACATAACAAGCTTTAACAGTAACAGCACCTTTTAATTCGCCGTTACCTAAAACTCTTAATCCTACACAAGAAGGGTGAACTCTTCCTGCTTCTTTTAAAATTTCAAGAGAAACTTCTTTCATGCCGTACTGAGCAATTCTTCCAACGTTAATTTCAGCATATTTTAGCTGATTAATAAGTTTAAACCCTTTTAATTTTGGCATTTGTCTGTAACCCGGCATTTGACCGCCTTCAAAACCTCTTTTTGCAGAGCTTCCTGAACGCTGTCCTTCACCGTTGTGACCGCGGCAAGATGTTTTACCTCTGCCTGATGAACGACCTCTGCCTACTCTTTTAATTTTATGTGTTGAACCTTCTGCAGGTCTTAAATCTTCTAATGTAATTGTCATTTTATTTATTCCTTTTTAACTTGTATTACCGCTCGCTTTCACTGTAACTGCTATTAACAGTCATACGCGGTCAGTAAGTATTTATTAATCTACTATCTGAACTAAATGAGGCACTTTGTTTACCATGCCTAAAATAGTTGCGCTGTTGTAGTGTTCTACAATCTGATTTTGTTTTTTCAAACCTAATCCTGCAACAACTTTGCGTTGCTTTTCAGAAGCACCGATAAGGCTGCCTGTAAGTTTGATTTTAATTTGTTTTAATTGAGTTTTTGCCATTTTATTTTTCCTTATATTTTATAATACGAAGTTTGGTTAATATAATAAATAACCTGATCGGCTACGTGCGTAGCACCTAATTAAGTAATTCTGCCATTGTCAAACCGCGTTTAGCTGCAACTTCAGAAAACGGTGTTAAAGCTTTTAATGCTTCTAAAGTAGCGTTTGCTGCATTAAGCGGAGATTTTGAACCTAAAGATTTAGACAGAATATTTTCAATACCTGCAAGTTCAAGAACTAAACGGACAGCACCGCCTGCAATAATACCTGTACCTTGAGAAGCCGGTTTTAACATTACAGCGCCTGCGCCTGAACGTCCGGTAATCGGGTGCGGAATAGTTGTTTTGAAAATAGGTACTGTGATAAGATTTTTTCTGCCGTCAGCAATTGCTTTTTGAATAGCAATAATAACTTCTGCAGCTTTAGCACAGCCTACACCGACCTGTCCTTTTTTGTTGCCTACAATAACAACGGCACGGAAGCTTAATTTTTTACCGCCTTTAACAACTTTTGTTACACGATTGATTTGGACAACGCGTTCAACCCATTCAGATTGAGGTTTTTCTTCCGTTGTTTCAATTTTTTGTTTTTTGCTGCCTCTTGATCTTCTTTTTGAAGGTTTTTCTTCTTCTGCAGGCAATTCTTCCGCTTTTACTTCTTCAACAGCTTCAACTGTTTCATCTACAGCGGTATTTTCAGTTTCTTCAACTACATTTTCTGCAGCTGCTTCAACATTCATTTCGTCTTTGTTTTCTAAATCCATTGATTTTTACCTTTCATTTAACTTTTTATTCTGAACTAGCATCAGAATCTGATTTCTATTAAATTAACGAATACATCAAAATAAAGCTATATTATAGCTATTGATAAAATATTCGTGAGTAACTTTTCTGACAAATTCATAATAACATAAAAATATTACATTTCAAGCGAAATGTAATATTTTTATATATATTGTTTCAATTATTTTAAAATATTTTCTAAAGTATTGAGCATGCATGATTTAAATCTGTCGCATTCTTCTTTGTTTTTTGCTTCAAATCTTAGTGTAAAAACAGGTTCAGTGTTACTTTGCCTTATTAATGCAAAACCGCCGTCAAAAACTATTCTCATGCCGTCAAGTGTTATAATATCTTTTATATCCGAACCGAACATATTACGGTTGGCTTCAACACATTGCTTGAATTGTTCAAGAACTTCTTTTTTCTTTTCATTGGGACAAGGAAATCGAACTTCTTCGGAAGAACACACATTATCAAATGGTTTGAGCATATCAGAAATTTTAAAATCAGGATTATTTTTTCTGTGGTTTGCTATAATTTCAATTATTCTGCATCCTGCATAAATAGCATCATCAAATCCGTAGTATCTGTCTTTAAAGAATGTATGACCGCTCATTTCTCCGGCAAGAATTGCCCCTGTTTCTTTCATTTTATCCTTAATATAGCCATGACCGGTTTTACACATAACTGCGTTACCGCCGAGTTTGTTTATCTCATCATACAGAACCTGAGAACATTTTACTTCGCTTACAATTGTCGGGCATATCCCATTTTTCTTGCAGTCATCAATAAGATCCTGAGCATAAATTAAAAGAAGCTTATCACCCGTTAAAAATTTTCCGCTCTGATCAATTACTCCGATTCTATCGCTGTCACCGTCATAGGCTATACCAACATCAGCCTTATTTTCAACAACAACTCTTTTTAAATCATCCAATGTTTTTTCTACACTCGGGTTAGGGTGATGGTTTGGGAAAGTTCCGTCAGGCTCTGAATACAGTTCAATTACGTCACATCCAAGTTTTCTATAAAGTTGAGGGCCTACAACTCCTCCGGTTGCATTTGCACTGTCAACAACAACTTTTATACCTTTACCTATTTCTCCGAAACGGTTTTCCATATCTTTTATGTAATCAGGAATTATATTATATTCTTTAACTGCAGAATTAATTTGTTTATCGCAAATAGTTGGATTATTTACCCAACCTTTGAATGTTAACTCCTTAACTTCAGCAATTTGTTTTTCTGTTAAAGTTCTTTTGTTGTAAGTCATTTTAAGCCCGTTGTATTCTTTTGGGTTATGACTTGCCGTTATAATTGCTGCTGCAATAATATTATAACCGGGAATACCGGCAACTTCAGAATAATAACCGATGGGAGTAGGTGCAAGTCCAAGATGAATAACATTTGCGCCTGTTGAAGCTATACCGTCTGTTAATGCTTTTTCAAGAGCCGGCGAATGCAGTCTTGCGTCACGGGTAATTGTAATCCACATATCAGCTTCATTTTTTCCTGATTGCTTTTTTAACCATTGTACAAAACCTCTGCCAGTATTATAAAAAAGTTCTTCAGTGATATCGTCGCCGTAGATTCCTCTTATATCATTTTTCCCAAAGGCGTGTTCATATTTTTTCATATAAAATTCTCCCCTTATTTAAATTAATTATTGTATAATTATAGCATGAAAAAAATCTTTAATGATTTCTCTAACAGTGAAAAATTCGCCGGCTGGGTATTTATATTCCCTGCATTAATCGGAACATTTATATTTATAATTATTCCGGTAATATGTTCTTTCGGGTTAAGTTTTACGAATTGGGATTTGTTAAATCCTATACAATTTGTAGGTTTTGAAAATTATAGAAATTTATTTGCAGAACCTTTGTTTTATAAGATACTTGTTAATACTATTGTATTTGCTCTTTCTACTTCAATTTTAGGTGTAATAATCCCTTTAGTGTTAGCTTGCATATTAAACTCCAAAATAATGGGAAGTGAATTTTATAAAACCGCGTATTTTTTGCCGTTCATAACCCCAATGATTGTTATCGGAATTGTGTGGGAATGGATTTTTGACCCAAATATCGGAATTTTAAATCATGTTTTGAATCTTCATATTAACTGGCTATATGATACGCATTTTGCAATGCCTGCATTGATTATTGTTTCTGTCTGGAAGCTTATCGGATACAATATGATAATATTTTTAAGCTCATTAAGTTCAATTTCGCAAAGTATGTTTGAGGCTGCAAAAATTGACGGTGCTAACCCAATACAGATATTTATTAATGTTACGGTGCCGCTGTTATCTCCAAGCATATTTTTTGTGGTTATTATAACTGCAATAAGTTCTTTCCAGATATTTGATTTAATATATTTAATGACTCAAGGCGGTCCTTTAGACAGCACAAATGTTTTAGTTTACGCAATATATAAAAATGCTTTTGAATACTTTAACGTAGGCAAAGCATCAGCTATTGCCTACGTTTTGTTTGTAGTTATTCTTTTATTGACAGTGATTCAGTGGTCATTGCGCAAAAAAATTGTTTATAATGAAAACTAAACGTTTATGTCAGTTGTATAGTTTTTCATAATGTCGGCGGCAGATATGCCTCGTTCTTTTACTTCTCCGCCAACAAGTTTTTTAAATTTACTTCCAAGTTCACCTAATTCTAAAATTCCATTAAAAGATGACTCTGCAGGTGAATTCACCGGCGAATTATAAACAGCTTTTCTGTTCATTGTAAAGTTAGAGTATACATTATTTTGGCTTGCTCCATGCATTATTAATATATCACCTTCATTTGCTTTTTTTATATTATTTAAAGCTGCATCAAGAGCCCGCAGTTGTTTGTTTTTTTCTGCAAATTCAACAACTTCTTTGAATGCTTTATTCGGAATAAATCTTGCCGTAAATGCCGGATGGTTACACTTTTTCGAAATTTCCATAATTTGCCTCCTTTTATTAATTGTTCATTAAAAGTTTAAAAAAAAATTTTTTTGCTATTAGATAAATTTTTGTAACAATCTTTAGGATTATACTAAAGTTTCAAAATATTTTGCCGTCAACAAATATATAAGTACGGGAGTGTATATTATGTATGATGATTTAAGAAATGAAAAAATAATTGTGGAAATTGTTAATCTTGTTGATGATATAGAACAATTTGAAAATGATATTGATGCTTATTGTGCCTTTATGAAAGAAGTAATATTGAATACTTCAGGTTTAAATTAGTAAAGGTGATAATTGTTTTATTTAAAATCATCTGCTAAATTAATATTGCTATGAAAATTTTAATTATAGGTGGTGTCGCTGCGGGAGCAAAAGCTGCTGCAAAGGCTCGCAGAGAACTTCCCGATGCAGAAATAAATTTATACACCGATGATACGCACATATCTTATTCAGCCTGCGGATTGCCTTATTTTATAGAAGGGAATTTTGAAGATTATAAATTACTTCTGGTGCGTTCTCCTGAAGATTTTGAAGAAAAAAACGTTCATGTATACCTAAAGCATAGAGCAGTAAAAATTATTCCAGAGTCAAAACAACTTTTGATACAGAATTTAGATACTCAAAAAGCTTTTCTCACTGAATATGATAAATTAATAATTGCAACCGGTGCTCGACCTGTTATCCCTAAAATTAAAAATGTAAATCTACCGGATGTTTACACGTTAAGAAAAATAGAGGACGGTATAGCAATAAAAGAAAAAGCTCTAAAATCAAAACATGCAACAATAGTCGGCGCAGGTTATATAGGTTTGGAGCTTTTGGAAGCTTTTGTGCGTCAAAATCTTCACGTTACTGTTTGCGAATATTCCCCTCAGATTATGAATTTTTTTGATGAAGATATGTCAAAACTTATTGAACAGCAGTTAAAATCAATAAGCAACGGTAGATTTGAATTGTATACTTCCGAACTGGTTACTGAGATATCCGGTGATATAACAGGAGTGAATGGAATAAAAACAGGTTCTGGAAAAGAATTTCAGACCGATTTTGTAGTATTATGTGCAGGAGTTACTCCTAATGTTGAAATTGCTCAAGAGGCAGGTATTGAACTCGGAGTTACAGGTGCAATAAGCGTAAATGAACGTATGGAAACAAGTGTAAAAGATATTTATGCCTGTGGCGACTGCGTAGAGTCTAATCTTATTGTCAGTAATACAAAAATCTGGATGCCGCTGGGTTCAAATGCAAATAAGCAAGGAAGAACTGCTGCTATAAATGCCTGCGGCGGAGATGATAAATTCTGCGGTGTTCTTGGTTCTGCCGTAACGCGCTGTTTAAATTTAACAATGTCAATGACCGGTCTGACTGAAAAAAAAGCGGCACTACTCGGGTATAAGCCTGTATCTGCAACTGTTACAAAAAATGATAAAGTAGGCTATATGCCAGATGTTAATAATATTACACTTAAGCTGATTGCGGATTATGAAACAGGGCAAATTTTAGGTGCCCAGGCAGTAGGTGCCGGTGACCCTGATAAAAGGATTAATGCCTTAACAGCAGCTCTACTTGCAAAGATGTCTGTTTCAGAATTTTATAAAAATGATCTTACATACGCTCCACCCTATTCGCCTACTATTGATCCATTATTAAATGCTGCTCAAATACTGGCGGGCAAAGTTAAGCCATCAGACCTGCAATAAATTTTGCGACTCCTTCTCCCATTGAAAAACAACTGCCTTGAACTCTCAAAGCACCTTGTGATAAATAGTCCGCAGAAAGGCATCTGCCTGCAACAAATAAATTATCAATGTCAGCTGACATCAGGCTTTCTATAGGAAGTTGATAATCTTTAACTTTCTCCAGTTTGCTCTCCGTAGGTTTATTTGAATGAACATCAACAGGATAGTTAGAAACTACAACCGGATGCTTAAATTTTTTGCCGGATCTTAAATCATCAATAGTATAAATATATTTTCCTTTAATTCTTCTGGATACCCGAACTCCAAGCATATCCGCCATATTTGAGATATAAGCCTTTTCAAATCCTGGAAAATATTTGCGGCAAAACTGAAGATATCTGTAAATGTTTTGTCTGGCAAGTAAAAGAGCTTTTGAAATACTCTTAACTTCAAGAGAATTATTATAATCAATGATTCGAGGGCAATTAAACGCAATTGTATCAGGCATTCCGGGGACAGTAAATATTTGAAAATAGTTAGTGTCATACCTTTTCAGTACACCTTGCTTAACAGCATCCTTAAATATAGGCTCAAGTGCCCATTTTTTATCTTTATCCCATGTGTACGCAGTTGATAAATGTATGTAACCGTCAATTTCTTCTACTATAGTAACATTCCTGTCTTTGTCATATTCTTTTAGCCACATTGAAAAAGTTTTTAAATCAATACCTCCCATCATGAATCGCAAAGTTACAGGCTGAAATTCATGATCTTTTTCCAAAAAGTTGCAGTTGCAAATTTTTCCGACAACGCAATTTCCGGTTGCATCAATTACATATCTCGCTCCGACAGATACCGATAATTTTTTTGTTTCTAATTCTATCTCATCGTTATATGCCGATAATATTTCTTTGGTTATTTTTATTCTTTTAATCTGATTATGTTCAATTTTTATCCCAAGTATATTCGTATCAAAAAATATATCAACATTTGCTCTTTTCATTAAATTATCAAGAGCAATTTTTGTTATTTCAGGATTAAACCACGCCGGATTATTTTGAAATGTTGTCTGTCCGCCTAATTTGCGGCATTCATCAATTAAAGCGTTTCTAAATTCGGTATTGATTTGATTATCGCCTGACTTCATAACCGGAATAACAAGCCCCGATGTTATCGTACCGCCTAAATGAATATTTTTTTCGATAATTAAAGTTTTCAAACCGAGCATTCCTGCCGTGTAGGCTGCTGCACATCCTGCAGTTCCTCCTCCTACAACAACTACATCATATATCATTTTTCCTCCCGAATTGTTTTATAAATCTTGAGCTTGAAATTAAATCAGAATTTTCCACTTCTTTTTTATGCTGCTCTATAATCGCCTCATTAAGGGCGCTTAATTTTTTATCACGATAAAATATACCTGCTTTAGTTTTTAGAAGCCCTAAATCAAATTCTGAAAGGTCATGTTTTATCAAAGACTTATTTTTTACAGCAACGGTACCCGTAAATTTATTTTCTCTTTCAGAATAGATTTTACCGATATAAAAGCCTGCGTGCATAAAAGCATTTCTTACAGCTGCAGAGTTTGAATAAGTTAAAATCATTCCTTCATTATCAAGATGATTATAAAGGAGCTTAAAAAAGTCGACAGTCCAGAGGCAAGGGCATTTAGCCGGAGTAAATGCATCTAAAAATATAAGATCATAGATTTGAGTATCATTTTTTATTGCACTTCTTGCGTCATCAATATTCAGTTCAAAGTTTAGATCTACAGTTTTTAGGACTTTTAGAGCCTTTTTATAACTACAAGAAATATACTTATAATATATATTATGTAAGAAGGCGTTTAAATATCTTAAAGGGGCATATTTACCTATCTTCATTTTATAAAGCTTATATAAGCCAATTATATAGCTGTCGAAAAATACAGAATATTTTTTAGAAAATAATATTTTTTCGGATTCGGAATCAATATAATCTTTTATTTTATCCAATAATATAATTTCTGTTTCTTTTTTAAGCCTGAAGCAAGTTTTAGTCTTACCTGACAACATTCTTTTGATTTTGTCTTGTTTAAAATTAAGTCTACTATTTATAATTTTATCTTTTCCGGCAACAAAAAAAGGAGATAAATTAGCTAAAATTTTATCATTGTCAATGGCATGTATAAAAATTTTGCGTTTTGTATTATTGGTATATACCTTAGAGTTATATTTATTATTATCGACATCTATCGCCTCGTTATACAAAATTTCGAGAAATTTATTTATTAAACTTTTTGTGTTGTATCCAATTCCAAAACAAATATCCAAAACTTTTATTTCGGATTTTCTTTTAAATAAATCATCCAGATTAGCAGGCAGAATAAATTTTTCATAAGCTTCTGTCAGAGCGCCGTAAGTCGAATGATATATATCATCTGCTTCCGGCGAAAAAAGACCTACTGAGCCGTCATTAGTAAAATATGCGTATAATTCATACATATAGCAATTATAGAGTACATTTAAAATAGTTCAAATTCTTTAAATATCTTCATTATTAGAAAATTTTAATGTTTTTGGTATAATATAAATATATAAATGAGGAAATTATGAAAATAAGTGTCAAAGTACCCGCAACAACAGCAAATATTGGACCCGGTTTCGACTGCCTCGGGATGGCTTTACCAATATATAACACTATAACAATAGAAGAAACCGTTTTACCGGGTACAGGAATTGAAATAAATGTTTTGAATGATGATGCAACAGCTGATGAATTAATGCTTGAACACATTCCTATGGATGAAAACAGTATTATTTATAAGGCTGTAGAACTGTTATATAATTCAATAGGTCAGACGCCAAGCGAGTTAAAAATAACTGTGCAGGGGCAAATACCTATTGCAAGAGGTTTAGGAAGCAGCGCTGCTGTTATAGTCGGCGGTCTGTTAGCTGCAAATGAACTTCTGGGGCATCCTGCGGATGAAGTTGCATTGTTATCAATAGCAACAGAGGTTGAAGGTCATCCTGACAATGTTACACCGGCTATAGTAGGTGGTCTGGTTTTAACTTCGCAGGAAGATGACGGAAGAATTGTTTATACAAAACTTGATTGGCCGGATGAGTGGAATATTACTGTTTGTATTCCCGACTATGAACTTTCTACGGAAATATCACGTTCAGTCCTGCCAAAAGAGGTTCCGATGCAGGATGCTGTTTTTAATGCGAAACGACTCGGCATGTTTGTACAGGCAGTAAATACTAAAGATGCAGAACTAATGAAACTTGCTTTGCATGATAAACTGCATCAACCTTACAGGATGAAACTTGTTCCCGGACTTGATAAAATTATTGAAAATCTAAGGCACGAAGAAAACGTGTTAGGTTGTGTATTGAGCGGCGCAGGTCCATCAATACTGGTAATATCACAAAAGAATAATCTGGACAAAATTAAAGCAATTGTAAAAAACACCTGGGAAGAAATGAATGTTAAAGTAAACATGATGACTCTTCCTGTGGCAAATGAAGGCGCAATTATCATAAATAACGAAAATCAGATATAAAAAAAGGCTCCTTTTTTAAAGGAGCCTTTATATTTATGAACCCTGTCCGGTGTAGTCCGGAACCATATTCTTGGCACCGTCTTGTTCTTCTTTCTTCTTAGCTTCGTATTGACCTTTAGCAATTTCAAGACGTGATTCTAAATTATCTTTTTCAACTTCTAAATCTTCTTGAATAGCCTTTAACGGTTCAAGCATCATATCTCTCATCATATCAAATTGTTCAGCCATCATTGCTTGTTGATACATCATCTGCTGCTGTAAACCT
This sequence comes from Candidatus Gastranaerophilales bacterium, assembly GCA_944322705.1. Lineage (GTDB taxonomy): Bacteria > Cyanobacteriota > Vampirovibrionia > Gastranaerophilales > Gastranaerophilaceae > Stercorousia. Next base: position 28,214 of record CALUPR010000001.1, read on the forward strand.
TGAATACCATACGTATAAAGATTGTAAGCCTCCATAGAACCTGATTGAGCTCCTTGTTGTCCTGAGAGACCAAGCATCATACCGCTTCTTATCTGGTTGAAGGCAAACGTATTTTGCATATTAATCATGCGTTCCTGGCTCTGCAGGTTCTTTTCCATGTCACCAACTTGTTTGGTAACACGGTTCAGACGGCTTTGTACGCTTGTCAGTTGCCATTGAAGCTGTCTGACAAGTCGTCCGGCCATTAATTTACCATATGCGCCTGATAGGAAACCCATGTCTTTATCCTTATGTTTTAGTCCTCGTAAATATATAAAGTATATATTTATTTGATTATTGCTTATATATAAGAAATTTTTACATTTCGTAACATTTATTTTACAAATACAATCATATTGTTAATTGCATGATTACAAATTTTTTGATAAAATTTGTAAAAAAGAGGAGTAATTATGCTTAATAAACGTTTTTTTACAGGTAAAAATATAATTTTTGCAGGCTTAGTTATTATACTTTTATTAATTTTACCCAAAATAATAGGCGTGTTAATGTTATTTTTTGGTGCATATGTAATTGCATGTGCTCTTAACCCTTATGTTACAAAATTAATGAAAAAAATGAACCGCACACTTGCTTCATCTGTAGTTTTAATGGCAAGTATACTAGGAATAATTGCATTGTTTATTCCGATATTTTTTGTGGCATATAAGGAAATTAAAACATTCTTAATTACTCTTCCCGAAAAAATTACAGATGTGACAAATTTTCTCTTAAATACTGAATTTATGGGACATAAAATTCCTGAGATGTTTGATTCCGGAACTATCCTGGGAAGTTCATCTTCCTTTGCACAAGGACTAGTAAATCAGTCTTGGAGTTTTACTGTCGGAATATTCCAGCTGGTAATGGTATCTGTTGCACTTACTATGATTGTATACTATATACTGGCTGATAAAGTTTATTTAAAACAAAAATTTCTTGAATTTTTCCCGCCTGATTTAAAAGATAAAGCAAATGAAATATTGAGCAATATAAGTAATAAAGTCGGCGGATATGTACGTGCGCAAATATTATCAATGGCTGCTGTCGGTATAATGATGGCTCTGGTACTTGTTATATTAGGGGTTGAATATTCAACCTTGCTTGGACTAATTTCAGGGATATTGGATATTATCCCTATCTTAGGACCTACAATTGCGTTAGGCGTTATTATACTGGTTGCTTACCCTGCCGGAATTGTAAAAATAATTTTAATAATAGCAGGTTTTCTGCTTGTACAACAAATTTCAAATTATGTTGTAAGACCGGTTTTGTTCGGGAAATTGATGGAATTACATCCGCTTATGATTTTTCTTGCCCTGTTTCTTGCAGAACAATTTTTAGGATTTTGGGGAGTAATTCTTTCCCCTGCCATTGCAGCAACAATTTGTGTTTTAATTGATGAACTCTATATTATTCCAATGAACTTAAAGGCAAAAGAAACTGATGAATAATAATGAGACATATTTATATAATACAAAACCAAATAAAAACACTGATTTTGTCATATGGATGGGTTTTCCGGGCTGTTACGCGTTTTCAATGTCATCACTCGGATATTTGTGGATGTTCAAATCTCTTGATGAACACGAAGATATAAATATTGAACGTATATGTTCTGATACAAATATAACTAAATATAACCCTAATGATGTTAAACTATTTGGGTTTTCATTCTCTTTTGATATGGACTTTCTTACTATTTTTTCAATGCTTGAAAAATACAATATACCTTTAAAATCAAAAGACAGAACAATTGAACCTCTTATATTTGCAGGGGGACCTGTTGTAACTGCAAACCCTGAACCATACAAAGAATTTTTTGACTTTTTTATTGTGGGTGATGGCGAAGATACAAATCTCACAGCAGTTAACATATGTAAAAAATATAGTAACAGAGATGAAGCTTTAAAGCATCTGTCCGAGGTAGAAGGAATTTATGTTCCCAAATTTTCCAAAAATGTGAAAAAACTTACCAAAAAACTTTCGGAATGCATATATACACCAATAATAAGCGATAAAGCTTTTTTTAAAAATACATTTATATTGGAAATGTCCCGCGGCTGCGCTAACAGATGCGGATTTTGTCTTGCTTCATATAACAATCTTCCTTTAAGATGTGTTTCATATGATAATCTTATAAAAACAATTGAGCTTGGCTTAACATATACGAATAAAATAGCTTTACTCGGAGCACAAATAAGTGCACATCCTCATTTCCATGATATTTGCGGATATATTTATGAAAAAATAAATTCAGGACAAAACATTGAAATGAGCGTTTCTTCTCTTAGAGTTGACGCCATAACCCCCGACGTTATAAAAACTCTGGCTGCAGCAGGGCAAAAAAATACGACTCTTGCGATAGAAGCAGGCAGCGAGCGATTAAGAAAAGTTATAAATAAAAATATTAATGAAGAACAAATTATCAATGCAGTAAAGCTGGCAAAAGATAATGGAATGAATGGTATCAAGTTTTATGGAATGATAGGTTTACCAACAGAAACGTATGAAGATTTAGAGGCTACAATTAATCTTGCTAAAACGATTAAAACTGCAAATAAAGGTTTTGATGTTTCATTCGGTTTTTCAAGTTTTGTACCTAAACCAAACACTCCATTCCAATGGATTGGTCGTCAAAGTACAAAATTATTAGAAGAAAAAGCAAATTTTGTAAAAAAGGAATTGCATAAAATCGGCATACACGCCAACGTTTCAAGTATTAAATGGGATTACTGGCAGGCTGTTTTATCCCGCGGAGATGAAACTTTAAATGATTTTGTGCTTGAGGTTTATAAAAACGGCGGGAAACTCGGTGCATTCAAAAAAGCAGCACAAATTTTAAATACAAATACAGACTGTTTTGCCTTAGAAGATTACACATTAGACAAGCCATTGCCCTGGGATTTTATAGAAATGTCTCCCGGAAAAAATTTCCTAAAAAAAGAATATAAGCGATTATTATCGGAAACTACATAGGTGTATAATCACAATACACAAGGCTTGACCATTTTTCAAAATAACTGATTTGTGTTGCACTGCCTGATTTTATATATATTCTGCTTAATGAACTATGCGGAATATTTAAAGCAAGACAAATTGCGGCTTTTATTATATCTTTATGAGTAACTATTACAATTCTGCTCCCTTTGTTTTGTTCTATTATACGATTTAAAGAAACGTCAACTCTATTTATAAAATCTGTAATGCTTTCTGCATCATCAGGAGTAGCAATATCAGGAGAATTAATAAGTTTTTCCAGATCATCAGGACATTTTTCGTATAATTGTTCGAATGTCATCCCGTTAAAACTGCCACATTTACGCGGATGTAAATCTTCAATTACTTCAAAATCCTGTTTATAAACTTTTGCTACCATTTCCGCGCTTTGTTTTGATCTTACCGCAGGAGAAGAAAATATTTTACTGTTTTTAATCCCGCGACGTCTTATAAAGTCACATATTTTCTCAATCTCTTCCTGTCCTGTTTCACTTAAAGGCGGATAATTTTCAGCGTCTGTTAACCTGTCGTCTTCGCTGAATATAGTCGCACCATTACATATAAAAGTTATTTTACATTTTCTGTCAAAATACATATTAAATTACCTCACTTAGTTTATTATAACACTATTTTGTAGTATAATCAAGAAAAAAGGAGTTTAGCATGAGAGGTAAAGCATTTAAATTTGGAGATAATATTTCAACTGACCATATTGCACCCGGTCGTCTGTTTCATTTGCGTTCTAATTTACCGGAATTTGCAAAGCACGTTTTAGAAGATGCGGATCCCGAGTTTGCGGCTAAAATGAAAAAAGGAGATTTTGTTGTAGCAGGCTCAAATTTTGGTTTAGGTTCATCCAGAGAACATGCTCCGCAAATCATAAAAATAGCAGGAGTAGGTGCGGTAATCGCAAAATCATTTGCAAGAATATTCTACAGGAATGCCATAAATATTGGGCTTCTTGCTATAGAATGCGATACTGATTCAATTGATGCTGGAGATGAACTGGATTTGGATATTGAAAAAGGTATAATCAAAAACCTCACAAACGGTACTATAACTCAAATTGAGCCTTTGCCTCCGGTAATGATAAAACTTCTAAATGACGGAGGGCTCGTCGAACACATAAAGAAAAACGGCGATTTTAAACTAACGTAATTTTTACCATTTTCGCAAATTATTCAACACTTGAACTGCGGAACCAAAGTTTCTGTCTTTTAAAATTATGTACTGTTTTGTTTCAGGCTTAATTATACAAACAGTTTGACCGCATCTGTTAAAAAATTCAGCCATATTTGAATAATCAGAAGCTCTCATTCTTTGCTCATTACATTCTTCAAAACTGTCGCAAATTTTGCTGGGACCTATCATTCCGGCTTTTATATTTTTAAAATATGATAATGACACAGAAAAATTTGTATAATATGGTTTATTGTCTTTAGTATTCAAATAATTAGTCATTCTTATATTAAAATCATTTGAATATCTGCTATCAGAAGAATCATATAGATAAAAAACAGCCTTTTTTTCAGAATTAAAAATATTAGTCCAGGTATTTGATTCATAGACACCTCTCAAAACTGTATCAGGTATAGTTTTAGGTCTGTAATTTTTATATGATGTTCCCTTTATCGTATTAGAATTGCCTGTACTTAATATATTTGTTCTTTCGTTTGATGCATGAGTTTTAGCAGAAAGTTTAAGAACAATGTTTTGATAAGCATCAACAAAATCCTCAGGGGCAAATCCTTTTAAAAAACCTGTATAATAGCCTGCAACAAGTAAAACAATAAGGCATATTATAAAATTACCTGCTTCTTTCAATCTGTTTTTTAATTCTTTATTCATATAAAACTCCAATTTCAAAAGCAATTATATAGCATTATTAAGTTAATTGCAATATTGATTGACAAGTAATTTTGGCTGTAGTTAAATATAATTACGCACTTGCCGAATTTTTGCATTAAAATTTGTATTTAGTGCGGGTAAAGCAGGAACGTAGGAATAACTTATATTCGGCAGTTCCGGTTAAAATCAGAATGCGTAAGGGTTTTAGATTTTAATCTTTACCGATGTAGTAAAAGAAAAAGGAGAAAATTAAATGCCTACAATTAATCAGCTTGTTCGCAGAGAACGTAAAAAGCTAACTGACAAAACAAAATCTCCTGCTTTGATGGATTGCCCTCAAAGACGCGGAGTATGTACTAGGGTTTACACAACTACCCCTAAAAAACCTAATTCAGCTTTAAGAAAAGTTGCAAGGGTTAGATTAACAAACGGATTTGAAGTTACTTCATATATTCCGGGTATCGGGCATAACCTTCAAGAACACAGTGTTGTTCTTATTAGAGGCGGCAGGGTTAAAGACCTTCCGGGTGTAAGATACCACATAGTAAGAGGCACTTTGGATACTGCAGGCGTTGCAAACCGTGCTCAGAGCAGATCTAAATACGGTGCTAAGAAAAATGCTAAAGGAGGTAAGAAATAATGTCAAGACGTTCTAAACCGGCTAAAAGAATACCTTTAGCAGATCCTGTATACAACAGCGTTGATATTTCAAAATTTATTAACAGAATTATGAGACGCGGTAAAAAATCACTTGCAGAAAAAATCTTCTATGCTACTTTGTTAAAAATAGAAGAAAGAACCGGTGAAAAACCGCTTGATATTTTCCAAAAAGCTATGTCAAATGCTACACCGCTTTTGGAAGTAAAAGCAAGACGTATCGGCGGTTCAACTTATCAGGTTCCTATTGAAGTTAAAGCAGACAGAGGTTTTGCTCTCGCTTCTTCTTGGATTATTGAAGCTGCAAAAAAACGCGGCGGTAAATCATTCATTGATAAATTGACTAATGAATTAATTGATGCTTCAAACGGCTCAGGTTCTGCTTGCAAAAAGCGTGAAGACACCCACAAAATGGCAGAGGCAAACAAAGCTTTTGCTCACTATAGATATTAATAAATTAATAGTTAATAAAAAAAGCGGAACCGGATAGTTCCGCTTTTTTATTGTAAAAATTTTAAGTCCTCTTCAGGTTCTGTAATTGTGTTGATATTATAAAGCTTATTAAATGCGGAAAGAACTGAAGGATTGATAACAGTCGGCGGACAATCTGACAAGAATATATTTTTAGCACCTTCACACTTTAAATTAATTATATTTGACAAAGAATTTACATCGCATTTGGTCAGGAAAAAAGCTAATTTTTTAGAATCAATCGGTATTTTTTCAAAAATTTTTTGAAGAACTCCATAAAGCTGCGGATAATTATTACACAAATTTATTACAAATACATTTTCCATGTTAGGATTGTAAGAAAAACTTACAGCAAATGAATTATCAGAAATACTGTCAAAAAATTTTTTAAAGTAATCATTTTTTTGCAGACTAAAGGTTGAATGCCCGATAATAAAGAAGTAATCATAGTTTCTGGAAACAGCTTTATCTATAAATTGATTTAATTTTACCAGATCATATCCTGTTTCAATTGGCTGTCTTGTTTGACCTTTTGCAAATCCTTTAGCTTGACGTGCCGACTCTAAAAGAGGCGAAAAATTGCTATTGCAAATTTTTACAACTCCCTTTGGAGCTATTTTATCAGTCGTAAATAATCTGCCCCTGTATAAATATTCTATATTTTGCGCTTCATTTTTTGTAAGCAATATAGCACCGGGAAAAGTCGCAAAATCCAAGATTGCAGTAGACATTCCATTTCCAAAATGTCCTTTTAAATTTTTATAATTTTTAAATAATGAAAATGCATGTGCTACTAATAAGTTACCGTTTGTGTAGACATCAATGTCTGATGATTTTGTGTATTCCAGAACATTTTTTAAATCAATAAGGTTAGAACCTGAAACAAGAATAGCCTTATTGGGTTCTGTAGACGCAGAAACCAGCGCAATTTCTATATTGCCAAATGTTGATATTTGAATTTTTTTTATAAGTTTTAAAAGTTCTATATCAATTTTTGAAAGAATTTCAATATATTTTTTTACTGCTTTAAAATCAATTTTAGAATTATTATAAATATTTAATGCCTCCAAAATATTATCGGAAGCATATTCACACTCACAATTATATTCAGAAAGAGAAACAATATTTACACAAACACTTTTCATGACAGCAGCCAATATTTCAGACAAATATTTATTATCTGAACTCAACTTTTTGTATTTATTTAAAAACTCCTTATCACCTTTTTTTAAAATTAAAGACAGACTTGCATCAGAAGGAAGCTTTAATAAATTTTTTATATCATGTACTTCTTCATCGCGCTCTTTGCAAGTGTTTAAATACTTTTTTCTCAGATTAATTAAATTTTGATAATGTTTTGAAAAAATATTTAAAATTTGTAATTCAGAAAAATCTTTTGCGGCATCAATAAATGCTATTTGATAAATTAAGGATTTTAAAATTTTATGCTCATAAATACTGAATTCTTTAAGTTTTATAAGATAGAACGCCGTCTGTCTTAAAAGAATCATCATGACCTCCTGCATTGAGGATACCGCAGGAGAAACAGAACATGCACCTTTAGATACACAATCATTATATTCTTGATTATTTGAATTATAAAACATAACTAAACCTTGCTTTCAATATATTTTATTATATCGTCAGACTCATACATATTTATATTTAGAGCTGAATCATGCAAAAAAGGAACCTGCTCATAACCTCCAAGTCTTATAAGCTGTTCACGGTTTTCTTTATCTGAAATATTTTTTTTATTATAAGTTATATTATTTTTATCAAGAAAATCCATAACTTTACGGCAGTAAGGGCAGGATTCCAATATATATAAATCAAACATATTTAATCTCCTTTAAGGACATTATAAGAAATTTCTGATAAATAAAAATCGCCAAAGTAACCAATAAGCATATAACACAATTGCATAAGAAAAATTTTTATAATAAACTAATTGTATGAAAAATATATTGTTTGTATTTGGTACTCGTCCTGAAGTTATAAAACTTGCTCCTGTTATATTAGAGCTAAAAAAATATCCTGATAAATATAATACTATTATTTGTAATACAGAGCAGCAAAAAGAGCTTTCAAACCAAACTCTTGCGTATTTTGGGCTGAAAGCTGATATAAATCTTGATTGTATGCGTCCAAATCAATCTTTATTAGAAGTCCAAACAAGAATATTAAATGCACTGGATAATGTTTTTAAAAATAATAAAATTGATGCAACAATTGTTCAAGGTGATACAATGACCGTTTTATGCGGTGCACTTGCAAGCTTTTACAGAAAAATACCGGTTTATCATGTAGAAGCCGGTTTACGTTCTTATGACATATATGAACCGTTTCCGGAAGAAATTATGCGGCAAATGACATCAAGGGTTGCAGAAATTAACTTCGCACCTACTGATAAAAACAGACAGGCACTTTTAAAGGAAAACATAAAAGATGAGAAAATTTTTGTTGTAGGGAATACTGTCATTGATGCACTATTTTGCTTATCGGATGCAACTTTAAATGAAGCTAAAAAATATTTTGAAAATTTAAACATAAATATAGATGACAAGCTTGTATTAATAACAGTACACAGACGCGAAAATCACGGTGAAAGAATTGACAGAATTCTTGATGCAATAGAATCTCTCGTAAAAAAATATTCAGACCATACATTTGTAATTCCTGTACATCCCAATCCAAATGTTAAAGATAAAATTTATTCAAGGCTTGGACAGTATCAAAATGTATCCCTCTTGAAGCCGCTGGATTATCCTTACCTTGTTTATTTAATGAAAAATGCAAAACTTATACTTACTGATTCAGGAGGAATACAAGAAGAAGCCCCTTCATTCGGCTGTCCGACACTTGTTATGAGATATGAAACAGAAAGACAGGAAGGCATTGATGCCGGTGTTTCTGCTCTTGTTGGAGCTGATTATGACAAAATTGTATCACATAGCGAAACAATTCTTTCTAAAACAAGAACTCAAACGAGATTAAAAGCTCAAAACCCTTACGGTGATGGCAATTCTGCAAAAAAAATAGTAGAAATTATAAATCAACAAAATTAAACTTTTGTCATTGCATTATTGTAATGTCTTAATGTTTCACCTTTTAATACATGTTTTTTATAACTTTTTAATTTATAATTTATACTCGGCATTGAAGCAATTTCTTTTTGAAAATTTCTGTATAAAGCCATTTCACGCTCTTTAATTAACTCAATATTACTTTTGGGTTTTATTTGTTTTTTAGCAGAACGCATTATACATAACAAAATTAGAATTGAAACAATACTCCACACAGCCTTTTCTTCATTTGCTCTGTTTACAACAGTTATTGGAGAAGCATTAGGAGTTTCAAGTACGACATTAGCTTTTGAAATTCCTTTTGCATCCATATAAATTTTAATATCATTATTCCCGTTACTCTGAATGCCAATACCATTTACATTTGAAGTATTTTTATAAAGCGTATTTATATCGGGAGACTGTTCTATACCTTTAAGATAAAGTGTTATTTTGTCAGGAGATTCAATTTCTTTTCTGACTTTAACAATTTTGTCAGCCCTTAGAACAATTGACATTTGCCCATCATTGTTATCAATCACAACGGAATTAAGAAAATTTTCAGCTGCATTAGCAGACAAGCCTATAGTTATAAGTAATATAAGAATAATCCTTTTCAACATATCCTTTTAATCCTCTACACATATACCTTACTTTATTTTGTGTAAACATACATCAATCAAGAGTTTTAACTATATAAATCCAGAGGTTGATATATTTATGAAGTAATGTAACAAAGAAAAGCCATGCTGAAATACTTAAAAATAAAATTTGTTTATATAAATGTAAGACACGAGAATTAGGAGTTTGAAAAATGAACGGTATTTTAGCAAAAACTTCGGAAAACAGAACTAATGATATTAAAAGTACAAAACCTGTAGAATCAATTGAAACAGCAGGCTCATTAGCAATGAACAATGTATTTCACAGTTTATTTGAAACAAATACTTATGATGAATTTTCAACAAATAATCCTTTTGCTGTGGATTATTCTCAGTACTCAGATTCAGGTGATACCGTAGCTTATTCAAGCTTTTTAAGCAGTTTTACAAATGCAATATCCACACTTTCAAATTCATCCGGATTTTCATCGACCGGAGGCGCTGTTTCCTGCGGAGGTTTTTCAGGAGGTGCATCAGCTGGCGGTTCATGCGGCGGAGGCGGTGGATTTTCATCAGTTTGCTAGGTTATTAAAAGGTGATAAAGAAAAAGAAATACTATAAATGGCGGTACCCAAAACCGCCTTTTTTATTTATTAAATAAATATGACAAAAAAATATTTTACATATATATTATTAACAGAGCATAACACATATTATTGCGGTTATACAGATAATATTGATAAACGTTTTAAAGAACATGTCAGCGGTAAGGGTGCTAAATATACTAAAGCTAATAAACCATTGAAAATCGTTTATACTAAAGAATTTAGCAGTAAATCCGACGCAATGAAAGAAGAATACAGAATAAAACATTTAACAAAAGAAGAGAAAATTCAGCTTATTAATAATTATTAGTATTATTCACATGAGTTTCAATCTGATTAACGTTTATATCTTAATTATTTACGGAGTTTTTTGTCTTTTCTCTTTCCAGACGTTTTAACTCTTTTTGTTTAAGTTTTTCAAGCCGCTGCTGCTCTTTTAATTCCTGTTTTTCTTTTATTTCATTATACTTAATAAGGACTTCGTTGCCTGATGTAGAACCTTGTATACGCTTACGAAGCTTGTAATCTTTTTGCTGCTCCTTAAATTCTTTATCCATTTCTTTTACTTTCGCTTTATAAGAAGCTTCCAAATCTTTAACATATATTTTATCTTCTTCTTTTTTCTTCTTTTTTTGAAGTTTTTCTATATGTTTCAGCTGTTTTTCTTCTCTCTCCGTAATATTGGGTTGAACAACTCCTTCTTTAACAAGCTTATAACCATTCATACTAATATTTACAGCATCAGTTTTAAATGTAAGAAGACGTGACTGTTCACCTTTATAATTTACAGTCCAGGTACCTAAGTTTACAGGGATTTCACCGGTATACGCAAAAGCATTTACAATAACCCAATCAGGATTATCAGCCGCAAAACCTAACGGATAAACATCCCAGCGCTTGTCTTCAAGCTTTAATCCTTCATTTTCTTCCCAGTAATAAGCAATAGCATCCCTAACTTCAACCAAACTGTAAGAAACATTAGTTATAAAATCATAAACAACAGGGGTCGTTTTCCAGATACCATCTTTTGTGTTGCCTATCTTTTCTTTTACCAGCAGTTTTGAACCGTCTGACGAAAAATCAACCGGAGTAATTGTCCGAAAAGTGTAATAGTTATCAATATTTTTATCAGTTGACAATATGGGTTCCGCTAACCTGTGAATCACGTTAGCTGTTAAAATTTTATCAAGATTTGATTTTGCTTCTTCTAGATTAATAACAAATAAATCACAGGCAGTAGAAGCACTATCGGGGTAATAATAAACCGAAGGATAAACTAATTTTGAAAAATCAGGGGAAACTATCCCTTGAGCGTTCTGCTGTCTTTTTTGATAAAATGTTTTATTTAAAGAAATTTCAGCAACCCCGGGCGGATTATTATATTTTACAATTTTATACGCAGGTTGCGGGACATAAACCATATCAGCAGGTGTCGGATTTTTGGGAACTTCAATTTCAACAGTCATTCGATCTTTAGGAACAGATAACAACTCATATTCTTCTACCGTCATGAAACCAGACGGATTTCTGTTAAATTTAGTCTTTTTAAATTTTTCTTTTTCTGCTCTTTTATTTACATTATGGATATATTTTGCTTGTTTTTGATTTACATCATCAAAATTCGGAAGCGGAATTTCATCTCCCCATTGAATAAATGCACAAAAAGCAGCAGCAACCCCAAGCAGCGCATAAATCATACTATACTAAACCTTCCTTCATAGCCATGGAGATAGCTTTTGAACGAGAATTTACATAAAGTTTCTGCAAAATACTGTGAACGTGAGTTTTTGTTGTAGAAATTGTAATAACAAGTTTTTCTGCAATTTGCGGGTTTGTAAGTCCGTCAACAATTAATGCTAAAACCTCCATTTCCCGTTCGGTAAGTCCGTATAAATTTTTACCGAGTTTATAATTGATTTCACCGCGCTTTTCAGTATATTCACTGCCGCGTCTTATATTAGTCAAAACGACTTTTGCAATTGCCGGATCAAGCCAGCCCGCGCCCTCTGAAACTGCAGTAACAGCAGCAACAGTCTGCTCAGATGTTGCCCCTTTTGTAATATAACCGTCTGCTCCTGCCTGAAATGAATCAAAAATATCATCTTCACTTTCTCGCGATGTATACATCAAAACTTTTACATCAGGATTAGCACACTTAATTCTTTTTGTTGCTTCAATACCATCTATTGTTGGAAGACCTATATCCATTATAACAACATCAGGTCTAACCTGAAGAGTCTTTTCAACTCCGTCAAGACCGTCAGCACACATTCCGACAATCTCAATATTTTGATTATTACTCAGTATAACCGAGAGCCCCATACGCGCCATATCGTGATCTTCTACAATCAAAACTTTGATATTTTTAGCCATTGGAAACCTGTCTTTCTTTAACTTTAGCATCCGCTACCACATTTGTTAACAGGAAAGAAAATTCACTTCCTTTATTAATTTTACTATCTACCCAAATTTTGCCGTTATGAGCTTCTATAATTTGCCTTGAAAGATACAATCCAAGTCCGGTCCCAGTAGAACGTTTTCTTGTTGTGCCTTGAGAAAAGCGTTTAAACAAATTAGGGATATCAGATTGTGGTATGCCATTACCGTTATCACTTACGGAGAATATAAAATCATTATTTTGTGCCTTTGCAAGAACTTTTATTTCTCCGCCTTTGTTGGTATAGTTAACTGCATTACCGCACAGATTTGTAATAACACGCTTAATTTCTGCTCGATCGGCAAATATATGCAAATTATCTGACAATTCAAAAGTAACTGTAAACTTTAAATCTTTTTTATCAGCCAGCGGCTTCAATTCGGAATAGCACTGTTCTACAAGATCTTTAACAGGAAATGCTGTTTTGCAAAGAGATAATTTCCCGCTTTCAAATCTATAGACTTCCAAAAGTGCATTCACAAGCCCCAGTAAATCTTCATTACTCTGAAGCATTGTAGACAAAAGTATCTTTTGTTTTTCTTCAAGATTTCCAATAGCACCTTCAAGAAAAAATTTCAAAGTTTGTATGGCAGCAAGAAGAGGAGTTCTCATATCATGAGTTAATGTCGCAATAAAATCATCTCTTAATCTTTCTGTTTCTTTTTGTACGCTTACATCTCTTATTACGCCTACAAACTTATCAAAATTATTATCACTGTCATTTGAAATAGCGGCAAAACTTATTTCAACAGGGGTATGCTCTCCGCTTAAAAAATTAATTATATAGTAATCTCTGAGAAGAACTTCTGAATTATCAATACCTAAACCAAAAATCTCACCGGATTTATTTTCTGTAGAAGAATTCAATTCTTTAACAGTTGAATATGCTATTTCCTGAAATTTTTTCTTGCAAAGAGAGTTTTCTGAAAGACCTACAAGGTTTTCGCAGGCGGGATTAACCTGTAAAATATTCCCTTCGCCATCTACAATTATTATTCCGTCAGCACAGTAGTTTATTATGCCCGAAAGCTTTTTATTTGCTTCGGACAAATCAGCAGTACGCTCAGCTACAATTTTTTCTAAATTTTGAGAATAGTCTTCAAGTTTTGAATTTGCGGCTTCAAGTTCATTAATTTTATTTTTGAGATTTTGAAGCAGATGACTTCTTTCAATTCCGTTTTTTATATTCATTAACAAATCATCATTATCCCAGGGTTTTTCAATATATTTATAAAGTCCTATTTCATTAATAGCTTTTATCGCATTTTCTTTATCAGCATAACCTGTTAGTAAAATCATGCTGACTTCAGGGTATAATTTTTTTGCTTCTGTTAAAAATTCAAGCCCGTTCATCTCCGGCATTATAAAATCAGAAATAATTAAATCAGGGGTGTTTTCACTTAAAAATTTAATAGCATCTTTAGGGGAATTAAACAAATGTATATCAGAATAGCCCTCAACTTTGAACAGAGCTTTAAAAGCCGAGGTAACTATTTTTTCATCATCAACTACTACAATTTTGCCGTTATTCATACTTATATGATAAGCTATTTTTTAATTTCAGACAAATTGTTTACAAAATTGAAATAATTTAAAAAGCGGGAATTAGTTTCCCGCTTTACAACTTATAAGAATGAACTTTATATTCACGTTTCCCAAGTTCTTGATCAAGGTGATACAAAGATGCCTTTTCATCGCCGAACATCTTTAATTTTGTAATGATATCTCTAGCATTTGCTTCTTCTTCAACCTGTTCTGAAATATACCAGTTTATAAAATGACGTGTTGCAAGGTCACATTCATCTTCACTTAACGAAGCAACACAATTTATGCTATCTGTTACAAATTTTTCATGTTCAAGAATTTTTTCAAATACCTGAAGAGGATTATGAAAATCTCTTTGAGGCGCATCAATTTGTTCAAGCTTGACTGTTCCGTCACGTTCGATAATATAATCAAATAAAATCATACCATGGTCCATTTCTTCTTTAGCCTGAACTTTTGTCCAATTTGAAAAACCGGACAAACCTATCTCATCAAAATATGCAGACATTGCAAGATAAAGATAAGCTGAATAAAATTCCTTATTAATTTGTGAGTTTAAAATATCTTCTACTTTCTCGTTAATCACTTTGTCCCTCCCACAGTCCGTGTAAATTACAAAATTCCCGCGCAAGAGTTTTACCTGATTTATTTTCTAAAAGCATTCTAGGCTCCTGACCGGGATACAAATATTCAAGTTGCACTTGTTTTTTATCTTCAGAAATTGTTTCTATAAACATAATATAATGTTCTTCTGTCATAGGATGTAAAACTTCTCCGACTCTGACTTCATAATTATTATTTTCGTTTTTAACAAAAACAGGAATATGTTTTTCAAAAATAGCTTCTTCTCTATTTTGACCGCTGACTTTTTGCATCATCTGACCGCAGCATACAAGTTCACCGCCTCCAACCAAAATTACTTCAACAAGATTACCGCAGATTTCACATCTGTATAAATCAAGTCTTTCCATATTTTCTCCTTTCACACACTATTATTAACGTGCTTATGTAAAAATTAACATTCACCAAATGTCTATAAAATAAAGATGAAAATATTTAAATTTTGTGATAGGATATAATCAGCCGTGCTCCACGGGGAATTGCAATCCCTCGACCCGAAGTTTATGCGGGGTGCAGAGCCTGTTGTGAGGGTATAACGGTTAATTTTGATAAATTTGATATTGTTGACGTTTAGACTTATGGCGGCGTAAGCTGTCGAACCGTGTCAGGATGGAAACATAGCAGCACTAAGACAATACTTGCGGGTGTCATATTTTTAAAAAGAGATATCAGATTTAAAGATTTTTTCCGGTGTATTCGATAGACAGTGGCACGGTTTTATAAAAAAAAGCCTCCTTTGAAAGGAGGTAATTTTTTGTTTAGGAAGGTAGGAATAGGAATTTTAAGTCTCTCTCTTATTTAAATACTCTCTTTTAATATCCTTGTGTTTATTTAATGTTCATATATATAAAGTATATAATTATTATAGAATTTCAAACATTACCCGATTTGTTACAAAAATTAATACTTGATTTTATTTATACATTAGTCTATACTAATAAAGGTAGGAGATATACTAGGAGTTAGGAATGTTAGTTTCTTCAATTGCCCGTTTAAATGTTAATAATACTCTAAATATTTCAGCATCTAAGCAAAATAATTCAGCTTCAAATTCTGCACATACCTTTGGAGGCGAGCATGAACTTGGCATGCTGAATAATATTGACAAAAAATTAAGTCTTGATCTGCTTACTAATAAACTTCTTTATAAGATAAACTATCTTCAGGAAAAATTTACTGCAAAAAAACATTATGATGTAAGCCAAAAAAAATCTGTTAATGTTTTAGCATAAATATTAATGTTTTTCTTGAAATAACTCTTTGACAAAAACTGAACAAACTGCAGGTATAACAGCAACAAATATTAGGACATTTGTTATACCAAACTTTTCCGCAATAAAGCCCAGAAGAGACATCACTATTGCAACAATCCCCCAAGAAAAGCCGTTTATAAAACCTGATATGATACTTTTATATTCAGGCAAAACATTTTGCGCCATCACCATTGTAACAGGAGTAGCCATCATTGTAACAAACCCCATAACAACAAATATAACAATTGAAATTGCAGTATAGGATTTATAAGTAAGCACAAATAAAAGCATCAAAGGCAAAGTTGTAATCATTGATATATAAAAAACATTTGCAGCACCAATACGGCGTTCAACAAAATTGCTTACAAGAGATCCAATACCACCTGTAAAAATAAATGCAAAAAGCGCCATACCTATAAAAAACGGCTTATAACCCATATTTTTCCACAGAAAGGGAAGCAAAATAAAACATGCAGAATTAATCATCGTTTTAAGCATAGCAATAAGGTTTAAAATATTGAGCTTTCTGTTTGTTAAAATACGCTTAAAAGCTGTTTTAAAATCTATTTTTGATATAACAGGTTCAGATAACGATAATTTTGGAACAAAATTAAACATTAATAATGCCCACAACACACCAAAACAAGTCATTAACGGCATTTTATTCATCCCGAGAAACTGGGTTATTGAAGATGAAATTATAGGACCAAATGAATAACCTAATGTTCCCATTGCAACAAATACAGCCATTGATTTTCCGGGATTAAACTTATTAGCGAATTTTGAAGCAAAACCCAGCGCCTGAGGATGAAAAAAACTTGAACCTAAGCTGCCGATAATTATAAATAAAATAAGAATTACAGGATTATCAGATAAGGTAGAAAGCGGAATAAATATTGAAGATAAAATTAATCCCCAGAATATAAAAGAACGTTTAACAATATTATCTGCTAAAAAGCCAAATAAAGGCTGCATTAAAGACGAAAATATATGCGAAATTGTTAATATAACCGTAGCAAAAGCCATAGACAAACCTATTTTTGCTGCTATAAACGGCATAATAGGGTTTAGAACACCAGTATAAATATCGTTTATAAAATGACCGCCGCTTAGCCAGAAAAGAGCTTTTTTATTTGAGGGTAAATTAACATTCTTCATAATACAAGAAATTAAACGCTAAATACAATAAAAAATCAACCTGCGTTTCTTTTTACAAGGATTACCCAACTCAGGGAAGCAAAAATAATAATTATAAAAGAAACAATTTGCGCAATCGGGATACTTCCAATATTTAATATACTGTCAATTCTGCAATATTCAACCAAAATTCTTACACATGAATACATTATCAAATACAGACAGGCAAGAGTTCCCGGATGTTTCGACAATCTTTTAAAAAGCATAAAAAGGATGATAAATATAAACAAATCGAGCATACTTTCATATAAAAAAGCCGGATGAAAATATTCGTAATCTATGTATTCTGCCGGTCTGTGAGATATTGGTATATAAAGTTTCCATGGCAAATTAGTCGGACATCCAAAAGCTTCAGAATTAAAAAAATTTCCCCATCTTCCTATACATTGTGACAACGGAGTAGCACAAAAAAATGAATCAATCAGTTTTAAAAACGGCATATTATATTTTTTTGAAAGGAAATAAATTGCAATAATTCCTGCAATAATCATTCCATGAATAGAAAGACCACCCTGCCTGATATCAAATATCTCCAAAGGATTTACGGTGTAATAACTAAAATTCACAAGACAATAATAAATCCTGGCTCCCAAAATACCTGTTATAATTATAAAAGGAGAAAAATCAATAATGCATGCCGCTTTAACATTGTCATAAAATTTTTTATAAAATAAAAAAGCAGTATAAACCCCTACAAAAATAGCAAATGCCAATATTATACCGTAAAAATAAACAGGAAAATCAAAAATTCTAAAAGCAATTTCTCCGGGAGATCTAAACATAATCTTACTCTGTTTTACGGGTATATTCAGCCAAAAGCTGCTGAAGTTCTTTTATTTTATTCTCAACATAAGTCTTGTCATCAATTGTGCCAACTTTATCTAAATATATACCGTAGTCAGATATTGCATCATTTAATAAATTTGTTAACATTTTTATGTCACTATCTGAAAGCGAATTTTTTGATTGCTCTGACAAATCTGCATCATCATTAACTTGTTCAACTTTTTCTATTACACCTTCATCGTTTACTTTTAGGTAGCCTGAAATTATATCTTTAACTAAATTTTCTTCGCACACAGCACGAGAATAATAAGAGTCCGCAAAATCAGGATTTAATTTAATTGCAACATTATAAGTATCTATGGCATTAAGATAATCTTCAGCTTTTGTATAAGCGACAGCAAGATTATATTGCGTTTCAAAAACACTTCCGTCAAGGTCAACACTGGATTTTAAACGTTCGATAGCAGATACATAATCCCCTTTGTCCATGAATTCTTTTGCCTTATTGTTTAACTCCTGCACAGCAAAGTTATTAATACAAGCTGTAGATATAACAGAAACAAACAAGATACTAGCTAGTAAAAAAGCTTTTTTCATGTTATAATAATCCTCATAAAATCATCCGTATTTTTTATTATAAAATAAATGAACAATATTTGGCAAATTTTATAAAAAAAAGTTACAAACGGATCCTGAAAATGAGGTGGAAATGTCTGAAAAAAAAGTGATAAAATTAGGAGCGAAAAGAGATACCAAAAAAGAAAAAGAACAAGAACATGATGAGCTTGTATATTGCAGTTTCTGTCACAGACCTAATACTCAAGTTCTAAAAATGGTTCAGGGCCCCGGAGTTAATATATGCTCTGAATGTACCATGATTGCTGTACAGTATCTTATCCTAAACGACAGGATGCCTTCTGCTGAAGCACAGCAAATTCTGGATGCTTTTTGGGGGAAAGCCCGCTGATGGTTGAACAATTTGAACTTAATCCGTTTGAGATTAAAACCGAAATAGCAAATCTATTAACAAAATTGTGTGATGTAAAAGACTTTGAAAATTATGAAATCCATTACAGGATTCTTGATATGCAAAGTGACAAAAGCATTATAGTTAAACTTTTGTTTAAAGAAATAAATTCTTTGCCGCAAAATCCTGATTTAATTAAATTTTTACTAAAGCGATACTGTCCTCAAAAAGAACTTATAGAACGCTTATGGAATATTATAAAAAATAATATGGCTTCAAATAATGCAAAAATTTTTGCGCTTGATCTTTTAAGAGATATAGACACTAACTGGTCTTACGAAGAGTGTGATCAATATTTTGAAAATCCAAACGAATTGGTTACTGCGGATACAAAAAAAATACTGGATAATGCCATTTTAAATCCAGAGGTTCAAATAGATTTTTTGGATTTTTTGAGTTCATTGCCTGATAATGACAAAATTGTACTGTTAGAATCATTATCTGACGACTATTCAAATGATGAACTGGCTAATATGCTTATTCCGGTATTTTTATCAATGTCTGACACCGAAACCGGTAAAACAGCTCTTAATATTCTGGGGAATTCAAAATCCCAGCTCGCATATCATGCATTAAACACTTCTCTTGGATTTATTGATGATAAACTTAAACCGCTAATTAATAAAAATTTATCAATTTTGAAACTTTCCGGAATCAGAGAAGATAATTCTCTTGAATTTTACAAAGAGCTTTTAAAGGATTCAAAGCCTTATAAATTTTGTATAACATATCCGGACGGACAAGGGAATCAAGCTGTTATAATATCAAGAATTAAAAAATCCGGTAAAATTCAATTTGTTGCAATTGTAATCGATGACTACAAAGGCATTAGGGATTGTTTCGGGTTTAATGAGATTTCAAAATTTGAGTGTAATGCTATAATTGAAAGATTTTACAGAGGACAAAGAGCAATAGAATTAGAACCGGGCGTTCTAAAATCAATATTAGAATATTCAGAAAAACTTTCAGGATGCAAGGTTCCATATGAATATATATGCTGGAAAAATCTGCTTGCAGACATTGAACCTGCGAGCCTGCAACTGAATTATAAACCAACACATCTTTCAAATAAAGACTTTGAAGATGTTTTAAAATATGATTTTACAGATTTTTGGTTTTTAAACAGCAATTACAGTGACGAATATGAAACGTTCTTGAAAAATTTAGAAAATGTACAACCAGAAGATTTCGACAAGTTTATTGATAATAATCTGGAAAAAGTATTCTTTGAAGATGAATACAATATCTGGCATGAAAGAATTTTGCATACTGCGATTTTAAAATATTTTTCGGGCAACGAGAAGGCTGCAAAAAATTTATATTCGCTGTATAATGATAAAACACTTGTGCACGACTTTTTCAAAAACATTTTGCGTAAAAGTATTTATGAATATTATTTTGCCAAAAATGATAAGGAAAAAGTCAAAGCAATAGAAGAAATGTGGGTAAAATAATGTATAAAATAATGGCACTTGATATAGGAACCAAAAGGATAGGAGTTGCTCTGAGCGACTATTTGCTTATGCTTTCAAACGGGCATTCATGCCTTATGCGCCAGCCCGAAAATAAAGCCCTTGAAGAAATTAATAAAATTGCCCAAAATAATAACGTAAAAAAAATTGTAATAGGTATACCTTTAAATATGGATGGAACTCAAGGCGCTCAAGCACAGGATTGTAAAAATTTTGCATCAAAAATAACAGATTACGAAATTATTTTTGAAGATGAAAGACTCACATCAGAAGCAGCAGAAGAAAATTTAAGACAAAAAAAAATAGACTTTAGAAAAAACAAAGGACTGGTTGATATTGAAAGTGCTTGTATTATACTGGAACAGTACCTTAGCAAAAAATAAAAAAGAAAGGACAAAATAAACTATGGCAGATGAAGATCAAATTATTGAAACACTTGATGAAAACGGTAATGTCATCAAATTTGAATTGTACGATATAGTAGAAGTTGATGAACAAGAGTATGCTCTTTTGTTACCGGTTGAAGAAGAAGGTGATGAAGTCGTTCTTATGAAATTAACAAAAGACGGCGAAGACTATTTATTTGAAACAATTGATGATGATGAAGAGTTCGACAGAGTTGCAAATTATGTTGAAAATATGGATGATGAAGACGAGGAATAAATTTTGTTTGAAAAGTTTACCGAAAAAGCAATAAATGTTGTAAGTACTTCACAAAGCATAGCCAAGGAGATGAAAGCTGATAAGGTTTACCCGGAGCATCTTCTTCTTGCGCTTTTTGATGAAGCTAAAGGAATTTCTTTAAAAATATTTAAGTCATATGATATAACTAGAGATAAATTAGCGGATAAAATCAGAGAAATATCCCACAAAACGGTTGTGTCTAACATTACCAAGCCATTACCGTTTGATGACAATATCAAAGAAATTTTAAAAAAATCACTTGACTTAGCAAATAAGTCAGGTAATCCTACAATACTTTACGAACATTTATTTCTTGCGGTAATTTCAGATAAAAAATCTCTTGATGTAAAAATGCTGGAAGACTTAGGCTTTGATATTTACAAATCAAAAACTCTTCTTGAAAAACTTGTTCAAAAGAAAACAAAACGCCTTTATCATCCTGAAATAGATGAAAAAAAAGAAAATATCGAAAATAAAGCTAAAGAAACTGATAATATATTTGACAGTGAAGAATCAACAAAAGTCTTTCAACGTGCTGTTTCAAAACTTTCTGCTTCTAATTACGAAATTTTGGGAACAGAACAAATTCTTTCTTCAATTTTAGAAGATAAAGACTCTGAACTTTCAAAAATATTTGCACAATACGGCGTAACAAGCGAGAATTTTGAAGAAAAACTTGAAAAAATTCAATCAAGACAGGCTGAATATGAAGGAAGGCAAATAATTTTTACTCCCAACGCTTTCACGACAATGAACATGGCGCTTCAGACCGCAAAAGAACTTGGTTCATCAGTTGTATTGCCCGAACATATTGTGCTCGGTCTTTTGAAAACGAAACGCGGAATAGCTTACGATATATTAAAGGAATTAAAAATACGTGATGACGATCTTGCTCACAGCATAATAAAACCAATCGAAAAACAAATGCCGGAAACATTAACTATATTACGCCTTGCAAAAGAAGAAGCCAGACGCCTTGGAAGAAACATCGTCGGAACGGAAATGTTTTTACTTGGCATTATCGGGGAAGCCACAGGAATCGGAGCACAGGTGCTTTCAGAACTTGAAATCAATATAAAAGATGCAAGAGCAGTGGTTGAAAACCTTATAGGTTTCGGAAATGAATACTATGATACGGAAATTGTATTCACTGAACGTGCAAAAAGGGTTCTTGAAACAGCATGGGAATTAGCTAAAAAAGATCATAAAGATAAAATTGAATCATCTCATATGCTTCTTGCTCTGACGACAGAACCTGATTCACTTGCGATGAAAGCACTTGAACAGCTTGGAGTTGATGCTGTAGAGATAAAAGAAGGAGTGAAAAAGTTCAAAGAGGCATAAGTGATTGTAGAGCAAGTAAAAAATTTTATATCAAAAAATAATTTATCAGGCACATTTATCGTTGCATTTTCCGGCGGATACGATTCAATGTGCCTTTTAGATATTTTAAACAAATTAAATTATGATATTGTTGCTGTTCATTTAAATCACAACTGGCGCGGGAATGAAAGTTTATTAGAAGCTGAAAACTGTTACGAATTTTGCCAAAAGAATAATATAAAATTTTACACAGAAACACTTGATGACAATATTGAAAAAAATGAAACAGCGGCAAGAGAAGCAAGATATGATTTTTTTAAGAGATGCGCAAAAAGATTTAATTCAAATATAGTTTTTACTGCACATAACTTTGATGATAATGCTGAAACTGTTTTATACAGGATTATAAAGGGTACCGGAACAATAGGGCTGCAAGGAATAAACGAGCATCGAGATATTTTTTACAGACCTCTTTTAAAAATAACAAGAGAAGAAATAGAAAAATATTGCAGATTAAATAATTTAGCGCCGAATGTTGACAGCTCAAATTACAACACCAATTATAAAAGAAATTTTATAAGACATAAAATTTTACCTGTCTTAAAAGAAATAAATCCGAAAGTAACAGAAGCGCTCAATACTTTGTCAGAAATTGCTAAAGATGAGAATAGTCTTATTGAAAGCTATTTGCCTTCAAATATACTTGAAGCTTCTGGTATTGAACAAAAAAGAATTATATATAAAATTTTGAATAAATACAATCTTGATTATGATAAGAAAAAAATCGATTATATTCAAAAATATATAGATGAAAATAAAAACTCAAAGTCAGGTAAAAAAATGTCGCTTGCACAAGATTTATGGCTTTTTGTAAACGAAAAAAAAGTTGAATTAGTTGAAAAAAAACAAAAAAATACGCAAGAAATTAAAATTACAGCAACAGGTAAATATCTTTTTGAAGAATATGAATTTTCAATAGAACCCGCATCACAAACTCCTTCTGTTTTTCCTGACGATAATGACTTTAAAGCTTATATTGAAACTGAAAAAATTAATTTTACACTAAGACATCGAAAAAACGGTGATAAAATTTTTCCACTCGGAGCCAAAGGCTCTCAAAAATTAAAAAAATACCTTAATGAAAAAAAAATTCCGCAGCATGAAAAAGATAAACTTGTTTTACTTTGCAATAACAATAACGTTCTTTGGGTTGCAGGTATAGGTCTAAGCGACGAATTAAAAGTTATAAACAGAGCAACACATGTACTGACATTAAAAAAGAGGTAGGTTATGGATATAAAAAAATTAAAAGTTTTGTTTACTGAAGAAGAAATACAATCAAGGATAAAAGCCCTCGCAGATGAAATGAATACTTTTTACAAAGGTGAAGAGGTTTACGCAATATGCGTTCTAAAAGGTGCTGTAATGTTTGCTACTGATCTTGTTAAAAATCTAAACATGCCTTTAAAAATGGAATTTATCAGACTGTCCAGCTATAACGGCGGGACAACAACATCAGGGAAGGTTAATGCAGTTGATATTTCACTTCCGGATTTGAACGGGAAAAATGTATTGATTATTGAAGACATTGTCGATACCGGACTTACTGCAAAATTTTTACTTGATTTTATGAACTGCAATTTTCACACAAAATCTACTAAATTCTGTTCATTGCTTGACAAAAAAATAAAACGTGTCACTGAAGTTGAACCTGATTACTACGGTTTTGAAGTAGATGACAAATTTCTTGTAGGTTACGGGCTTGATTTTGACGGATATTACCGGAATTTAAAATATATTGGATATTCCGACAAATTCCCTCTGGAGTAAAATTTTGAACAAATACAAAGAATTCACAAAACTTATAACAAAAATATCAGAAATTAATAATGGTAATGAGAGCAAAATTTTTGATATATTAAAACAAATTATAGACTTTAAATCAGGGTACATATTTTTTCTGAACCCTGAAAGACTCATATATTCATTTAATCCCAAAGTAAAAGCAATAAAAGAAATTAAAGAACAAAATTTACAGGAAAATCTTAAATTTAAAAATTCCGTTTTTGGGGTAATTATCATTACAGGCGATAACTATTCAGATGCAGATAAAGAAATTTTTAAAGCATTTGCTTCAATGACAGCAAATATCATAAAAGATGCCGAACTTACAAAAGTTATAAAAATGCAAATTAGCGCATTGCAGCAAGGTTGCCTAGATGCATGCCAAAATACTGTGAAAATTAAACAGGCTGATGAAATCAGGACAAAATTTTTATCACAAATTACTCACGAATTGAGAACGCCGCTTAATTCAATATTGGGATTTTCAGAGCTTCTGGAAAACGAATTTGCGGGGAAACTCAATGCTAAACAAAAAGAATATGTTAATGACATAAAGATTTCAGGTATAAATTTGCTGGGTATGATTAATGAAATTCTTGACATGTCTAAAATAGAAGCAAAAGCAGCAAAGCTAAATATGCAGACTTTTTCGGTTACAACTGCCATAAATGAAGTTGTTAATACAATAATGCCTTTAATTATTAAAAAAAATATAAAATTTACAAAATTTACGGAAGATATTGAAATTAATGCAGATTATATTAAATTTCAAGGAATAGTACTAAATCTTTTAGGAAATGCCATAAAATTTACTCAAGAAAACGGTGAAATCAGCATCAGAGCATATAAGTCCGGCAAAAATTTGCTTTTATCAGTAAAAGATAACGGAGCAGGGATAGATAAAAAATTTCATAAAAGCATATTTAATTATTTTGAACAAGGAGAAAATTTTTCTAAAAACTCTACCGGTCTTGGACTTGCCATAACAAAAGAATTTGTAAAAATGCACAAAGGTAAAATTGATTTAAAAAGTGAACTGAATAAAGGAACGGAATTTATTATTACACTGCCGATAAATATATATTGATTTTCCTTTAAAATATGCTATACTCAAAAAATAGAGAGGGCTTATAAAATGGCATCCATTATAGACGCTTTTGAAGAATCTTTCCATGATAATCATGCGCTTACAAAATTTATAATATTTGCAATTCCCGTATATTATTGTGTTGATTTATACAGTAAAAATGATGATGCATTCTGGTTTGTCAGCGCTTTGGTGTTTATATTGCTTTTCGGTTTTATGCTTAAATGTACTTCAAATGTAAGAAACGGTAAAAATTATGTAATGCCTTCTTTTAATATATTTTCAATGTTTTGGTCAGGGATTAAAGGGCTGGTTGCAATTGGACCTATACTTGCAATTTTGTCATGGCTAGCCGCTGCTGCATGTAATTTCCTGAATAAATATTTTACAGAGCCTGATTCAATGACTGTTTGGCGAATTATTGTCTGGGGGCTTTTCATATCATTTATGATGACAGGATATCTGTGTTATGCAAAAAATTTTAAAATATCTGATGCATACAACTTAAAAACAATAGCTGATTCTTGTGTTGATGTCTTTGCAGGCGTGCTTTTTATGATTCCTCAAGTACTCATTGTAAATGCAATAATTGCAGGTCCGATCACATATTTAATCTGGTTGTTTTTTGGAATTCCTCATCCTATTGCCGTATTTTTCTGGAGTATGTGTTTAATATTCAATCTTGCACTTGTAGGACATTACCTTGCTCAAATTGACTATGAAGCAATTGCTGGTGATGACAAAAAAAATGAAACTATTTAGCCATTTCACGCAATTTTTTAAGTTTATCGCGAATATCTGCAGCACGTTCAAAGTCAAGAATTTTTGCAGCTTTATGCATGTCCTTTTCAAGCTTATCAATAAGCTTTGGCAAATCTTTCTTTTCAATATTCAATTCAACCATTTCTTCAGCTACAATATCTTCAAGATCTCTGTAACTTGCAACTAGTGAAAGCAGATTATTTTCAATAGGTTTTTTAATAGTCTGAGGTACAATACCGTACTTTTTGTTATATTCAAGCTGAATTTTTCGTCGTCTTTCTGTTTCTGATATAGCTTTTTCCATTGATTCTGTAATTCTATCAGCATACATTATAACCTCACCGCAGGCATTACGTGCTGCACGTCCTATTGTCTGTATAAGACTTGTCTCTGAACGTAAAAATCCTTCCTTATCTGCATCCATTATAGCAACAAGGGATACTTCGGGAATATCAAGTCCTTCTCTTAAAAGATTAACACCAATTAAGACATCAAATTCCCCAAGGCGCAAATCACGTAAAATTTCAACTCTCTCAAGAGATTGAATTTCACTATGAAGGTACCTGACTTTTATCCCTTCCTGAACAAAAAAGTCAGTTAAATCTTCAGCCATACGTTTGGTAAGTGTCGTAATCAAAACACGTTCATTTTTATCTGTACGTTTTTTTATTTCATTTTTTAAATCTTCAATCTGAGATTCAATAGGACGAACAGATATTTTCGGGTCGACAAGACCTGTAGGTCTTATAATCTGTTCAACTAACCTAGCGGATGTTTTTCTTTCAAAATCACCGGGAGTAGCAGAAATATAAATTTTCTGATGTACTTTTTTAAAAAATTCATCATTTTTAAGCGGTCTGTTATCTCTTGCACAAGGCAGTCTGAACCCGTATTGAATTAAAGTATCTTTTCTTGAAGCATCACCATGATACATACCTTTTAACTGCGGAAGAGTAACATGAGATTCATCAATAACAGTTAAAAAATCACCCTGAAAATAATCCAAAAGAGTTGCAGGAGCAGAGCCGGGCGGACGACGTTCAATAATCCTTGAATAATTTTCTATACCGGAACAATAACCCATTTCTTTAATCATTTCAATATCATATTTCACCCGCTGTTCAAGTCTTTGGGCTTCTATGAGCTTATTTTCACTGTTTAATTCAGCAAGGCGCTGCTCTAATTCTTTGCGAATTAAAGATATAGTTTCATCCACATTTTCATCGTAAGAAAGATAGTGAACAGCAGGATAAATTACAACTTTTTGAGGGCTTTCAAGAATTTCGCCAGTTACATTATCAATTCGTACGATTTTCTCAATTTCATCCCCGAAGAAGTATATTCTGGTTACGATTTTTTCATAAGCCGGCATAATTTCTACAATATCACCTCTTGCGCGAAATGTAGAACGTTCAAGGACTAAATCATTACGAGTATATTGAATACTTATTAAATGTCTCAATAAATCATCCCGTGAAATTTCATCTCCAACATTCAATTCCACAGAACCTTTAAAATAATTTTCAGGCAGCCCCAAACCGTATATACAACTTACAGATGCGACTATAATAACATCATTTCTTTCATACAAACTTCTGGTTGAGTTATGCCTGAGCCTGTCTATTTCTTCGTTTATTGATGCAGATTTTTCTATAAAAGTATCAGTTCTTGGAATATAAGCTTCAGGTTGATAATAATCATAATAGCTTATAAAATATTCAACCGCATTATCAGGGAACAGTTCTTTAAATTCGTTATATAACTGAGCAGCAAGAGTTTTATTATGCGCAATAATAAGAGTAGGTTTTTGCACACGTTCAATCACATTAGCTATGGTAAATGTTTTACCGGAGCCTGTAATACCAAGCAATGTTTGAGCATCATCTCCTTGATTTAAGCCTTCAACCAGTTGTTCTATTGCTTTTGGCTGATCGCCTGCCGGTTTGTATTTTGATGATATTTTAAATCTGCGTTCCATATAAAAATTATAACCTAATATAAAAATAGTAGCAAAAAATATTTTTGACAAACGTATATATATTTGCGAAAATAAAACACAAGGTTTTTAATTTTGATACAACAGGTAACACAACAAAGTCATAGCCAGAATAAGACTATAAATAACGAAAAGAAAAAGTATCATGACCCGCTGAATAAAGGGGTTTTTGTTGTCCTGTCAAATTCAAACGAAATTGGTACAGCAATATCAGACATCGCACCTAAACTCGGGGCTGCTCTTTGGGCTCCTACTTTTATGTATCTGGGAGCAGATATCTACGATAAATACAAAAATGATAAGAATAATTATAACCCGAGTGCTAAACGTGCATTTAAAAGAGCAATATATCAGGCATTAACTTCTCTTGTAGCAATGCCTGCCGCAATCATTTTAGGTAAATATATAATTTCTCCGCTTGGCAAACTCGACAAATCCGGTGTTTCCGGCAATACAAAAGATGCAATATATCGACACACAAAAGATATTATATCCCAAGCACATGGATATGCATTTGAAAGCTACGATAATTTCAAGAATATTGTATTAACTACGCTACAAAATAAAATTGACAGCAGAAAAAATGAAATTAATACAACCAACGTTTTTAATAAATATTATAAAAAAATTTTTACGGCTAAATATCAGCTGCTAAGCAATAATGAAGAAAAGATTTTACAATTCTGCGAACATAATGCAAAAAAAACTTTTGAAATATTTGAAGCGCTGAAAAATAACAATCATAAAAAAGTTCCGCATAAAATATTAAAAAAATACAATAAGATTCTGCCGAAAATGAAAGAAATTTATAAGGAAGCAGATTATTCATATCAGGCTACCAGAAATGCACTTATGGAATATCAAACATCACTTATCTTTAAAAATAAACTTGCTAAAACAATAAGCGGTATAGCCGTTATCTTTTTATTAACAAAACCTGTTAATGATTTTGTTGACAAACAAATTATGAAAAAAGTGATTAATCCTGGAATTGATCAGATAGCACAAGCTTCAGTTAATGACTCAAGGCTAAAGAAAATATTTAATGACATGAAATATTTTAATCAGAATTCAAAAAACGCGAATGCATAGAACCGTTTTTGGCAATTGAGGATTCAGCCTTGATTGAAGTCAGAGGCTGCGGGATTTCCGTTATATATTGACCGTCAACAAGTTTAGCTATTACTTTTAATGATAAAGCAGCAGTCCTTCCGGGATTTAATTCAACAATAGAAGTGATTTTAGAAGAACCGTCATTCATTTTATTTATTTGGATTATATAATCATAATCTGACAAAACTTTTGCTTTAGCATATTTTTCAGGCAAAGAATACTCAGCCATAAATGCAGATGTCAACTTTGTAATTGCCGAATCAACGGTCGGCGCTCTTAACGTAAATATAAAGCCTTTTCTTTCCGAAAAATCCGATAAAGGATAATTTAGATCCGCGAATATATAATCAGAAGAAATTTTCAATAAATTATTGAACAAAGCATTTTTGTCAAAAGAATTTTCCGGCATTGTAAACTTAATTAAATTATCATTTTCTGTTGATAACTGTTTATAATTTTCAAGAAGTATTGAACGAGCAGGTGCGTTTACTGAATTGATCAAGACATCAAGAAAAAAAGACTTCCCGGAATTTATATCACCGGAAATTATAAGATTTTTACCGTCATTCAACATGGAAATAATAAAGTCAAAAATTTCTTTTGTTGTTAAATTTTTTTCAAACAAAACTTTGATATCAGGAGTTAAAATTTTGCGTATTGTTAAATTTATTCCGCTTTCACAAACAGGAGGGAATACTAATGATATTAAATATTTATCCGTTTTAAAGTTAAAGATTTTTTTAGATGAAGTAAAATTTTCGTTACACAATTTAAATATATTATTTATTATTATATTTAATTGAGCATCAGAGAGCAGAATTTCAGTATTTAAAATTTTATTTCCTATTTCAATATGTACTCCCCTTGTTCCATTTACAAAAACAGCTGAAACATTTTCTTTGGAAAGTAAAAAATCAAGCGGACCTAAGCCTGATAACAATGCATACATTTCAGATACTAAATTATTTTTTTCGCTGTCGGAAAGAGTTATTTTTTCAAAATTTAAACGCACATCAATAAAGCTACTAATCATTTCTTTTTGCTTTAAGTCAGTATACTCTGTCCATACAGGAATAGAAGCAATTTTATTAAATAATAAATCTTTTAAATCAGATATTATATCTTCTATATTTTTTGCACTGTGAGTATAAACAGAATTTTCAATATCTTGCGTTTGAATATTTAAATTATTTACCAAAATTTCTTTTTTAAATCTGTCGCCTAGTCTGCTGCTTTTTAACAATTTATACCCTTCCTTGTTTTTTAGTAAAATTTTGCCTGTACATACTGTCGGAAATCATAAGCGCAAGGTTCTTAAAGCTTAAAGCGAGATTGGAATCAGGATTAATCATTGAAACAGGGACTCCTTTATTTATGGCTGACATCATTGTAAAATAATTATTCGGGATCTTCCAGTAAATATTTTTTCCCAGCACTTCTTCAACATCATCAGCGCTTATTTCATCATTTTCCATATAACGGTTAATAAGAATTTGAATTTTTTCATCCTCTAATCCAATTTTGTCAAACAACTCCATACATCTCTGACAATTTCTTAAAGCAGGGAGGTTCACTATTGTGACAAAAAGAATTAAATCAGAATTTTCCAAAGCATTAATTGCCTTACTGTCAAAGCCGCCGAAAGTATCAACTACAACATAAGAAAAAGTATCACGTAAAATTGAGAACAATTTTGTTATATCTTTTGAAGAAACATTGTCCGCCTGTTTAAAATAAGGCGGATCTGCCAGAATATAAAGACTTGTATCTTTGTATTTTTCTAAAGTTGAAAGAAGAAAGTCTTCATTTATCTTATCAAGATTTTGAAGCATATAAGAAATATTAAATGACGGTTTTAAATCAAAAAAAGTTGTAATATCGCCGAGTTGAAAATTCAAATCAATCAATGCAACATTTTCTTTGGTTATTTTCGCAAGTTCAAGAGCCAGATTTGCAGCAATAGATGTTTTCCCGACCCCACCCTTGTTGGAATAAACAGTAACTACCCTGCATTTTGATTTTTTGGGTTTAGCACCTGTCATATCAAGATAATGTTTTGTTAAAACATCAAAAAATTCATCTTTAATTAAAGGCAGCGAGATAAAATCTGAAGCACCTATACGCATCGCTCTGATTACAAGATCAACTTGAGGTTTGTCAGACAATACAATAACCCTGCAATTTTTAAATTCAGAGGTAATTTTTGAAACAAAATTCAAGCCTTGTTCCTGATATAAGGAAATATCAATAATAACAAGAGATTTTTCTAATTCTTTGATTGCATTGCAAACTTTAGAAAAATCGGATGTTGAAGCAAGAAAATTAAAATTTTCAAACTCCTGAAGATATAATTTCAAAAGTTCGCATGTACTCTGCTGCTCAGATACAACAATTGTTGGAATACTCTGTTTCATAAAAGTATCTTAGCATATTAAACTAAAAGTAACAAGTTTTTAATATTACCA
>CALUPR010000002.1 GCA_944322705.1 Candidatus Gastranaerophilales bacterium
ATTGTCGGAGATGGGACTTGAACCCACACAGATTTCTCCATACGCACCTGAAACGTACGTGTCTACCATTCCACCACTCCGACATGGTTAAATAATCAGTAATTTTAAAGTAACACAAAAAATCCAATCTGTCTATATCAGAAAGCTATATATCTTAGAGTAAATATATTTATCAGAGGGCTGCGTACACAGAAACTATTTTATTTTTCTGAAAAATTCATCAGAAATCAATTGGGAATATTTATCTTTTTCATTTGCGGAAATCAAAAGACGCGGTTCCCCGTCTTTTGTCTGCGCAACAGATATTATCCCGCCAACATCACCTATCGGAAGTTTCTTAACCTTTGCTTCAAATCTGACAAATGGAACTTCCTTACCGTAAGAACTCATCGTTCCATGTTTGGTAATCTTTAAATCATCAACAGATATTGCTTGGTATTTAATTTTACTGATTGCTTTTCTTAATTTGTCCTCAACATCAGCAGATTTTATATCCTCAGCAGTCAATATTGCCTTATCACCTGATTCAACAACAAACATTTTTTGACCTGATGCCTTATGTTCGGCAACAACAGCATTATAGCCCATGATACCTGCAGCTTTTTCCAGTTCAAATTCATCATTAATTTCAGAAAAATCACCTACTTTTTGCGCCCTTTCAAGCAAAGTGTCATGCGACGGATTTATATAATTATGAATTAACCCGACAATAAGCTCCTTACCGCCTAAAGACATAAAACCGATAACAGCAAGTGTCAGGATTATAGCTCTCAAAATATTTTTTAAACAACCCATGTTGAAATCCTTATCATGTTATACTATTATTATAACTATGAAAAAACCTGAAATCAATTATATCAATACTGCTGATATTAAGATAGAAGACCTTACACCTGCAATGCAGGAGTATTTGAAAATTAAACATCAGCATCCCGACAAAATCCTGCTTTACAGACTCGGCGATTTTTATGAAACTTTTTTTGAAGATGCCGTAACTATGTCAAAGGAACTTGAACTTACACTTACCGGCAGAGAACAAGGGAAATTCGGCAGAATTCCGCTTGCCGGAATACCTGCAAAAGCAATTAACAATTATCTTGAAAAGCTTGTACAAAAAAATTACAAAGTTATTATCTGTGACCAGCTTGAAGATCCTAAATTTGCTAAAGGAATTGTCAAACGCGGTGTCACAAGAATCATTACCTCCGGTACAATTACCGAAAGCAATTTTTTAAAACAAAATTCAAACAATTATATTTGCGCCTTATTTAAGGATGAAAAAAGTGATTTATACGGTTTTTCATATGCTGATATATCTACAGGCGAATTCAAAGTTACTCAAGCTACTTTAGAGCTTATTATGGACGAACTTGCAAGAATTGCCCCTACAGAAGTTATAGGTCCTTCTATTCGCGGGAAAATTATGCCTTTTCAAATCGTACCGGATGAAAAAATTAATCTGCCTGAAAAAATCACTGATTTTTACAACTGCTCTAAAATTCCAACATCCGTATTTGAAGAAAATTTTTCGACCAACAATTTGAAAGCTGTTTTTAAAACAGAAAGTCTTGAAGCTTTCGGATACAGCAGATACAAACTCGGATTTCGAGCTGCCGGTGCTTTGCTTGCTTATGTCTGGGAAAATATGATGGAAAATGTTCCCAAATTTGAAAGAATTGAACCTTATGAACTATCGGAATTTATGATTCTTGACGGCAGTACCAGAAAGAATCTCGAATTGACAGAAACATTACGTGACAAAAATAAATTCGGATCACTTTTGTGGGCTGTTGACAAAACTAAAACAAACATGGGCGCAAGGTTATTAAAAAACTGGATTTGCCAGCCGCTTAAAAATTCTCAAGATATTCTTAAACGTCAGAGCTGTATATCGGAACTTGTTGAAAAAAGTGACGAAAGAATCAATTTAAGCAACATTCTGGAAAAAATTTATGATATTCAAAGACTTGCAACAAGAATGTCAAACAGTTCAGCAAATCCCAAAGACTTTTTAAGCCTTAAAGTTTCACTGGCTGTTTTGCCTGAGCTATTAGATGCAGCATCGCCTCTAAAATACAATCCGCTTGGAAACATTGAAAAATACAGAGATGAAATTGCTGATTACACCTCACTTATTGACAGAACTATAGCTGAAGATGCTTCTGCTTTGATAAAAGACGGAGGAATTATAAAAGAAGGAGTATCCGGAGAACTTGATTATTTCAGAGAACTTTTAACGGGCGGAGAAAAATGGCTCAGAGATTTTGAAGAACACGAAAAAGAAAGAACCGGGATTAAATCTCTCAAAGTAGGATTTAATAAGGTATTCGGATATTTTATAGAGATTTCAAATTCTTATCTTAACCAGATACCTGAAGGATATATAAGAAAACAGACACTTACAAACGGTGAAAGATTTATAACCGAAGAATTAAAAAAACATGAAGATGATGTTCTTTCGGCGAAATTCAAATCAACCGAACTGGAATATAAACTTTTTTGCGATTTCAGAGAATATTCAAAAGAATTTGTATCTAAAATTAGAGAAATTGCGGAATGTATAGCACTGTGTGATGTTTATACGGGCTTAGCTCAAACCGCAGCAGAAAATAATTATTGTAAACCGATTATAGACGACTCGGATGATTTTATTGTTAAAAACGGACGTCATCCTGTTCTTGAAAAAATTCTGCCGCTTGGAGAATATGTGCCAAACGACTTGGAGTTGAGGTGTAATTCCTCTGATACTACACAATTTATGATTTTGACAGGACCGAATATGGCGGGGAAATCGACATATATGCGTCAGAATGCTTTGATTGCAATTCTTGCACAGATAGGCTCATGGGTTCCTGCTGATTTCGCAAAAATCGGGGTTATTGACAAAATATTCACACGTGTAGGAGCTTCTGACGACTTAACATTAGGGCAGTCAACATTTATGGTAGAAATGGTAGAAACTGCATGTATTTTAAATTCGGCTACTGACAGAAGTTTGATCTTATTAGATGAAATAGGCAGAGGCACAAGCACCTATGACGGTGTTGCAATAGCCTGGGCAGTTGCTGAATATATCGCAACAAAAATTAAAGCAAGATGTATATTTGCAACACACTACCATGAATTAAACGTAATGACAAAAACTTATCCGCAAATAAAGAACTACAGAATTACAATAAGCGAAGAAAATGGTGAAATTGAATTCTTAAGAAAAATCGTTCAAGGCGGAGCAAGTAAAAGTTATGGGATTCAGGTTGCAAAAATGGCAGGATTGCCAAATGCTGTCATAAAACGCTCTCAAGATCTAATGACAAGAATGCAAAAAGATTATTCAAATAACCTTGCAACAAGGAAACGTTCTGATGATATCCCGAACGTTGATGTTCCGCAGTTGAATTTGTTTAATTAAATAGTAAAAAACTCAAGAAAATCCGCATTCATTAAGCATTCTGCTCCATTTTTATCTAAATATAGCCAAACCATAGGATCTTTGATATCAAATATTTCATAATCCATATTATTTACTGTTACAGGTTCTACTGGTTTATTAATAACAGTTTGTGTTTGAGATAAATCATCATCAATTTTATCCATAATTAAAACCTCATTATTTAAGTTTTTAATAATGATTTTTTAATCAAAGTCAAATAAAATTTTTATAATTTTCGTTGTAAAAATCTCCAAAGCTGTCATTCAAAATGGCTTCACGGCATTTTTGAGAAAACTCAACAAGAAATTGAATATTATGAATGGATAAAAGCGTAGCAGCTGTAGCTTCTCCGCATCTCCATAGATGTCTTATATAAGCTCTTGAATGATTTTTACATGCGTAGCAGCTGCAACCTTCAACAAGCGGTCTTTCATCATCGTAATACTGTTTTGTTTTAATATTTGATTTACCGTTCGGGGTAAAAAATGAACCATGACGGGCATTGCGTGTCGGCAATACACAATCAAACATATCAATACCGCGTTTTATCCCATCAAGCAAATCTTCAGGAGTGCCGACACCCATTAAGTAACGCGGTTTATATTTCGGAAGCAAAGGCGTAGTAAATTCCGTAAAATGATTCATAATGTCTTTTGTTTCACCGACACTAAGCCCGCCAATTGCATACCCGACAGCGTCATAAGATGAAATCACCTGTGCACTTTCTCTGCGTAAATCGTCATAAAAAGCACCTTGAACAATAGGAAACAATGCCTGACGCGGGTTAGTTTTTGCTTTAAAGCATCTTTCAAGCCAACGGTGAGTTCTTTCCATAGCTTTTTTAGCAGTCTCGTAATCACATGGGTAAGGTGCACACTGATCAAAAGCCATAATTATGTCAGCTCCGATATCCTGTTGTATTTCCATTGAAATCTCTGGATTTATAAAATGTTTTTTCCCGTCTTTGGGGTCGCGGAATTCCACTCCGTCTTCCGTTATTTTATTCAAATGGCTTAAAGAAAATACCTGAAATCCGCCGGAATCTGTTAAAACAGGTTTATGCCAGTTCATCCAGTTATGAATTCCGCCAAACTGTTTAATAAGTTTTGTACCTGCTCTCAAATATAAATGATAAGAATTTGAAAGTATAATCTGTGCACCTGTATCTGCGATTTGATCAGATGTAAGAGTTTTAACAGCAGAATTAGTTCCGACAGGCATAAAAATCGGTGTTTTAATCATTCCATGCGGAGTAGTTAAAATACCGGCTCTTGCACCTGTCTGTTTACATTCATGAACCAATTCATATTTAAAATATTCGTTTTCCATTTTTTATCTTACTCGTTCGCATTTAACGGGTCTGCTTTTATTACCATATTTGGCTATTTGCCATACCGAAAACAAGTCTTCCCTTCAGCTCACTAGCGCTCATCAATACCTTCCGTAACCAATTCCATCATGTTTTTGTAATCTGTACAGAGTTCTTCAGGTTTAAAATAAATCGCGATTTCTCTTTCTGCACTTTCAACACTGTCAGAACCGTGTATTGTGTTATATTCTTTTAATTGAGCATAATCAGCTCTTATAGAGCCGACATCAGCTTCACAAGGATCAGTAGCACCCAACAAATGACGGACACCCTGTACAGCCTTATAACCCTGAAATACCATGGCTATTATAGGACCGCTTGTAATATATTTTACAAGATTGGGATAAAATGGTTTTCCGATATGCTCGGCATAGTGTTTTGCGGCAATATCTTCTGTAACCTGAAGCATCTTCATGCCGATTAGTTTATAGCCTTTTTTTTCAAAACGGCTGATAATTTCACCGACACAACCTCTTTTTACACCGTCAGGTTTAATAGCCACAAATGTTCTTTCTTCTGTATGCATAATTCCTCCATTCAAGTTTATTGTAGCATAAAAATAAGCTATTTGGCAGCTTCCAATTTTTTAATACTTTTAATAAGCATTACAGACATTATTGCGCATAAAATTACCGCAGCAGAAGCTAAACCTATCCAAAAACCTTTCAAATCAAGATGAAAATAAAATGCCAGGGTATACCCCACAGGAATTGAAATTAACCAATATGCAACAAAATTGGAAAGCAAAACAACTCCTGTCCTCTTCATCCCTTTAAAAATTCCTGCAAGCGATATCTGCAGACCGTCAAATATTTGGAATATAGCCAATATATACAATATCGGAACAGAAATTTTAACGAGATTGCCATCCTGCGTAAACAGACTGACAAGAAAATGCGGAAATGTAGAAAATACGAGAGCACTAATCATCATAAATCCTACACACATAACAATTCCGACAAAGGAATAACGTTTCAAATCTTTTATATTTCCGGCACCGTTCGCAAACCCTACCTTAACAGCAATTGCATTAGACACGGCAAACGGAACCATAAATGAAATGGTTGTTAAGGTACAAACTAAATTCTGAGCTGCAGCATAAACTCCGGCAACTCTTCCCATAAGTATTGCAATACTGTTAAATGCGATAAATTCGACCATAACCGCACAAGATATAGGGATGCCTATCTTTATTAAACTTTTATAATACTCAAAATCTTTATGGTCTTTAAAGTTCATCAAAGTAAAACAATATATTAAAAGCGCAAATCCCATAAAATATCTTATGATGAAACTTGCGACAGCCAATCCTACAACACCCATGGAAGGAATAGGACCAAATCCAAATACCATTGCAAAACAAAGCGCAATATTCAAAAATACTGCGACAGCCGTGATTAAATTCGGGACAACAACAATCTCAAATGCCTGCAAAAATTCTTTTAATGCAGAATGCAAATATGCTCCAAATGTCGCAAATGCCGTTATAAACATATATTCCTTAATCATAGGTACAAGTTTCGGTTCAAAATGAACAAAATCAATTAACGGAATAAATGCGAGTACAGCTAGCATGATTATAAATGCCAAAAGCATGGCAAATCTTATCGTAGGATAAAAATATTTTTTGGCACTTTTCTTTTCGCCTCTAAAATTTGACAACAACGGTGAAACACTTGAAATCAATCCGACTCCGAATGTTTGAATGCAGTTTGTAATCGCTGTTGCAATACTTATTGCCGCCAGAGTATCAGTTGAATGATGCCCTGCAACCAGAACATCCCCCGCACCAATCAGAATAAAGCCGAGGTTTCCCATAATTATTGGCAGGGCAATGTTTAAAAGTTCCTTAGCATAATACTTAAATTGTGTACTCATACAAATTTATTATACTACAAACAAACTAAGCAGAATAATCAAGTTTTTTGCCTACGTCTTTATTTTTTACAGCCTGAGCACGCATTTTTATATTTTCAGCTTGAGCTTTTACTTTAAAATCCTGAGCGGAAGGATCAACAGGAGCCATAGCAGCACGAATTACAGTATTTGCATCATTTATAGTTTTTTGAGGATTATTTTTATCTAACGATGGCATTTTTATATCAACATGCCCGCCAACAGGAATTCCGTCAGCGTTTTTCTCTATAACAATACTGCCCGCAAGCGAACCGCCTGCACTTTTGTGCGCAAGTTCATGAGCATAAATTTCATCATAATTTTTCTTGATTAACGCATCTTTACGTGCCTTTTGTTGCTCTTTTTGCTTATCTATAGGATTTGTAAAATTATAGAATAGATTAATTCCTGCCATACTCAAAACCTCACACACATACTACCTGCTATAATTGTAGCATATTTTTTAAAATTTTTCAAGCCTTTTGAATAATTAAAAAGCCGGTTATTTAAACCGGCTTTTTATTATTTTTTACCTGTGCGTTTATAAAAATCTTCTATAAAACCTGTATTAAAATTTCCGCTCATAAACACAGGATCTTCTATGATTTCCTGATGGAAAGGAAGAGTTGTTTCAACACCTGTTATAACGTATTCTTTCAAAGCTCTATACATTCTGCGGCGGGCTTCATTACGCGTTCTTCCCCAGCAAATAAGTTTACCAATCATTGAATCATAGTAAGGGGGAATTTTATAATCCTGATAAGCATGTGAATCAACTCTGACTCCAAAACCGCCCGGAGTCACGTAACCGGTGATTGTTCCGGGATTCGGCATAAAGTCTTTTTCAGGATTTTCTGCATTTATGCGGCATTCAATTGCATGACCGCGAAGAACAATTTCATCCTGAGTAAAGTCGAGTTTTTCGCCTGCTGCGATCATTATCTGTTCTCTGACTAAGTCAACATTAGAAATCATTTCAGTAACACAGTGTTCAACCTGAATTCTGGTATTCATTTCCATAAAATACCATTTACCGTCATGGTCAAGCAAAAATTCGCAAGTTCCAGCACTTTCATAATTTATAGCCTTTGCAGCTCTGACAGCAGCAGCACCCATTTCTTTACGGGTTGTTTCATCAATAGCAGGTGATGGAGCTTCTTCAAGAAGTTTTTGATGACGTCTTTGAATAGAACAATCTCTTTCACCTAAATGAACAACATTTCCATACTGGTCAGCCAAAATTTGAACCTCAATATGACGAGGGTTTTCAAGATATTTTTCGGCATAAACATCAGGGTTGCCAAAGAAACTTTGAGCTTCAGACTGACAAAGGTTCATATTTGTTTCTACATCAGCATCCGAGCGGCAAATTCTCATACCTTTTCCGCCGCCGCCTGCTGTTGCTTTCAAAATAATCGGATAACCGACCCTATGAGCAAATTCTTTAACTTCTTCGGGAGTTTTTAAAATACCGGTTCCAGGAGTTACAGGAACGTTATTGTCTATCATAGTCTGACGTGCTGTAGCCTTATCTCCCATTTTGCGCATAGCCTCTGCTGTAGGACCAATAAATTTAATCCCGTGTTTTGCACAAATTTCAGCAAAATCTGCCCTTTCAGACATAAATCCATAACCCGGATGAATCGCATCAGCACCTGAAACAATAGCAGCCGAAATTATCGCAGGGATACTCAAATAACTTTTTGCACTTGAAGCAGGTCCTATACAATATGCTTCTGTTGCCAATCTGACATGCAGTGAATTTGCATCAGCCTGTGAATAAATTGCAACAGTCGGAATCCCGATTTCTCTGCACGCTCTTATAATTCTTACCGCAATCTCACCGCGGTTTGCTATTAATACTTTTCTAAACATTTTAAACCCTTTTCAAATATTCATACTTCTAGCGAAAAGGTGAAGAGTAAAAAGTGAAGAGTGAAATTCGCTTCACTCTTCACTCTTCACATCTCACTTCATTCTATATACATTAAAACCTGTCCGAATTCTACCGGCTGACCGTCCGAAACACAAATTTCAACAATCTTGCCTGAAAATTCAGCTTCAATCTCATTCATAAGCTTCATAGCTTCAACAATACAAACAACATCACCTTCTTTAACAGTCTGTCCTACTTTAACAAACGGTTCAGCATCAGGAGAAGGTGCTGAATAGAATGTCCCAACCATTGGAGAAGTTAAAGGTTTACCTTTTTTTACTTCTTTTTGTTCAACAGGAACAGATGCTGTTTGAGCTTGCTGCGAAACCGGTGCAGCAGCAACAACAGGAGCTGCAGCAACTCCCATAACTTCTTTTCGCAAAGTAATAGCCTGTTCACCGTCTTCAAGGGAAATTTCAGTTAAAGAATTGTCTGCTAAAACTTTGGCTAATTTTTCAACATATTCAATATCAAATTTCATTATCTTTGCCTTTCTTTTAAATAGAGAGTAAAAGTGAGGGGCAAAATAAAAGGAGCATTAAGATTGTTGCACACCCCTCACACTCAAAAAACTTAATTACGCACGATCCAAATACTCATTTGTTCTTGTATCAACTCTAATTTTATCACCGTTTGAAATAAAGAACGGAACATTAACCACTGCACCTGTTTCTAAAGTAGCAGGTTTTGTACCGCCTTGTGCAGTGTTGCCTTTTTCAGAAGGCGGAGTATCAGTAACTTCAAGAATAACGTGAGCAGGTAAATCTACACCTATAATTCTACCGTCATGCATCAAAACCTGAACTATCATATTTTCTTTTAAATATTTAATACCGTCACCTATCTGGTCTTCCGTGAGTTGAAGCTGCTCATAGGTTTCGTTATCCATCATTACGTATTCTTTACCTTCTTTATATAGATATTGCATTTCACGTCTGTCAAGCATTGCTTTTGCAACTTTTTCACCGGCACGGAATGTTTTTTCAACAACCTGTCCTGTTTCTACGTTTTTAAGTTTAGATCTTACAAACGCAGCACCTTTCCCGGGTTTTACATGTAAAAATTCAACAACAGACCATAAACCGTTGTCCAATTGTAGCGTCAAGCCTGTTTTTAAATCGTTTACTGAGATCATATTTTTCCCCTTATAAATACTGTCATATTATCTATAAAATGATAATAACACAAATATTTGAAGTTTCAAATATTTGTTACAATTTACAAAGTTTATGATAAAATGACTTTAGTTATGCAGAAAGGACAAATATTTAAAATTCACTCGGATTTTTACTATGTTGATGACGGTCAAACATGTCATGAGTGCAAAATACGCGAAGTTCTAAAAAAACAGAAAGAAAAAATTCTGGTTGGAGATTTTGTCGAGTTTGAAAACGGAATGATTAAAAATATTATGCGCCGTAAAAACTTTATAAAACGTCCCAGTGTTGCAAATATTGACCAAATTATAGTAGTTTCAGCCCTGAAAGAACCCGATTTGGATCTTTATCAACTTAACCGATATATTGCACTTGCAAAATATTATAATATCCCGACTGTCCTCTGTTTTAACAAAGAAGATTTAAAATGGGATAAACACCTTAAAGAAAAAATTAAAAATATATATGAAACTTTAGGCTACAAAATTGTTTACACATCAGCAACAGAACATAAAGGAATTAAAAACTTTGAAAGACTTCTCGAGAATAAAATCAGTGTTCTTTGCGGTAATTCAGGGGTAGGAAAATCAAGTTTAATCAACGCTATTAATCCTGAATTAAACCTCCGGACAAAACAGGTCAGCGAAAAAACACAAAGAGGTACTCATACAACAAGACACTGCGAAATTATAAAAATAAACGACACATCAAAAATTGTTGACACTCCAGGTTTCAGCAACGTAAAATTTGATTTTATTCTTCCTGCGGATGTTGATTTGCTGTTTGATGAAATCGCACAATTTAGCAACGGTTGCAAATTTGCAGATTGCCTTCATATTCACGAAAACAAATGTAACGTCCTTACAAATCTTGATAAAATAGATGAAACACGCTATGAAAGTTATCTTGAATTTGTAAAAGAAGCTCAAAATTACAAAGAAAAAATAAAATATGAAGGCAACAAACAAGAACATACAAAAAAGCTTGTTCACAACAAACACATTGCAAAGATAAGCGAGAAAAAAAGACAAAGTTCCAGAAACACTCTTAAACAAAAGATCTATAAGGATATTGAAAATGAAGATGAATGATTATATAGAATTAATAAACAAATCAATTGATGAGTTTATGCCGATAGAGTATCCGCCAAGAATTTTTAAATCAATGAAATATACAGTGACGCTCCCCGGGAAACGACTGCGCCCTGTTATGTGTCTTGAAACCTGTCGTATGTTCGGCGGGAATTATGAGGATGCAATTCCGACAGCCTGTGCTATAGAAATGCTTCATGCACAAACTCTTATTCATGATGATCTTCCCTGTATGGATAACGACGATTACAGACGCGGGAAACTAACTAATCACAAAGTTTTTGGAGAAGCACATGCAGTTCTTGCAGGAGATGCTCTTCTCACTTTCGCTCCGCAGTTGATCGTGAAACATTCAAAAAAACTCGGAGCAGACAAACTTATTAAAATTATGGAAGAATATTTTCATGCAGCAGGTGCCTATGGCGTAATTGCCGGTCAGGTTGTTGATATTGAAAGTGAAAAATTAATGCAATCCTTTGAATTTTCAGGGAAAATTGATATTGATAAAGACGAGCTTGTAAAAACTCTTGACTACATTCATACACATAAAACTGCAGACTTGTTTAAACTGTCACTGAGAACAGGGGCAATTATTGCGGATGCATCAGATGAACAAATCGCTCAAATCACCGAATTCGGACAACATCTCGGTGTAGCTTTTCAAATAGCAGATGATATCTTAGATGAAACTTCAACTTTTGAACAGATGGGTAAAACTTTAGGGAAAGACAAAGCCGAAGGAAAACTTACATACACAAGCCTTTACGGACTTGAAAAATCAAAAGAAGATTTAAATAAATTAATTGATAAATGTTTTGATATCTTAGAAAAAAACAATCTCAAATCAGAAGTATTTGAACAAATTCTGAATAAAATAAGAATTTATTAAATTACATAACAAATTTTATAAGAAGTGAATAAGTAAATAGGTAAATAAGAGAATAAGTTCTTTACGGTGTTTACTTTTCCTCTCTCGGAAGAGGGATTAAGGGAGAGGGTTTTGTTATGCGGGAACTATGCGTC
Organism: Candidatus Gastranaerophilales bacterium; assembly: GCA_944322705.1. Classification (GTDB taxonomy): domain Bacteria; phylum Cyanobacteriota; class Vampirovibrionia; order Gastranaerophilales; family Gastranaerophilaceae; genus Stercorousia. Next base: position 11,903 of record CALUPR010000002.1, read on the forward strand.
CCCGCACCCCGCACCAAATATTCTTTTTCTTTTTTGCGATGAAAAGAAAAAGAATATTGGATAAGAAAAAGAAACACGCTGACCGTTTAATCTGCACTAAATTCAACCCGAGCGGATGAACTCGCTATATATTCGTCATGCTAAACTAGTTTGACTGCTTTTGCCAAAATCTATTGATTTTGTGCAAAATGTCCGGTTTTCCGCAGCATCTCTTTACCGCTCAAACAGCATCCGCTTTGTTGATGTTTCATTAAGTGCAGATTATTACCCCTCACCCCTGCCCTCTCCCACAAGGGGAGAGGGAGATCAAATTATGTGCGCGAAGCGCACCGTAAAGACCTATTCACTTATTCACCTATTTACTTATGATAATATTTGTAATATTCATATATTTTACAAAAATTCTATTCTCATGCTATACTTAGATAACGTAAGAGAGAAAATTAAGGATATTTATGATAAAAGGCATCTTAAATACAGGTTATGAAGCTTTAGCAGCAGGAATTTCCGCAGCTTTTATAGCTCAATTGATAAAATTTGTTATTTTTACGATAAAAACAAGACGAGTTAATTTTAAAATATTCACCACTACAGGCGGGATGCCAAGTTCCCATTCAGCAGGAGTGATGGCACTTTCAACTGTTGTCGGAATTATTGAAGGTTTTGACTCAATAGTATTTGCAATTGCACTCGGGTACGCTTTGATAACCATGTACGATGCAGCCGGCGTAAGACGTGCCGCAGGAAAAACAGCAGCATGCTTAAACAGAATGATGGATGATTTCTACAAACATGATGTTCAGGCAATAGGAGGGAAACTTAAAGAATTGCTGGGGCATACTCCGTTTGAAGTTATAATGGGAGCACTTTTCGGGATAGTTTTTGCATACTACTTCCATTTTTATATTTTGTTAGGATAAAATATCTTGCCTTTTTTTATTCTTTATGCAATAATATAATTGTTGTTATTAAGGGCTTATAGAATTTTATTCTATATCCGATAATTTGTACCCTTAGGGAAAGAAAGAGATACTCTGTTTCACAATGAGTGTTAAGCCACAGGAATTTAACTACAAATATATAAAAGAAAACGCTAGTGCGGGAAGCTGGCGTAGAGGTTATGAATATCATTTAAAAGACATGGTATTTGATAATTACCCTGAAAAAAATTTCTATATGGCAAAAGTCAAAGGAAATTTTCAGGATCATTACAATACTGACTTAATCTTTAAGAAAAACAAAGTGGAAGCCAGATGCAACTGTCCGTTAAAGGAAGAATGGTGCAAACATGCCGTTGCGGTTGCTCTCAAAGCTATTGATGAGCATGCTTATGAAGACTGGCTTGAAACAAAATACGGCATGGAATTTGATTTCCCTGACGAAAATACGGCTTTAACGGAAGAACCGCAGGGAAATTATATTTTTCACTTTAATTCAAAAAGAAAAGCAAATTTCTTTTCAGTACTTGTTCGTTCCAGAGAAACAGGTAAAGTTGTAAGACAGATTGAGCCTATTTTGCGCGCGTTGATTGAAGCTCAAAAACAGGATAAGAACTTTGAACTGAATAATTCTCAAAAAGTCGAAATTGCAATATTCCAGCAGCTTTTAACAATATCAAGACAGGATAAAAAAGCCGGCTGGTACGATATTCCAATTACCAAATTCGGACCGATGTTCACACTTTTGTCTAAAGCTGATGAAGTGCTGGATGAAAAGACAAAAGACAGACTCAAATTCACGGATGAAGAGTGGAAACTTGTTTTAAACGTAAATACAGGAGCTCAAGGAACAATTCTTTTGTCTTTGGAGTGGAAAAGACCTGATAAAGATGATGTTTACCCGCTTGAGGAAGTAAGATATTTCTCAAGACATTTAAAATGGGGCAGGTACAAAAATATAATTTTTCCGACAAATATTGCAATGAATTCACTGCCTCAAAATATTCTCAAATCATCATTTACTGATTTGAAAGATGCTGACGGCGGTAAATTTATTTATGAAGAACTGCCCAAACTTCAAGAAATTATGGACGTAGAGATTGCTGATAATATCAGTAAACTTATGCTTGAAGAACGCCCGCCTCTGAATATTGTTACTATGGGGATTGATTATGATCAGTCTTTGAAAGCCTCACTTGAATTTGAATACGACGGTGTTGTTGTTCCGTATTCAAAAACAACTGCAGAAAAAGCTCCGTATATCACTATTAAAAAACAGGGAGAAGATCTGGTCTACTGGATTAAAAGAAATCTTAAACACGAACAGGAAGCTTATCAAATGCTTTTGGCTTGTAAATTCGTTCCAATGCAGACAAATAACCTTGCTTTAGAAAAAGAAAATGCAATAGATTTTTATAATTATTATATTAAACAGGCAGGCGAAGGCTGGAAATTCGTTGAAAAAGACGACATGAACTTCTTTAAACTTCTTGATGATCCCTTCAGACTATGCGCAAAAATAGATTTCTCGGAAGAATCAGAAGATTCATTTGAAATCTTTTTATACGGACAAGTCGGCGATGAAATCATTAACTTTGATGAAATTTATGACACCATCCAAAGCGGAGAGAAATATAGCAGAATAAGAAGCCTGGGCTTTGTAGAATACCCTGCACAGAATATTTATGCGATGATGAGAGCATTTAATTCATTTGATGTTTACCGAAATAATGATAACAAGTTTATTGTAAAAACATATCGTGCAGGATTGATTAACGAACTTAAAAACCTTGATGTGGAACTGGTTTTGAGTGATGAATTCCAAAAATTCTGGGAACAAATGTCAACATTTTCTACATCAGAAAATCTGGAACTTCCTCAAGGAATCAACGCTGAATTTCGTGAATATCAGATTAAAGGTTTCGGATGGCTCTGGTTTATGTATAAGTACGGTTTGAACGGAATTCTTGCGGATGATATGGGGCTAGGAAAAACACTTCAAGCACTTGCGGCTATTCAAAAAGCAAAAGAAGAAGACGGTCCTATGCCTACACTTGTTATATGCCCGACAACTGTCGTGTTTAACTGGGAAGCAGAAATTCAAAAATTCGCCCCGACCTTAACAACTTTAAAAATTTCCGGTGCTGACAGAAAACAATTGTTTAAAGAAATTCCTAATTATGATGTTGTTATAACAAGTTATGCACTTGTCAGACGTGATATTAATAAACTAAAAGAATATAATTTCAGATACGTAATACTTGATGAATCTCAGAATATTAAAAATGCAATGTCACAGACCGCACAGGCTGTAAAAAAATTGCAGGCAGTACATAAACTTGCTCTTTCCGGCACTCCGATTGAAAACAAACTTGAAGAATTATGGTCTGTATTTGATTTTCTCATGCCGGGATTTTTGTTCAGTGTTTCTGAATTTAATTACAGGTATGTCAATCCTATTATGGAACGCCAGGATAAAACTGTTGAAAAACGTTTAAAATTACAGATTTATCCGTTTATCTTGCGCCGTATGAAACGTGATGTTGCAAAAGACCTTCCTGATAAAGTTGAAAACATTGCATACTGCGAACTCACAGATGAACAACGGGATTTCTATCTGCAGGTTCTTGACAGTACAAAAGAAGAATTGTTCAAATCAATTGAACAGAACGGACTTGAAAAGAGCAGACTTTCAATCTTCTCTGCGCTTTTAAGACTTCGTCAAATTTGCTGCCATCCAAGACTATACGACAAAAACAACGTAAAAAATATTATGAAATCCGGCAAATTTGAAAAACTTAAAGCAATGCTTGAAGAAATAATAGATGAAGGGCACAGAATACTTTTATTCAGCCAGTTTGTCGATATGCTTGATATCATAAAAGACTGGCTTGAAAGAGAAGGAATTCCTTATGAATATCTTACAGGTAAAACCAAAGACAGACAGGGTGCTGTTGAGAGATTTAATTCTACACCTTCTATTCCTATATTCTTAATAAGTTTAAAAGCCGGCGGTACAGGTTTGAACCTCACAGGTGCAGATTACGTAATCCATTACGACCCGTGGTGGAACCCGGCAGTAGAAGATCAGGCAACAGATAGAGCTTACCGTATCGGTCAGACTAAAAAAGTTTTTGTATACAGACTTATTACAAAAAATACTGTTGAAGAAAAAATCCAGAAACTTAAAACTGTTAAACGCAACCTTGTAGACAGCGTAATTTCAGTTGACAGAAATATTGTAAAATCACTTACAATGGATGACATTAAAGAAATATTCTCGGTTGATTAAAACTTTTGCATAGCAGTTATATATTTTTATTAAATAATCCCAAAATAATCTTTTTCAATTTTGAAAGAATACTTTTTACGAGTTTTTTCCTTCGGAAAATTTTTCTGTATGTTTTTCCGGGTAATTTTTTACGACAAGTTTCTTTATAATTTTCTCTGCTGGCTTCCGGTAACAATGAATAAACCATTTTAAAAAAGTAAATTTCTGACTTTGTAAATTCCTTTGTTAACTCTTTAAAATATCCTTTGTTTCTTAAAAATTCTTCTATTTCGTCATAGCAAATAAAAGGACAATAAAAATACTTATCAGAAAGACTTCTGCAAAGTGAATTTGCTCTAACCCGATAATTATATAGAAATTCATTTAAATAATATATACGCGGAGCACAAACTAAAGTCATAATTCCGAATAGTTTATCTTCTCCAATATAAATTTCAGAAAATTTTATGTTATTGTCACGAATAAATTTTGTTGAATATATACGTCCCCATGTCGGACCTGCTAAAACAAAAAATTGTTTTTTATTGTCTTTATCTTTCCAATCAAAATAATCATTAATTCTTATAGGATTACCGCCTGCACAAACAAGTCTTTCAGAAAAAGTGCCATAAACATAAGATGCCTTATCAGGCTGAGAAATTTCGTCCACACCAATTGCATCAAACTGTAACGCAACAGCTCCGGTTTCTTTCAACTTTTTATATAAAACTTCCATTGCATTAAGCTCAAACCAATCATCAGGATCTAAACAAACCAGATACTCACCTTTTGCAGCTTTGATAGCTGTATTTCTTGCAACACCCGCTCCTTGATTTGTTTGATTTATTATTACAAATCTTGAATCTTTTTCTGCATAGTTTTTTAATATATTTAAAGAATTATCAGTTGAACCATCATTAACACATACAAACTCTAAATCGTTCATTGTCTGATTTACAAGGCTTTCAAGGCATTGAGTAATATATTTTTCAACGTTATATACAGGTATAATAACAGATATTTTAGGCATTTAAAGCTCCAATATCCCATCTAACATAGTTGTATATTTCCTTTCCTAACTATATATAATCTATTATAAAAATAAAAATAAAGACACCCTTGGCAGGGTGTCTTTTAATATTTTTTAATCCAAAAAATCGCTTATTTTTTATTAACAGCTTCTTTGAATTTTTTACCAGCTGAGAATGCCGGAACTGTTCTTGCAGGGATTTTAAGTTCCTTGCCAGTTTGAGGATTGCGTCCGATTCTAGCAGCTCTTTTTCTTGATTCAAATGTACCGAAGCCTACTAAAGTAACTTTTTTACCTTTAGAAACTGTTTTTTGAATAGTTTCAATTAAAGCACTCAATACTTCTGAAGCTTCTTTTTGAGTTACACTTGATTTTTTTGAAATTTCTTGTACTAATTCTTCTTTGTTCATAATAAAAACTCCTTCTTCTTTGTACATAAATCATTATAGCTGAATTTTTTCAGAACGCAAGCTTTTTAACGTTTTTTTACAAATTTTTGCCCGAAAAACATATAAATAGATGAATTATTTAACAAAAAGTAATGAAATATCATAAAATTTTCCATTTAAAATTAGTTTTTGATATAATGTTGTAGGAACTAAGGGAGTATAAAAAGGTATTTAACAAATGAAAGAAAGAGTCATATTATTCACTATTGTCTTCGGGCTCGGAATTTTTATTTACATCTTTCAAAGTTATTTCAATACAGTTTGGGGACTGGCATTATTATGCACATTTATGTTTATATACGCCCTGTTTCTAAACCTTTCTTACAAGTTTCAAAAAAGAAAATTACAAAAATACCCGCAAATTATAAACCCTGACTATAAACCGTTTGTTTCAGTTTTAATTCCGGCACATAATGAAGAAAGCGTAATTGCTTTCACCGTCAAAAATATTTTAAACATAGATTACGAAAATTTTGAAATAATCGTGATTGATGACAGAAGTACTGACAATACAGCATCAGTCATTAAAGATTTAGAGCAGAAATATGAAAAAGTTTCTGCACTTATAAGAGATAAAAACGCCTTTCCCGGAAAATCTGCAGTACTGAATGATGCTTTTAAAATAGCTAAAGGAGAGGCTATCCTTGTATTTGATGCAGATGCTACAGTTGAACCTGATTTTATTTCAAAACTTGTTGCATATATTGAACCTAAAGATGTCGGGGCTGTCCAAGCAAGAAAAATTATAAGAAACAAAAATGCAAATCTTCTCACAAGATGCCAGAACAATGAATATACAATGGACACTCATTTTCAGGTTGGCAGAGATTCCATCAAAGGAGCCGTAGAGCTAAGAGGAAACGGCGAACTTATTAAGCGTCAGGCAATAGAAGATATAGGCGGCTGGAATAATTACACACTTGTTGATGACCTTGATATGTCAACAAGATTACACATAAAAGGATGGGATATAAGATTTTGTCCCGATGCAGTTGTCTATGAAGAAGGAATTATATATTTAAGACCGCTTTACCGGCAAAGAAGACGATGGCTTGAAGGCACTATACGAAGATACCTTGAATACGCGGGGGATGTTCTCTTCTCTAAAGAAATGTCATTACGTGCCAGTCTTGATATGACTGCATATATAACACAATTTATTATGCCGGGATGGTTTTTGATGGAAATACTCATCAGAGGCTTTAAAGTTCTTGCCAAACAGGCGCCGCCTCACATGTTGTATTCATCTATCTTTATAGGCTGCATAATTGGTTTCGGCTTTTTCTTCGCTGCTCGATATGCTCTGAGAAGATATGATTATATGCCGAGGCTTGATGCAACATTTGAAGCTCTGGAAACATCAATTTATCTGTTTATAATCTGGTTTCCGCTTGTTCTTTATATCTGTTTCAAAATTTTGTTTATGAAAAAAGATATGAACTGGGGTAAAACCGCTCACGGACTTGTTATGGAAGAAGAAGCAAGCATTAAAGCATTTATAAAAAAAGAACTTGAAAAAACTAAACAATACACAAAAGAATATACTGAAAAATATACAGAAAAATTAAAACAAATACTGACAGAAAAAACCGAAATATTAGCATCGGTAAATAATTACACTAAAACCAATAATAATCAAGCCGAAAAAGGAGAAAAATAAATGACAACTGAAACTCTTATTAACGTAAAAAATAAAATCAGAGATGTAAAAGATTTCCCGAAACCCGGAATTATATTTAGAGATATTACAACTGCACTGAAAGACCCGGAAACTCTAAAGGTAATGATTGATTATCTGTGCGATCAGTTCAAAGACGTGAAAATAGACTATATTGCGGGTATTGAAAGCCGCGGCTTTATATTTGGCATGCCTATGGCATATAAGCTAAATGCAGGATTTGTACCTATCAGAAAACCTAATAAATTACCGGCGGAAACTTACTCTCAAGAATATGAACTTGAATACGGAACAGACAAAATTGAAGTACACAAAGATGCTTTCCCTGAAGGGGCAAATGTCTTAATAGTGGATGATTTACTCGCAACCGGCGGAACCGCAGAAGCAGCCTGTAAACTTGTCAAAAAAACAGGGGCAAACCTTGTAGGCATAGCATTTTTAATTGAGCTAACCGATTTAAACGGACGAGAAAAACTAACAGATTCCCCCAGAACTGTTTCAATGCTTAAATATTAATATAATAAATTAAATAAAAAAATCAGGTATTATGCCTGATTTTTTTTATCTTTTATAAATATGTTCTTTGGTCACGGCAAGCTTCTCTGGAATATAATTTTTTAAATATTCAACAGCGTCAATTGGAGTATCAGCAATGTAATAAAGCTTTCTTGCTATATCCCGGGCGAAATTCTGCAATATAATTTCATCAAAAAATTCAACCAGCTTATTATAAAAGCCGTTTGTGTTTAATAAAACTATTGGTTTTTGGTTATATCCGAGCTGTTTTTGGACAATCATTTCAGATAATTCTTCAAGAGTGCCAAATCCTCCGGGCAACGCAACAACAGCATCTGACAATTCATCCATCTTTGCTTTTCTGCTCCGCATACAAGGAGTTACAAAAAGTTCAACACACTTGTCAGTGTAAACTCCCATATTATGGAGTTTTTCCGGCATTACACCTATTATTTGCGAACCGTTTTGTTTAACTTTTTCCGCACATGCCCACATAAGCCCCAGTGAACTTCCGCCATAAACCATGTCAAAACCGGATTTGCCGAGCAAATCACCGAATTCAGCTGCTGCTTCATAATAAGAACTGTCAAGAAAATTACAGGAAGATGCAAATACACAAACTCTTTTGATATTACTCATCAAAGCCTCCGCCAATTTTGTAATAGTAAGAACAACTTACTCCTGTACCTGATTCCGAGCAATCCTTTTTCAATTCATCCATATCCGAATCAAATCCGAAAGGCTCTATTCTGCCGCCGTCATAAATATTTATACCGAAAATATCTCTGCCCCAGCGGTTTGGAGGTAATAAGCCGTTAATATCAAACATCATAATAAAAAACGCATCATTTGATTTTTCATTTTTTATATCCTTTATTCCGACTATTGTATTATTTTCTGCGAAATAAAAGTCATCAAAATAATATCTTTGTCCCTTGTATACTTTTGCACCGTTCATATAGTGCGGTTTGTAATGTTTTATTGGTGTATTGTAAGTATTAATACGCAAATAAGGTTTAACAATTGCAAGAAGAAACATTTCCCGCTCTTCAGGGGTTTTGGCTTTATTCATACTTTTAAGAATATCATCCGTTTTATGTGCATTAATTACAGAAAACATGTATTCAACACGGTTAAACTTTTCATTCCATTTGGAAATAAAATTTGCTTGGCGGCTGCTGCTTATGGAAACAGGCATTATTAAAAGTAAAATGCCTAACATTACAAACAATGCTATAGAATATTCAAGCTTCCATTTTTTCCCGACCGCCATAAATCCTCACTTATGCCATATCTATACGTTTCTTTTCTTCAACAAGTTTTTCATAAACCCATTCAGGTACAAAGTTTTTACCCAGTATAATCTGTCCGTTCATAATGTTAGGAGCATGGAAATCGGAACCGCCGGTTACAATAAGTCCTAATTCTTCCGCCATAGAAGAAAAATATTCTACACAGGCAGGTGAATGTTTTCTGTGGTAAGCCTCAATACCGCGTAATCCATATTGCATGAGTTCTTTAATTAGTTCTTCCGCAATATCAATATCATGAGGATGAGCAATAACGGGAACACCTCCGGCATCATATATAATCTCTACCGCATCCTGAGGAGATACCGTTTTTCTCTGAACATAAACAGGCGAATCATCATGAATATATTTTGAATAAGCTTCTATAACACTTGTTGTACCACCTGCATTTGTAATCGCCTTTGCGATATGAGGACGTCCGATACTTCCGCCTTCTGCAACCTGTTTTTTTATATCTTCAAATTTTATCTTTATTCCCTCTTTTTTTGCAAGAAGACTGATAATTTCTTTAGTTTGCTTTACACGCGCCTGCTGCTGAACTTTAAGCATATTTTGGAAATCACTGTTATTAACATCCATAAAATATCCCAAAATATGGACTTCATAGTTTTTATAAAGAGTATTAACTTCGATCCCTTGAATAATTTGCAGTTTATCTTCTCTGCTTGTCTTTTTTAAATAATCCTTTGCCACAGGATATGACAGGACATTATCGTGATCTGTCAAAGCGATTACCTGCAGCCCGACATCAATTGCCGTATCTACAATCTTCTCAGGTGAAAACACACCGTCTGAATAAAGGGTATGAATGTGTAAATCACTTTTCATTGTCCGCTTCCTTTTCTTTATCTGATAACAAAAAAATTCTTTTTATAGCAACAGTATGCCCGCTTATTCTGTTTATTTCAACCTCAACAGCATTAGTTTGTACGACATTACCGTCTGCTACGTCATAACGTTCAGGGATAACAGTTGTAAAACGGTTAAGCGATGTTTTATAATCCATACCTATTACGCTTTCATAGACACCGCAAAATCCGGCATCCGTAATATAACCCATTCCATTAATAATTCCTTCATCAGCAGTCTGAACATGAGTATGAGTACCGAAAAATGCACTAACGCCAAGTTCTGAACAAAACCTTGCAAAACATATTTTTTCGGCAGTAGCTTCCGCATGAAAATCCACAATTACAACAGGAGTAATCTCTTTTAAACATTCTATCTCATCTCTTACGGCAGTCCATTCAGATTCCACCGGCGACATAAATACTCTTCCCAGAACATTTATTACAGCAATTTTTGTTCCGTTTTCTCTTTCATAAACACAACTTCCGACTCCGGGAGTATTTTCAGGGTAATTAAAGGGTCTGACCAATTTGTCAGCCCTGTCGATGTAGTTAAAAATTTCTTTTTTATCCCAGATATGGTTGCCTGAGGTCATACAGTCAACACCATATTCTGAAATTTCATTATAATTCTTTTCAGTAAGACCAAAACCGTGGGATGCATTTTCAACATTTGCAATTACAAAGTCATAGTGTTCTTTATTTTTTAACAGAAAATCCCGCACTGCAAATCTGCCCGGCTTTCCGACCAGATCACCGAAAAATAGTATTTTTAAAGTTTCATCATCACTCTTTATCATAGTTTATATATCCAGATGTCCGGAGGGCAGGAAGTCAGGCTGTTATCAGAAATCAGCTTTCCTTCCTGTCTTCTGAACTTCTTATATTCTATTTTGCTATTTCCGTTGTTCTGAACTCTCTGACTACCGTAACTCTTATTTGTCCCGGATAATCAAGTTCATCTTCAATACGTTTTGCAACATCTCTTGCAAGTTTTTGAGAAGCCAGATCATCAAATTTTTCAGATTCAACAATAATTCTCACTTCACGACCTGCCTGCACCGCAAAGGATTGTTTAATTCCTTCGTAACTGTTAACAATTTCTTCAATTTTTTGCAAACGCTTGATATAAATTTCAAGAGTATCACGTCTTGCGCCCGGTCTGCCTGCTGAAATCGCATCGGCAACTTTCACAAGAACAGCTTCTATTGTATTTGCAACAACATCATCGTGGTGTGCTTCTATTGCATGAATAACCTCGGGGCTTTCGCCGTAACGGGCAGCAAGTTCAACACCGAGCTGAATATGTGTACCTTCTTGAGTCTGGTCAACAGCCTTGCCGATATCATGCAAAAGTCCTGCACGTTTTGCAATTTTTTCATTCGCACCGATTTCTGCAGCAAGCATGCCTGCAATATGACCAACTTCCAGAGAATGTTTCAAAACATTCTGACCGTAACTGGTTCTGTAATAAAGACGCCCGAGAGTTTTTATAAGTTCTTTATTCAAGCCCATTACACCCATTTCAAGAGCGGCATTTTCACCTTCTTCCCAGATTTTTCTGTCAATTTCTTCCTGAGCTTTTTCAACCATTTCTTCAATACGAACAGGGTGGATGCGTCCGTCAACAATAAGTTTTTCAAGCGCAAGTTTTGCGATTTCACGGCGTACAGGGTCAAAACTTGATAATACAACAGCTTCAGGCGTATCATCAATAATTAAATCAACTCCGGTCAGAGTTTCTAATGCTCTGATATTACGACCTTCCCGTCCGATTATACGCCCCTTCATTTCATCATTAGGCAAAGCTACAACCGAAACTGTTGTTTCAACAACCTGCTCTATCATACATCTTTGCATTGTTGTTGATAAAATTTCTTTTGCTTTTTCCAACGATGTTTCTTTTATCTTTGCTTCATTTTCACGAATCAATTGCATTTGTTCCTGCGCAAGATCGTGTTTCAATTGTTCAAGAAGCATATTTTTAGCATCTTCTGCCGACATTCCGGAAATTCTTTCAAGTTCGGTTGTCTGCTTTTGAACAATTTCTGCCAGATAGTCTTCTTTTTCCAATAATTCATCAATTTTTCGTTGAACCTGAAGATCTTTGTCTGTATATTCCTGAATTTTGTCTTCAAGCATATCCTCACGTTTTGCGAGTTTTTGCTCCTGTCTTGCAAGTTCCTGTCTTCTTTCTCTTTCTTCTTCGTTAAGTTTTTCTCTGTCCTCTTGAAGTTCCTCTATTGCTTTAATTCTGGCTTCCTTCAAAAGAAGTTTCTCTTTTTCTTCTAATGCTTTTTTGTCTTTTTCAACGGATAGAAATGCAGATTTCATTTTGCTTTGCTGGACAAAAAGCACAGCGATTAAAGCTATTACCGCAATAACCGCAATAATTGATAAAAAGTCCATAAAGTTTTATACCTTATCCTTTTCTATTTTTTAATAATACACGCAATGCCCGATACATATATCCTATCGAGCTTCAAACTATTTAACTATTTAAATAAATTTTATTGCATATATTTCCAAAAAATATTTACCTACTACATCTGTCAATATAATACCATGATTATACATTTTTGTATAGTATAATTTTAAAAATTGATACATATAACATATAGATTTACAAACAGGAATAAAAATGTTATACTACGACTGAAAAAGGAGAGAAACAATATGGAAATTAAAGTTTCACAAGACGTAAAAAATACATCCACAGAAGTTTTAGTTATTAACAAATTTGAAGGTGAAAAAACCGCACAAGAACTTGCGAATACTTATGCCGTAGATAAAGATCATTTTGAAGGCAAATTCGGACAGACATATCTGCTTCATACACTAGGGAAAATCCCTGCCGATAAAATTTTAATTATAGGTTTCGGTAAAAAAGAAGAATTTGACCGCAACAAAATGAGAGAAGCCGTTGCAAAAGCAATAAAAAAATTACATCAGATAAAAGCTAAAAAAGCGATATTTGATTTTGATGTTAATGTTGACTACGGTAAATCAGCGGCAATCGGGGCAATGATTGCTGATTATGCTTATGATAAATACAAATCCGAAAAAGCTCATCATCTTGACGAAATTACATTCGCAAGATTTTCTGAAGGAGATGTGCAGGAAGGGATTATTTTTGGCGAAGCAATGAAATTTACACGAGATCTCGCAAATACACCTGCCCAGATTGCCACACCTTCAAAACTTGCAGAACTTGCAAAAGGTTTGGAAGGGATTGAAACAAAAGTATTTGATAAAGATGAAATTGAAAGAATGGGAATGGGAGCTTATTTAGCCGTCGGTCAGGGAAGTATTCAGCCGCCGAAATTCATTCACATGAAATATACAGGCAAAAACGTTAAGAAAAAAATCGCACTTATCGGGAAGGGCATTTGTTTTGATTCAGGCGGACTCGATATTAAACCGCCTTCATCAATGCTTACAATGAAAGATGATATGTCAGGCGCTGCCTGTGTATTAGGCGTTATGAAAGCTCTTTCAAAACTACAGCCTGATATGGAAGTTCACGGGATTATCGCAGCCTGCGAAAATATGCCGTCAGGTTCTTCTTACAAACCAGGCGATATCTTGACCGCTAAAAACGGAAAAACAATTGAAGTCGATAACACAGATGCAGAAGGCAGATTAACTCTTGCTGATGCGCTATGCTATGCCTGTGAACTAGGAGTTGACGAAGTAATTGATATTGCAACTCTTACAGGTGCCTGCATGGTTGCTCTGGGTACAGTCGCTTCGGGCATTATGGGCAACGATGAAGAAATGATTGCAAGATTAATCAAAACCGCTAAAGATTCAGGCGAAACTTACTGGCAGCTGCCTATGTTCAAAGAATATATGGACAGCCTGAAATCAGATATTGCCGATATGAAAAACACAGGTTCACGTTACGGCGGAGCATCAACTGCCGGATTATTCCTGCAGGAATTTGTAAAAGATACAAAATGGTGTCACATAGATATTGCAGGTACTGCATATCTTGAAAAACCGCAGAAAGAATTTATTGCAGGCGCAACAGGCGCAGGCGTAAGAACTCTTTTGAATTACGTAACAGGAAAATAATATTAAATTCTTTACAGAAAAAGGTAAAGTCTCTATATAGACTTTATCTTTTTTATTAAAAAAATTTACAATTAAAAGTTATTACTGAAGTTTTTCACGTACGTGAAGGAAACACTTTTGGGATGTTTTTAGAATACTGACATGAATAGAAAGGAAAAATTAAACATCCTAAAAGTGTCATTAGCAAAAGTAGTCAGAGAATTGTGTAACAATAAAGCTCCTACTACACTTGCTGTTGAATATGGATTATCTTCCTCAACTATGAGCCAAATTCTACAAAAGAAAAAGGATCCTCAAATATCCACTTTCATCAAAATTTCAGAAGCTCTTGGCAAAGAACCCTGGGTAGTTATGAAAATGGTTATGGAAGGCACTCCGAAAGGCTTTAAGTTGACCGAAGAATAAAATACAGCAATAAAAGCATAATGACAAATTAACACTGCCCCTCCCCCGAACAGAGGCAGATTTTGGGTTGCAAAGATTTTTGTTACTTAGAAAAATATTTTTCCAAACTGTCAGCAATTGCTCTGGCATATTGCTTTTGAAATTCAGGATTTATTAAATTCGCATTGTCTTCAGGGTTTATGAGATAAGAAACTTCAATCAAAAGGCTCAGAGCATTTGTATTGCGGACAACTGCTAAACTTCCCTGTCTTACTTTATCATCAGGAACGCCTATTTCTGAGGTAACGGTATCCATAATCAAATCTGCAAGAGGTTTTGCCTGCGGATAGTAGTAATATATACTTGTCCCTTGATTTTTGTTCGGATCAGAACCGTCAGGGAGAGCATTCCCGTGAATACTCAAAAATACAACAGAATTTCCATAATTTGCGATTTCGACTCTATCCTTGAGGCTTACATAATTATCACCCTTTCTTGTCATAATTACTTTTGCACCGCGTTTTTTTAATTCAGTTTCAAGATACTTGGCAATTGATAAGTTTATATCTTTTTCCTTATTGCCAAGACAGCCTGTTGTACCGTTTTCCGAACCGCCGTGACCTGCATCAATTGCTATTCTTATATTATGCAGCGGGCGGAAAAAATGTGTTATTACAGGTTTTCTTATTTTTAATACAAAATCATTGTCCTGATATTCCCCGCTGTAGCCGATAAGCTGACGACCGCTTAAAACATCTTTGACAGGTACCTTCATTACATACGTATCATCGGGCTGATCCTTTACGTTATAAAATTTCATCAAAAAAGTATCGCCTTCAATCATCTCAAACGGAACCTTTTTATCAAAATGGAAAATGAATGTATAAAAATCCTTGCTGTCTGCATATTCATACCCGAAGAGTGTTGCAGGCGTGACAGAAAAATTTTCAAAAGCCTTTACGTTAGATTTAGAAATCCAGCCATACTTATTTTTTCCGAGCACAATTCTGTAAAAGCCGCTCTGTTCGCCATCAGCTATAAGTTCAATATTACGCTGCAGATGAGCAATTCTGTTAATTCCCCCATCAACAGGAATTGAACGGAGCGGAGCATCTTGTGTAGTTACATAAAAAAATTTTTTATCTTTATAAGGAGTAAAAACAGCAGGTTTAGAAACTGCAGATTTTATAACAGGTTTCGTAATTACAAAAATTTGTCTTTCATCATCTGATTGCAAGACAAAAGTATTTTCACCGGCTTTCAAATTCACGACATACGCAAAAGCTCCTGTAGGATGCAATGGAACATCCTGACCGTTGATCTTTAAAGGTTTATCGGATGAACCTATAAAAAATGTTGAATTTGCATTAATAATTACATCATTTTTTGAAGGATATACGATATTAAATGCAAACACCTGCGAACCAAATAACAACAACCCCATTAATAAAATAATTTTTTTCATAACAGAATTATACAACAAAGTTAAAATTATTTAATATTTATTTCTTTTATTATTTGTTATGCTAAAATTAAAAAAGAGAGGGATATGTTTTGAGAAGAAGATTGCGTAATGAGCCGGAAAATGAAATAGAAAAACGCAGCAAAATTTTTGATCAGGTAGTCGGATTTTTACACATATTTTTTATATGTTTTATGGTTCTGCTTGTCATTTATCTGTTTTTTATACAGGTAATTGATGTTGGTAAATACAGAGCCAGAGCAAGAAACCAGAGAGTTGGCAGAATATTTTCAATGCGCGGAGATATTTTTGACAGAAACGGAATAAAACTTGCAACCGATAAAGTTTATTCCGATGTTTACGCGCATCCGGCAGATTACGATCATTCTCCGGAAGAACTTGCAAAAATGCTCGCACCCATTTTAAAAATGCCAAAAGATACGTTACTGCAAAAACTTAAAAAACCCGGTCCCGTTATAACATTAAAAAAAGATATTGACAGAAATGCCGCAAAGGAAATATCTAAACTGCATTTAAGAGAAATAAGTTTAGGCAAAAAAAATACACGAGAATATCCTCAAGGAACACTTGCGGCACATGTTCTGGGATATTACAATTTTGATGCGGATATCGCAAACGGAGTGGAATACACCGCAAAAGACAGACTTGAACACGTTATAAATACGGTTAAATATCAGAAAACTCGCGACGGTAAAATCATATATGACTTTACAACCGATCCTGTTGCAACAACAACCAACCCCAAAGGAGAAAATGTAACTCTAACCATTGATGCAGCCATACAGCACGTCTGTGAAAAAGAAATCGAAAAAATGGTTAAAGAAAAAGAAGCTGAACGCGGAACCGTAATTGTTATGAATCCAAAAAACGGAGAAATTCTTGCATATGCAGTTTATCCGGCATTTGACCCGAACAATTATAAAAAAGCGACACCGCAGCAGCTTAAAAACTGGACATTAACAGACGTTTTTCCGCCCGGTTCAACTTTTAAAACAGTTACTGTTGCAAGTGCAATGGATTTAGGAAAAATTAATGAAAATTCAAAAATTCTTGATACCGGAAAAACTACAATCGGAAAATGGGAAATCAAAAATTACGACTACGATGTCCACCCGTACCCAGGAGAAATTTCTCTTGAATATTTGTTTGAACATTCAAGCAATATAGGTTCTATTAATGTTGCCAAGACAATGACACCCGCGGAATTTTATAGTGTTTTAAAACGCTTCGGGTTCGGAGAAAAAACAGGAATAGACCTACCAGGAGAATCTGTAGGACTGCTGCCATACTGGAGCCATTGGGATCAAGGAATTCATGCAACAATGGCATACGGATACGGGACATCAGTTACCGCAATTCAGATGATTTCTGCAGTACAACCGCTTGCAAATAACGGAGTAAGAGTAACCCCGCATGTTATTAAATACACATCACAAGAAGAATATGACAACAAAATACATCATATTCAGGTTATAAAGCCGGAAACGGCGCATACTATAACCAAACTTCTTGCAGCATCCGTTAATAACGGACGTTCAGTAATTAAAATGGACAAATACAATGTCGCGGCAAAAACCGGTACATCAAGAAAACCAAAAGAAGGCGGAGCAGGTTACACACCATATATGTATACCTCAACCATAGGCTATTTCCCTGCCTCAGACCCTCAGGTATTAATATATGTTATGGTAGACAGCGCTAAAGTCGGTGCAATTTGGGGAAACACAGTTGCAGGACCGGTTTTTCATGAAGTTGCCGTTCAAGTTGCAAGAATTTTAAACCTAAAACCGGATAAAACACCGGTAAAAAAGAATTAGATTAGCTCATAGGAGATAAAAATGAAATTAGACGAATTAATTGAGTATTTGGATTACAAAGATTTAATAAATTTTAAAAACGTAAATATAACTGGAATTTCATATAATTCTAAAACCACCAAAAAAGGTGATATATTTGTTTGTCTTGTAGGCGAACACACAGATGGGCATGAATTTGCGCTCAATGCAATAGAAAACGGAGCAGCTGCACTTCTTGTAGAAAAAAAAGTTGAAGGGACCAAAATTCCTCAAGTTGTAGTATCTTCCACACGGCATAAAATCGCAGATATTGCAGACAGATTTTATTCCAGCCCTTCAAAAGGAATTAATTTAATTGGAATTACAGGTACTAACGGTAAAACAACAGTTACTCATTTAATTCAAAAAATATTTGAAGAAAACGGGCAAAAATGCGCGCTTATCGGGACTTTGGGATACAAACTGTCATCAAATAGTGAATATCGTGACGCAAAACATACAACTCCACAGGCACCTGAACTTCAAGCGACACTGCGAATGATAAAAGATGTTGAAAAAATTGACAATGTTGTTATGGAAGTAAGTTCCCATGCACTTGACCAAAACCGTGTCGGCGGCTGCAGATTTAACGGAGCTGTATTGACGAATTTGACGCAGGATCACCTTGATTACCACATAACAATGGAAAATTATTTCAAAGCAAAAGCATTGCTTTTTGAAAGATTAAAAGAAAATAATTTCGCAGTAATTAATGCTGATGATGAATACGGTGACAGATTTATAAGCGTTGTACCCGAAGGGGTAAAAGTTTATACCTACGGTGTTAGACAACAAAGTGACGTTATGGCGCATAATATCAAT
Organism: Candidatus Gastranaerophilales bacterium; assembly: GCA_944322705.1. Lineage (GTDB taxonomy): Bacteria > Cyanobacteriota > Vampirovibrionia > Gastranaerophilales > Gastranaerophilaceae > Stercorousia. The sequence goes on from CALUPR010000002.1 coordinate 30,544, forward strand.
TTCTCTTTGAACGGAGCTGAATTTACACTGGTCGCAAACGCAAAAGAATACAAAGTTAACCTCCATATGAACGGGATGTTCAGCGTTTATAATGTTCTTGCGGCCGTAACAACAGCTCTTGCCATGGGAATTGATATTGAAATAGCCCTGAAAGCTTTGCAAAACGTAAAAGGAGTTGCCGGCAGATTTGAAGTTGTTGTAAAAAAACCGCTGGTAATAGTTGATTACGCACATACACCTGACGGTCTCGAAAACGTTTTAAAATCAGCCAGAGAAATAACTCCGGAAGACGGAAAACTTATCTGCTTATTCGGCTGCGGTGGAGACAGAGATGCAACTAAAAGACCCAAAATGGGAGCTATAGCGGAAAAGCTTGCTGATAAAATTGTGATCACAAGCGACAATCCAAGATCAGAAGATCCGCAGGTTATTATAACTGATATTATTGCAGGGCTTAAATCCGTTGATACAAAAAATGTAATTGTCGAACCTGACAGAGGAAGTGCAATTGCACTTTTAAAAACAATTGCAAACAACAATGACGTTGTAGTAATTGCCGGTAAAGGTCATGAAGATTATCAAATTTTAAAAGATAAAACAATACACTTCGATGACAGAGAAGAAGCACGTAAAGTCTTTGAGGTAAGCGTAATATAAATTGAATAAACTACCCTCTGCTTTTGGTAGAGGGTAAACACAAAGAACGTGTGTTAAAAATTCGGTTGAGGGATTAAAATGAAAACTAAATTATTAATAGAACAGCATTTTCACGGATGTTTCGGCATTGATTTTAATAAAGCTTCTGTTGATGATGTATTGTACCTTTCAAAAGAAATGCTGAAATATGGTATTGGCGGAATTTTCCCTACACTTGTTACTGATACCGTTGAAAATACAAAACAGGCAATTGCGGTAATAAAAGAAGCAGCCTCCCGTCAAACCGATAATATGGCAAAAATTCTTGGCATACATCTTGAAGGTATATTCATTAATCCCGAAAAAAAGGGAATTCATAATCCCCAACATTTCATGAAACTTACTCCTAAAAATTATAAACTCATTGAAGATGACTTTATAAAAATAATTACACTTGCACCGGAACTTGATGAAGGATTGCTGGATTATTTGTCAGGTAAAAATATTAAAATCCAGGCCGGACACTGTATCGGCGGGGATTTAAGCAAATGTACCGGCTGCACACATCTTTTCAATGCAATGTCAGGAATTACACACAGAGGAGCATCTACAGCTCTTTCTTCACTAATTAGTGACACTATTTTTACTGAAATCATTGCAGACGGAGTCCATGTTTCAAATGATGCATTAAAACTTGTATTTAAAACTAAACCGGCTGATAAGATTATATTGATAAGTGACAGTCTGCCAATAACTAAAAGTAATCTGAAAGAAATTACGTTTGCAGATGAAAAAGTTTATTATGACGGTATCAAAGCGACCTCAAAAGACGGAACAATAGCTGGCAGCACCACAATGCTTCCGGATATAATAAAACGTTTAGCAAGTTTAAATATGTTCAATCCGGAATATATTAATAATCCGTATGATTACCATAATATCAATTTAAACGGCTATATTGAGTGGGATGATGAGTGGAATATTACGAATATTTACCACGGATAATCGTCTTTAAGCTGCCAACCGTCATGGATAAGCAATGCGCCGCAATACAGTCTTCTATGCTTTTCAACCCCGCTATTACAGCCATATTTCTCATCATATATATAATCATCTCTTGTTTTATTACGCCCATTAAAGCCTGTAATACGATAACCAGTAGTGCCAGAATCAATTTGCATTAAAAAGTCTTTTCTTGAATAATCACGCGAACTATCCAAAAATGTTTTCTCATTATGATTTAAACTGGCAATAATGTATGCTCTTGTAGTAATAAATTCACTCTTATCTTCGTTGAAGCTGCCGTCAGGATAAAATGTTAACGATACTCCGTTACTCAAAAACAGAGTGTATTGGAAAGTTTGTCCTTCTTCATCTATTACTTTTAAATATGGCTTAAAGTACCTTGTTGCAAGCATTTTCATATTGTCGGACTGGTTTTGAGCATAATTTGGATCTGTGGCATCAAAACTGCCAAAAACACCCCAATTATTAGGTTCGCCGTACTCTGCAACTGATGACATCATCGCATTTGAAACTATACTATAAGTCTGTTTCATCCTTGTTACAAAAACCTGTTTTTGGTGCTTTACGATCATACCAGGGATTGTCATTGCAGCAACAACACCAATTATACCAAGGGTGATGAGGACTTCTGCTAAAGTAAAAGCGGCTTTCTTTTTTAGTGAAGGGTGAAGAGTGAAGAGTGAAGAGAGTTTATTTTTTAGTCTATAAGACGATAAGACGTTAGGACGATAAGTACGTATCAAATTAAAATTGTCATTACGAGGCAACGTTGCACCCTCTCCCAAGAGAAGGAAAAGAGTTACGATAATAGCTTCGTATCTATGCCTCTTGGAGTCTTTGCCGCCGGCGAAGCCTAGAGTGCCCCCCCCCCGTGGCTTTTAACATTTGTTAATATTACTTCCATATACAAACTCCTTTTTTAATCTTTTCCTGTTCTTTATATTAACATATTTTTTTACGGAATTCAATATATTGATGTATAATAATTTTATGAAAAGTGACAGTATAAAAAAAGGAATAGCCAGAACTCCGCACCGCGGACTTTTAATGGCAACAGGCGTTAGTAAGAAAAACATGAACGCGCCGTTTATAGGAATTGCAAGTTCATTTTCCGATCTTGTACCGGGGCATATCGGCATGCGGGATTTGGAACGCCAAATTGAAAAGGGAATACATTCTGCAGGAGGTCAGTCATTTGTATTCGGGGTTCCTGCGATATGTGACGGAATTGCAATGGGACACAGCGGAATGAGATATTCTCTGCCTTCTCGAGATTTAATTGCAGATTGTATAGAAACTGTGGCAGCTGCCCATCAGTTAGACGGAATCGTGTTGCTTTCTAACTGCGACAAAATCACACCCGGAATGCTCATCGGCGCATTGCGCTTAAATATTCCGGCAATTCTTGTAACAGCAGGTCCGATGCTTGACGGAGAATGCAGAGGTAATCACAAATTAACAATGGTCACAGGCTCATTTGAAGCTGTAGGGCGCTTCAGAAAGGGAGAAATTACCGAAGAAGAACTTTTAGAATTTGAAGAAGAATCATGCCCTTCTGCAGGTGCTTGTCAGGGAATGTACACAGCCAACACTATGGCATGTCTTGCAGAAGTTATGGGTATGAGTCTTCCTTACTGCTCTTCATCTTCTGCTGTTTCAGCTAAGAAAAGAAGAATAGCTTTTGAAAGCGGCATGCAGGCAGTTGAACTTGTTACACAAAATATAAAACCATCAGATATCATTACAAAAGACAGTTTGAGAAATGCCATAACCGTTGATTTAGCACTCGGCGGTTCTACTAACACATTTTTACACCTGCTTGCAATAGCAAATGCAGGCGGAATAGATGTTTCTTTAAAAGATTTTGAACAAATAAGTGAATATATTCACCAAATAGTGAAAATTAATCCTTCATCAATTCTAACAATGGCAGACTTCCATAATGCCGGCGGTATACCTGCGGTACTAAAATCCCTTAAAAAGTTTCTCACAGATACTAAAACTGTATGCGGACTATCAATAGATAAAATTGCTGAAAAGGCTTGGGCTGACACAAATATAATCCCTGAATATGATCACTCATCATACACACAGCCGGGATTGAGCATTTTATACGGCAATATTGCAAAAGACGGATGTGTAATAAAAACTTCTGGCGTTGCTCCTGAATGTTACACATTTGAAGGAACTGCAAAAACATTTGACAGTGAAGAAGATGCTATGTCAGCTCTTGAAAATGATGAAATACACGAAGGTGATGTAATTGTAATCCGCTATGAAGGACCTAAAGGCGGTCCAGGAATGCGTGAAATGCTTGCCCCGACATCGCTGCTTGTGGGTAAAGGACTCGGAACCAAGTGTGCGCTTATAACAGACGGAAGATTTTCTGGAGCGACAAGAGGAATTTGTGTAGGACACATCTGTCCTGAAGCTGCAACAGGCGGGGGCATTGCCTTAATTCAAAACGGGGACAGAATAAAAATAGATATCCCAAATCATACTATAAGCCTTATTGTTGATGAAAAAACACTTGATGAACGCCGCAAAAACTTAAAACCTTTTGAGCCGAAAGTAAAATCAGGATATTTATATAAATATGCCCAAAACGTACAGGACGCCTCACACGGAGCCATTGTTTAACAATGAAAAATTTAGAAGATTATGCCGGAGATATAAATAAATGTTCAAAATGCGGGCTATGTCAGTCTGTTTGTCCCGTCTATAAAGAAACAGGCAATGACTGTGCAGTTTCACGCGGCAAATTCGTTATGCTGGACGGTGTTTTAAAAGGGGATTTGAAACTTAACAAAAATATTAACAAGTATCTTGATCTGTGTCTAAAATGCGGTAAATGTTCTGATTTCTGTCCGAGTGGTATAGATGTCTGCAAAATATTTGAAACAGCAAAATATCAATATATAAAAAACACATTAACAGGAAAGATAATATTTTTTCTTGAATCTAGATTTATTTTCGGTAATTTCATAAACTTTTTTAAACTGATTACAAAACCTTTCAGAAAAAAAATAAGTAAAAAAAATACTAATTGCCTTAAAGTTGTATATTTTAAAGGCTGTATAAACAATATATTCCCTCAAACGGATAATTTTTTAGAAAAAATTTTTAAAAATTCCAATGTTGAAATTATTGAAAAAGATTTTGACTGCTGCGGTCTGCCATTTCTGTCAAGCGGGAATCTTAAACGCTTTGCGCAGGCAAAAGAACATAATTTAAAAATGCTTGACTGCGATTTTGACTATATTTTAACAGATTGTGCAAGCTGTGAAAGCACTTTAAAGCAATATATTAATGCAAAATTTATTAATATAGGAGAACTTATAAATCTGCAGGGGCTAAAATTCAAGTATTCCAAACCGGTAAAAATAACATTTCACAAACCCTGCCATCTGGAAAACGACAAATTTCTAATACCATTATTAAATAACTGCAAAAATGTTGAATACGTTAAGATGCCTAATTATGATGAATGCTGCGGATTTGGAGGAGAATTCTCAATAAAAAATCGTAAAATATCTAAAGCAATATCCGAAAAAAAAGCTGAAAATATAATTAAAACCAATGCAGATTATGTTGTAACAACCTGTCCCGGTTGTATACTCGGGCTTAAACAAGGACTTTCAGGAGGGAAAAACAGCCCTAAAGTCATAAGTCTGACTGAATTTTTGGATAACGCGGAATTAATCAACTAATTTCATACTTAAATTTGGCAGCCCTGCTCCGCACCAGTTCGGCAATTGAAGGTTATAACCTTTTGCCCCGGGGCGCAGCGGATCTATAAAACTTGAATCACCGATATCAATTATTTTTAAAACACCGTCAACCTCTATAAAATTACAAGCGCAGGCATCATTATAATAAATTCCCAAACTGTTAAGATCTCTTAAATGTTGATTTGCTTTTAAAATATTATTCAAACCTTTCGGGTGTTTACCTTTTACAAACTCATACAGAGAAGCATTGGAAGCATAATCAAAATAATACATTTTGGGAGAATTTTCGCAATTATGCATTGTCAAATAATAGTCTATTTGCGCATTTGTAAATGTTGAATCCGAGCGGTAAGAAAGACATTCTTTTGCAAAAGGATTGTTACAACCCCAGGTTTTCTGGATCTTTAAAACATATTCCTTTTCATCATTTGAGTTTAAAAATTTTATCTTATACGGAACTTTTCCTGATTTACCATTATTTAATGCTACAATTTCAAAAAATTTTCCGCTGTATTCCAGAGTTTTGGGTTCATGCAAAGTAAATTCCTGCATATCAACCCATTTTGCAAAATGCGTAAAATCACCCAATTCTTGAAACACCTTAGGTAATTTACCTAAAGAAAAATTAGTACTGCCATCCAATAAAATATGAAGATGCCAGTTTGGAGAAATCTTTATTAATTCATCTATGCCGGATGGAATTTCAAGTAATTTATTAGATGTGTCCATAATATATCTGTTATAAGCATCATTATAACCTTTAGGAGCCTGAAGCCACTCAAGAAGATTTCTTTTCCCTCCGATTTTTTCCTCTAAAATTTTAAGGTTAAAAGTTGACTTTCTGGGATCAGATATAACTTCTTTTACAAAATCCTGACTTATTTTTTTATCTGCTGTGACAGCGAATAAAAATTCTTTAACTTTTTCAGGTTCACTATTTAGTGAAGAAAGAAATGAAATAAAACCAGTTTTGGCTTCATTAAATGCATTAACAAGTTTTGTTTTTGAAAAGTCAACAATTTTATAAGGAATTAAAGGTTCTGATGAAGCTGTATATGAGTAAACAGTTTTTTGTCCGTTGGAATTTTTTAAAATTTTATTTATTTTGTTTCTTTGGCATATTGCGACAATAGCAAGACCGGCAATGCCAGAAGCAAGAAGGGCTGTTTGAAGCATACCGGATGGTTTTGTATTTGTTTCAAAAGACTTTTCTTTTTGAACATTTCCCCCTTTAAAGTTTAAATTATTGAATGATTGTTTAACAGCCTCAATTTTCATACCAATATACCACTTCTTTCGAAATTCCTAAATTCGTCATAACCGATTGATATTGCCTTTTGATCGGCAATAGGATCATTAAATTTTAAAAGAGTTTTATCCGGAATTTTTCCGGAAATCAAAGGTTCAATAAGTCCTTTTGAATAAATTTTTGCAATAAATTTTGAAATTCTTTCGGGAATTCCTGCTGCCGCACTTAAAAATCCGTATATATTATTTGAAAGGAAATTACCTGCAACTATTTTACCTTTATATTTAGCAAACTGAACTCGTCCTTTTTTATCACGACCGGGGAATTCAGGATAAAACTTTGTATCCCATTTTTCTCCGGTTGAAAAATTATCTAAAAAGATCTTATAGATTTTAAATCTTCCGAATAACTCTGATTTTTTCTTTTTAATATCTTTTAAAATAGAAAGTTTAAGAGAATTGAAATTATCAGTAACATCAGGATAAGCATACTGTTTTAACGAATCATTTGTCGGAAATCTGCAAATTTTAATCCCAGTATAACCGTCATACGCAGCATTGACATTAAGCGGACACCCGTTTAGTTCACGCCAATGTTTCATTTTTAACTTATCTGCTGTTATAATATATTTATTTATTATCTTTTCAGGTAATATATTCATAATAAAAATCCGCTTATGAAATTACAAATAGTCTAAACAGATTTTTTTGCTGTTTTGTAAATATTTATTTACCTAATTCCCCTGCTTTTTGAGCAGTCTTTAAAATTACATCATAGAAAAGTTTTTCGGAATTTTCTTCACTCATTACTGACACTCCTACAAAAGTACATCCACCTTTTGTAGCAACATTGTCAATAAGAGTTTGAACAGGAGTTTCGCCTCTTTTCATAACCATTTTAGATGAGCCCAAAGCAGTTTGTGTTGCAAGCATTAATGATTTTTCATATTCAAGTCCTAATTTCTCGCCTGCACGTGCCATATCCTCTATAACCTTATAGAAAAATGCCGGACCGGAACCCGATATAGCCGTAACTATATCCATCTGATCTTCCGAAACTTCAATACATTTGCCGATACTAGACAGCATTTGCATTACAAATTCAGCATCTTCATCGGTTGCATATGTTCCTTTACAAATTCCACTCATACCTTCCAGAACAAGTGCCGGAGTATTTGGCATTACCCTGATAACTCTTTGTCTGCCGATTATATTTTCTATTTTTGATGTTGAAACTCCTGCAGCAATAGAAACAACCAATTTATCAGGAGTTAATTCTTCTTTTATTTCATCAAGTACATCTACAACATAATTGGGTTTTGTTGCAATAAAAATCACATCACTATCTATTACAAGACATTTATTATCTGTCAAAACTTCAATACCCAGGCGTTTTTGAGCGGCTTCCGCTATATCACAATTGACTTCCGAACCTTTAATATTTTCTTCTGAAACAAATTTTGATGAAATTGCTCCTTTTATTATAGCACTTGCCATTTTACCGCAGCCAATAAATCCTATTTTACATTTTTTGTTCATATTATTTAACCTGCTCCTCTTTTTGTGTTGACTAATATTTTTTTTTCATTTAACATTTGAATTATACGACAAATATAAATTAAAGGAAATAAAAAAAATGAGACGTACACTAGAAGGAACAAAAGTAAAAAGACAGAAAGTCAGCGGTTTCAGAGCAAGAATGGCAACTCCCGGCGGACAGGAAGTATTAAACAGACGCCGTGCAAAGGGTCGTCACAAATTAGCTATTACCGCTAAAAAACGTGCATAAATAGCAAAAAAAGTTATGAATTAAAACACAGCAGGTCGGAATATTTCAGGCGTGCTGTGTTGTTCTGAGAAAAAGATGTTAAAAAAACAGTACAGACTTAAAAATAAATCAGCATTTTCAGCTACCTACAGAGTTAAAAATTCATTTCATAACGGAGGTATAACTCTTTTTGCCGGTTTGCAGAAAAAAGATAAAAACTCTTTCACAAAAGCAGGTTTTGTAGTCAGCAAAAAGACACACAAAAGAGCTGTAAAACGTAACCGGCTTAAAAGACTTATGCGCGAAAGCTACCGTCTGGCATTGAAGTCCGGCGAACTTTACAATTCACAAAAATATATGTCTTTGATATTTACCGGCGGAGCACACGCACTTGGCAAAAGTTTTGACGAAGTGCAAAATATAATTAAAAATCTTTTGCAGAGGCTCGAATAATGTTTGAAGGAATGTACGTTGAAAAAGTTCTTACACAGAAATATATCCGTCCTTACCCGCAGCAGCCGCAGGAAACTGCAGGCTATAATATCGGCAGTCAGGCAATTTACAGATATTCTCTTAAAGATTCGCAATACCCGACACTTACGATATCTGATCCTATTTATAACAACGCCGGCGGGATGATAAAACCGGGACACTATGAAATCGCCCTTTCTGATTCTATGGAATTTTTAATTCTTCTGGAATCTAAAAATCCCGTTGCAATAATTCCCGTAATAAAAATTGAAGAAGATGCAACCGAAAAGGCGCGTTTAAACAACAAAACCGTAAAAAAAGAATTAAAAAAAGAAAAGAAGTTACGGGAAGATACAAACAAAAAACGTGCAAAAGTCGGCATGCCGCCAGATGAACCTAAAATTTTTATGGAAGCTACGTTAGAATATATTCCAAAAGGGGAATATTATTTAATAAAATATCAAAAAGGTACAATTAAAGCCTGGGGTGCCTTCAAAGGATAAACTCACTTTTACATTTCTTAAAATTTTCTAAAGTTTAGCAATTTTCATACCGTTAATTACTTTATTATAGTATGTGCAATATTAAGAGGATATTTGTCTTTAGAAAATTGAAGAAAAGGAGTATAAGAATGGGTTAACAAAAAACTTAATATTTATTCACAAATGCGCAAAATAATATTTTTTTGTGCGTTTTAAAAGTATACTTGTTGTACAAGTATATTTGTGATTTATTGTGAAAATTTAACAAATTTACTAACATAAAGGAGTATTTTATGAACAAAAAGCTTATGATTGGTGTAATAGCTGCATTCTTGTCCGTGACAAGCGTGTATGCGGCATCCGAGATTACAGGCATTGAAGGTGTTCCTGGTGCACCAGGCGGCGGTAACATTTTTAATATCCATCCTGAAGCAACAAACGGTGATGTCGGATACAGACATTATGATAAATTCCAGTTAGGTCAGGGCGATATTGCAAACCTGCTTTATCAATTGGGTGTAAAAGATATTGATACATTCATTAACCTTGTTGACGGCAAAATTGACATCAACGGTATTGTCAATACAATGCGCGGAAACAATTTCTACGACGGGCATGCAATATTTATCTCTCCGAACGGAATGGTAGTCGGGGCTTCAGGTGTACTAAACGTCGGTTCGTTGTCTGTTGTTACACCTAGCAGCACTACGTATAACGGCTTAAAAAATGATTATAACCAAACACATAAAGTATTTGATAACATAAACAGAATTTCTGAGCTGAAAGACGACAGCAACGCTGCTATTGATATTAAAGGCGACATTATTGCAAGAAGCGGTATTGATTTACGCGGCACAGATATTGATATCTCAGGAAGACTTATTAACGGAGTAAACGGAATTAATCTCCTTTCTGACAAAGCACAGGCTGATGCTGTATTTAACAATCTGGTTAACACAGACGGCATGTTGACTGCAAACGCTATTCAAAACGGCAGTTTAATTCTTATCAGATCCGATAACAAAGACGGTGCAGGTATCAATGTTTCAGGTACCGTAGCAAACCTTGATAACGGCGGAGTATTTTTAACCAATGAAGGCGAAACCGGTTTAACAGTTGGTAAAGGTGCAGTTATTGCTTCAAATGACAAAGCTCAATTGTATAACTATAATGGAGATTTAAACGTAAACGGCACTGTTTCAAGTAAAAATAACACTCTTATCGTTACAAACAGATCCACAGACCCGGAAGAAGGTCCTGTAACCACAGGGGCTAACGTTAACATCGGTAAAGATGCAAAACTTGTTACAGATAATGAAATCGCTATTTCTAACAGAGGTACAGGTAAACTTACAGTTGCAGGTACTACATCTTCAGTCGGTAATACAAATATAACAAACCACAGCGAAGGCGGAATGGAAATCGCAGGCAATATAGGCGACAAAAATGTTGATACCGTAAGAATTGTCAACTACAACGGTAAAATGACTTTTGCCAGCGGCAGTGACGTAAATGCAGGTAAAGTTTTACAGGTTGAAAACAGAGGTGAAGACGGTCTTGAAATTCAACAAAATGCAAAACTGACTTCACAGGAAAACTTCGGTTTGAAAAACAAAGCCGGAGAAATGAAAATTGACGGTGTTGTCGGAGTTGTTGACGGCGATATGAACGTTTGGAACGAAGGAAATGCCACTAAACTTACCCTTGCTTCAAACGGACAAATTAACGGCAATGGTAACCTTTCGATTAAAAACAGCGGTGCTAACGGTATGACTCTTGAAGGTACTCTTACAAATACCGGTGAAACTGCTATTAATAACACTAACGGTCAGTTAATGGTTAACGGTGTTATTAATAATAAAGGCAATATGGGTATCATAAACAAAGAAAACGGTACCGGACTTTTGATTACCCAGAACGGTAAAATTAAAAACGAAGGCGACCTGAAAATTGTTAACTCATCTGGTGCTGACGGTTTAACTGTTGTCGGCGATGTTGAAAACACCGGTAATATGCGTGTTTATAATGACAACGGACATTTAACAGTTGCCAACAATGAAGCTTTAACAAAACAGGGTTCATTGAAAAATAAAGAAGGATATATGTACATCTTCTCAAGAGATAAATCAACCGGTATAACAACTCAAGAAGGTACAAATATTTCAAATGAAATGGGTAACCTTGCCATCAAACATGAAGGCACAACTGCTGAAGGCGAAAGAGGTATGAACCTTCAGGGCAATATTTCAAACGTTGACGGAGAAACAGCTATCAACAACTACAGCGGTGATATGTATGTTTCAGGTAACATTACAGTTGAAGACGGCAACCTTGGTGTAATTAACAGACAGGGCGGCGGCAAAGCAACATTTGCAAGCAACGGCAAAATTACTCAGTCAGGTGTCGGAACTACAAACATCAAAAACTACGGTTCCGGTGATATGGAAGTTAACAACGAAATTACCCACGAAGGCAGATTGAATATCTTAGGCAACACAAATCATCTCTACCTCGGCGGTCAAATCCATAATAAAGGTAACGATTACACATACGCTGCCTCAAGAGAAAACGGTACAGGCTTAACTGCTTCAGAAAACTTTAAAGTTGACGGTTCAGGTAATGTATTAATCAAAAATATTACGGGATCAGACGGCTTAGACTTCAAAGGAACTATTGAAAACAAAGACGGTGTTCAATCAGCTCTTGTTAACCACAAAGGTGATATGAATATCTCCGGTGACATTACAAATACAAACACTGATAACCATGAAGCCCCGATAATCATCTCTAACAAAGGTGAAGGCTTAAACATCACTGAAGACAGTACTATCACAAATAATAACTCAGAAGTAAAAATAGTTAATACAGGTTCTAAAGAAGCTCAAATGAACGGTACTGTTAAAGCTCCTGAAGGTAAATTCAATTTTATTGAAAAATTAAAAAACCTTCTGGGTATGAAATAAAATAAATAAATAAATAAATAAAAATAAAGTCCGAATTTAAACAATTCGGACTTTATTTTTTGCTTGAAATAGCAAAAATTATTTTTAGGGGTTTTTGAATAATAAAGGAGTTTATATGATCAATATTTATTCTATCAACAATTTTAAAAATCAATCACCTGCATTTACAAGCAAATATCCAAAACTCAAAAAATCAGAAATTCTTGAACTTATTGAAAACGGTAAAACACGCAACGAGATTATTGATATGTATAATGGAAGCGAAGCCTGGTTTTTTCATACAACAAGAAAATACAATCTCACTCCCCCGCGTAAATTTAAAACCATTAAACGGGTTGAACAAATTAAATCATTATTTGAACAAAAGGTACCAATGAGAGAAATACTTGAACAAACAGGATTATCAAAACATGAACTGGCAGAATTTATAAAAAGGCATTTCAACAGATCAATAAAAGATTTTAAACAAGAATCAATAATTGAACTGTACAAAAACAATATGAGCATAGATGAAATCTGCAAAAGATTAGATATCAGCCCCTATGTAGTAAACAGTGCAATTTCAAAAATTAAGTCCTGATATATGTCTGATATTTTTCCATTCTTTACCGACATAATTCTAATCTATTGAACCGAAAAATAAAAAATCTATAAAAAATTAATCAACAACTTAATAATTCTTATAGGTTAGGCAAAAATTTCAATTCTCGGATATTAATATGATAGAATAACTTAAAAAGGTATTATTATGCTGGCACCTGTTTCCGGGAATAAAATTGAATATGATATTCGGACATACAGGAATCACAGAATGACCGTTTCTGACAAGTCTGAAACTCCGCTAAAAATTAAAGTAGCGGCAAGTTCCGTTGCAGCAACACTGGTTCCGATGTTATTTCTTGCAAAAACTCAAAATTCAAAACTTTATAATATCAAATACGGAATTAAAGAATTACTGCTTGTCAGCACCTGTGGTATAGCTGGCGGTACAGCAGCGGGAGTAATATTTGAAAGAGAACACAGCAAGCAAAAACTCAACGAAGGTGTTTTTCAGTTTATGAATGCTACGGTTCCGACATTATTATGCGGAGGCTTATTTAAATTAAGCAGCAAATTTAAACAATTAAATAATAACACTTTTAAAATATCAGGGACTCTGGTTGGCTTACTTGCAGGTATGCCGATTGCAGCCGCTTTATCCAACAAAATTAACGACCCGCATGACAAAGTCCCTGACAGGAAACTAACAATTAAAGATTCTATAGCAAACATTGATGATGCAATAGGAGTGCTGGTTTTAACAAAAGTACCCATAGCAGAAAAGCTGCACGTGGATAAAATATTACCTGTTATCTTCAGCTGGTGCGGCTACAGGGCAGGAATGAGTAACTAATCTGCAACCTCATCATCACTTTGTATTTTTATTTCGCCATTTTCTTCGACAAACTTTTTCTTATTAAAAAGTTTATTTATTAAAGGTTCTTCAGGTGCTGTTTTCTTTTTAAACCTTTCTTTTTCAGTTTGGACATCATTATAATCGTTTAAGACTTCCTGCCTGAATCTTTGCTGATTAATCATTTGCATATCATGCACCTGTATTATTGAGGCATCAGGCGGAGCAAAAGCAACTGCAGGTAATGATGCACATAAAAAAAGCATTGCTGAAAAAATCTTTTTCATAACATTAACCTCTTACTTTATACGGAACACAACGTTTGCAACTGCCGTAACTTTCTTATCAACAGTTGTCGTATCATTAATCCCCATATCAGAAACATTAGTTGAATCCACCGGAGTTATTTGAAAAACTCCCATACGGACAGACTGAATTTTTCCGGGTTTGTTATGAGTTGCTTTAAGCATCGCCGTTGCTCTGTCTTTTGCATCTGTTGTCGCATCCTGAAGAAGTTTTACCTTCAAATCTCCAAGTTTTGAATAAAAATATTCCGGTGAATGAACATTTATATCAATACCTTTATCCAAAAGCTGCTGAACATCAGTTGATATTTCCTTTATCTTTTGAACATCATCTGACTTTATAATTACAAGCTGTGAAAGATTATAGTATGCAATATCATTAGTCATATTACCATTTGGAGTATACTTATATGAGTTATAACCGTTTGCAGCCTTTACTTCAATATCCGTAATTCCTTTTTCTTCAAGATATTTCATAACAACAGGCAATTGGGTCTTAACAGTATTATATGCAGCCTGTTTATTCGGTTTACGTGCACTAATTTCAAATTCAAGTCTTCCTGAATCAGATTTAACTATCTGATAAGCAGAACCTGTCACGGAAATATTATCTTTCGATACGCCATTTGTAGCTACTTTCACTGCGATAACAAGACCTAAAGCCAAAATTACAGCCAGCCAAACCAATTGGAATTTTTCAAATTTTTCAAACATATTACACTCCTTTAAACTATATGTCATATTATAAACGATTTTTGCTAAAAATCAATTGCATGTAACCAAATAATATGTTACAATTTTTTTACAATAAAGAAGGTGTTTATGAATAAATATATAGAAAAAGTTTTAAACGGAGTCAAAGAAAAAAATATTAACGAAACAGAATATCTTCAAGCTGTAGAAGAAGTACTTATCTCAATAGAGCCTGTGATAGCAAAACATCCTGAGTATGAGAAAATCGCTCTTCTTGAAAGAATGATTGAACCTGAAAGAATGATAACTTTCAGAGTTCCTTATGTTACAGACAAAGGTCAAACATTAGTTCACAGAGGATACAGAGTACAATTCAGCAGTCTTATAGGTCCATACAAAGGCGGATTAAGATTTCACACGAGTGTGAATCAAAGTATTATAAAATTTTTGGGATTTGAACAAATTTTTAAGAATGCCCTTACAGGTCTTCCTATAGGCGGCGGCAAAGGGGGAAGCGATTTTGATCCTAAAGGCAAATCTGATGATGAAATTATGAGATTTTGCCAGAGCTTTATGACAGAACTTCAAAGACATATCGGACAGGATATTGATGTTCCGGCAGGCGATATAGGTGTAGGGGAAAGAGAAATCGGTTATTTATTCGGGCAGTATAAAAGAATTAAAGATGTTTATGAAGGAGGGGTTTTAACCGGCAAAGGTCTATCATACGGCGGTTCTCTTGTAAGAAAAGAAGCAACAGGTTTTGGACTTATATATTTTATGAGAGAAATGCTTGCTAATAATAATTTTTCCCTTGAAGGGAAAAACGTTACGATATCTGGCGCCGGAAATGTTGCCATATATGCCTGCCAAAAAGCTCAGGAATACGGGGCAAATGTAATTGCGATGAGTGATTCTAACGGATGTATTTACGATAAAAACGGTATTGATATAAAAGTTGTCAAACAAATTAAAGAAATTGAACGCGGAAGAATAAGTGAATATCTCAAAGTATACCCGCACGCTGAATATATTGAATGTAAAGGGAAAGATTCTCCTATTTGGGAAATAAAAACTGATATTGCGCTTCCATGTGCTACTCAAAATGAACTAACTCTTAATTCAGCCAAAAAACTGGTTGAAAACGGAGTGTTTGCAGTAGGAGAAGGAGCTAATATGCCCTGTGTTAAAGAAGCAACCGAGTACTTTTTGGATAAAAATATTCTTGTTGCGCCGGCTAAAGCTGCTAATGCAGGAGGAGTTGCAATATCTGCTGTGGAAATGAGCCAGAACAGTATGAGATATTATCTCTCATTTGAAGATGTCGATAAAAAGCTTAATGATATAATGGTAAACATATTTACATCATGCAAATATGCTGCAAATGAATATGGTTTAGGTAAAAATTACGTTGCCGGAGCGAATATTGCTGCTTTTACAAAACTTGCAGACGCAATGACGGCACAAGGAATAGTTTAAATTATCTGGCAAATATACTCTCAATTCTTGCAGGTGCACACACCTGCGGATCATTTTTAAACTTAAAAACATTATATCTGCAGTATTCATTTATAATGGCTCTATATGCCTCTATTTCTTTATTATTAACACCTTGAATAAAATTTGAGACTAAAATCGGATATTCATCTTTATAATTTTCATCTTCAACATTATTTGCACTCGGGAAAACAGCTTCAATCAGTCTTTGCCTTTCCGATTGAAAAAGCAGACAGGTTGACCTGATATAACCTGTAAAACGATGATCTCTGCGAAAATTATCTGCAGCTCTCTGACAAACATCATTATGATATTTTTGACTTTGAATCATGGCATTGTAAGCATTTCTTTGTGTTTCTCTATCAACTGCAGCAAAAACAGTCCCTGAAATACTTAATAAACATATAATTACTAATAATAATTTTTTCATAATAAAATTATATAAAATTTTAACTTGATAAGGCAGGAATTTTACATTCGTTAATACAAGGCAACATTATATTGTAAATATTATAATTTGACTCCTTACTTTCGGCATAAATCAAACCGTTATGAGCATTGATAATCTGTTTTGCAAGATAAAGCCCTAACCCGCTGCCAACTTTACCCATTTTTTCTGCAGCAGTAGTATAACGTTTAAACAAATTTTCAATCTGTTCTGAAGTGATATAAGGACTTTCAAAGCCTAAGGATAAAAATACATTTTTGCCGTTATCCATCTTTTTAATATCACAAATTATCTCTGTATTTTCATAAGCACTTGATATACAATGATCAATTAAATTTTCAAATGCCTTTTTTATCTGGACTTTATCCGCATAAACAGTAAAAAACTTCTCTTTTGCTTTCACTTTAATATGAATATTCTTATGGTACATAGTTTTCATATATTTGTGAAAACATTCATCCATAAGTTTCATTACCTGAATTTTTTCGTATGACAATGATATATCTTTATTCTCATATTTATAAGTAGACAAAAGTGTTGAAAGCATATCATACATATAACGGCAGGAATCAAGAGTCAAATTGATAACTTCCCTTTGCATTTTATTAATTTTCCCTAAATTTCCATTTATCAAAAGTTCTAATGCTCTAATTTGTGCGAGTGTTGGGATTTTCAGATCATGACTGAGCGTCGAGATATATGTTTCTCTCTGTTTTTGGGCAGCTTTTTCAATATCAATATTTCTTCCGAAGATTACAAACCCTTTAACTTCATCCATATCGTTTAATATCGGAACTTTTCTGATATTAAACCAGTTTTGCTTACCTGATTTAAGTTTTACAATTTTATCCGTCACAAACGGTTCTTTAGTCTGAATTATAAGCTCATTTTCTTCTCTAATCATTTCAAGAGTATTTTTTTCGAAAACCATGTCAGGATATCTTAACATTTCAAGATTGTCTTCTGCCTCAAAAAATTTTATAGCTTCTGCATTACCTGTTACGAATCTGCAATTAAGATCAATAATATATGCCACGAGCGGTAAATTACTAATTATTGTTGTGAGATGATTTGAACTGAATTCTATCTGGCGTATTAACTTATTTTCTCTTTCCTCATTTTCTTTTGCAATATGCCGTCTTGAAATATACAAAACAACATATACATTAACAAGACAACACAAGAGTATAAAATAAAGTATATGCATTGAACATTCAAAATTCAAAATAAAACACAGTGATGTACTGATAATCAAAGATAAAAGGACACAAAAAATGTAATTTCTTGATGAATTCGGCATACTTTCCTCTATTTCGAAAATTAGTATAAATAATACTAAGTTAAGAAATAAAAAAATACATTCCCCACATGTGTAATTATTCACAATTACATTTTTTCTTACCCACAGGGCTTCCGAAAATAAGTCTTAAACCGCCAAAAGGCTTTTTCATTGTACGATTTAAACCTGCAGTCATTTCATCAATATTACATAAAACTCTGTTTATTTCGTTTATTGTACATCCTATCTGAGGTATAGTTTTATTGAATTCATCCGTCATAACTTTCACATTGTTTCCTACAGCCTGAAAGTCATTATTTGCGGAATTCATTGCATTTCTGTCAAAGGTTTCGTTTATGTTTCCTGTTACAGAACTTACGTTTTCAGATATTTTAACAAAATTGCCGCTGCTGTCTTTCAAATCAGAGGAAGCCTTTACAACATTAGGTTTAACATCCTCAGCCATTGAATTAATTGTAGTGAACAAATCACCAAGAGCCTGAACAGTTATGTTTAAATTTTCTATTGTTTGTGCAAAATCTTCTTTAATATCATCTAAAGAATCCTCATCCTGATTTGAAAGATATGTATCTAACTCTACACTGGATTTCCCTGCAATTCTGTCACCATCTTTTATCAAAAATTGAGAGGGATGCTCGGGATAAATTATATCAATATAATCATATTTATCATTTTTCTTATTTTTTTCACGTTTTAAATTTGCGGTAATATTCACAGGCAGCCTCAAATCCATAGGATGCAGCCTTAATGTAACTATAGTTGCTGTATATGTTTTATTTGGACGCACTCTCACGACTTTACCTATTTTAAATCCGTTGTAATAAATAGGAGCCCTGTCATGAAACGGACGCAGATTTTTAAATTCAGCGGTAACATAAGTTCTCGTTCTGTAAAAATAATAAGAAACACCAATAGTAATTAATATTGCCGATAAAATTAAGTATTTTAATAAATTGTTCATATCAGAAATATTATTTCCGTTAAAATAAAAACGCATTCCCGAACAGATTAATTTTATAGTACAATATGATTATGGAAAACGAATATTCAAAAAAAGCAGGTCAATTATTTCGAGAAGGATATAATTGTGCACAATCTGTTTTTTGTGCATTCTCCGATGAACTCGGGCTTGATTTTGAAACAGCATTAAAACTATCATCTTCATTCGGCGGCGGGATGGGCAGACTAAGGGAAGTGTGCGGCGCCGTAAGCGCAATGTTTATGATTGCAGGATTAAAGTACGGTTACACAACTCCAAACAATGACGAAATAAAAGGTGAACATTACGCAAGAATTCAGGAGCTTGCAAAAAGATTTACCGAAAAACATAACACAATTATCTGCCGTGAACTTCTTGAACTTGATGTAAAATATGACAATCCTACACCTTCAAAAAGGACTGAACAATATTACAAAGACCGTCCATGTGAGGGCATAGTTCGGGATGCAGCAGGAATAATAGCTGAATATATATCTTCAAAAGAATGCTCATAATTCTTTTGTAACAAAATTATACATAAAATTAAATTACCTTACGGGAGATTATACTTTATACTATAATAACAATATCAAAAAGGATATTAATTTTTTATTTTATAAAAAGACATTGCCTGATTTGTTAATTGTAATAGCTATAACCAATGATACAATTAACAATTATATCAAATATAGAGAGGTAAAATAATGAAAAAATATTTAGCAAGTATACTCACATTTCTTTTCATATTTAACAGTGCCCCGACAGTATTTGCGGTGAATACACCCGTTATTCCGCATATAACAAAAACAACGGAAGAACATCAAATTATTCCGGTTAAACTGGAAAAAGAAATAAAAGCCTCTCTTGCTAAAGTATACGGAACTGAAAATATAGAAAGTATTTATGCCAATATATTAAAAATTGCAGAAGAAACAAAGGCAAAAAGACCGTCTAATTTAGTTGCAGAAGATTTATCAAGACCTTCTGACTGGTATAAAGATGAAGTAATTTATATGTTTTACGCTAACCACTTCGGCGTAAAAAATCCCGACAAAGCAAATACTTTTAAAGATGATATTCACATGCTGGATTACCTTAAAACACTTGGAGTTACAACAATTTATATTCTGCCGTTTGTCGATTCTCCTATGGAAGATGCAGGATTTGATATCAGAAATCCAAGAGGAATAAGGCAGGATCTGGGCGGAATGTTTGAATTTCAAAAATTCATATCCGCAGCAAGACAAAAAGGTTTCAAAATCAAAGCAGATTTAGTTCTTAACCATTTTTCAGATCAGCATGAATGGTTTCAACAGGCTCTAAAAGGCGACACTTCAAAAATTAACTATTTTGTTGTCAGAGAACAAATGCCTGAATATACAAAATACAAAGATGAAAAACTCGGCTGGGTTGCAGAATATAAAGAACCAAACGGAAAAATTTCAAAAAGAAGAATTATTTTCCCCGAAATAACCGAAAATAACTACAGAAAAGTGACAATAAATAAAAAAGATTACTATTTTTACCACACTTTTTACCCTTTCCAGCTTGATATAAACTGGAAAAATCCTGAGGTTTTATACTATAACTTAGAAACTATAGCTTTCTGGGCAAATCAGGGGGTAGATATTTTTAGAATGGACGCAATTCCTTACCTCATAAAAGAGGATGGCACAAATGCGGAAAATTTAGAAGAAACCCATAGAATTATAAAAATCTTAAGTGCTTTTATTCAGGCAGTTGCGCCGCGATCTGTCATTCAGGCAGAAGCCTGCCAGATGCCGAATAAAATTCTTCCTTATTTCGGATCAGAAAGAAAAATTAAAGAAAATATAAAAGGTGAAGAAAAAGAACTCACAAGAACCGATGAAGTACAGATAGCCTATCACTTTCCCTACATGCCTGCAATCTGGGCATCACTTGTAACTGCAGATAACAGCTATTTCTGGAAAGCTTACAAACAAACACCGCAAATTCCAACATCCGCTTCCTGGGCAATATTTCTGAGAGTTCACGATGAACTTACCCTTGAAATGGTTAACGAAAAAACAAGAGAAATTCTCTTTGAAGATCTCGCACCAAAAGGCGCATCATTCAGAAAAGGGTTCGGGATTTCAGGCAGAATGGCAAACTTTTTAGATAAAAATCCTGACAGAATAGGTATGGCTTTTTCAATATTGATGTCGCTTCCGGGAATTCCTATTATATATTATGGGGATGAAATCGGAATTCAAAATAACTATGCAAACGCAAACAAGAGCGCAAAACTGAGAGAAGCAAAGCAGAAAAAAGCTAAAGATGTTAAAAATAAAGTTAAAATGCTGAGCTACTTTGACAGCCG
>CALUPR010000003.1 GCA_944322705.1 Candidatus Gastranaerophilales bacterium
GTAAACGGAACGCCGTCTGTAAAAAATATGGCAGCGGAAACTTTGAAAAAATTTGCATTTCATCAGGAGCCTTATGCCTGTGTTTTGACGTGTTCGGACAGCAGAGTTGTTCCTGAAATCATCTTTGACTGCGGAATCGGGGAACTTTTTGTTGTAAGAGTTGCCGGAATGACTACTGGACCTAACGTTGTGGAAAGTGTCGAATACGCCGTTAAAAAACTCAATGTCCCGCTTTTAATACTCTTAGGACATGATGATTGCGGAGTTATGAAATATGCAAAAGAGCATTATCCCGAGCCCATGAAAGATTTTTCTTCAATTTTGAAATGCGTGTACCCTGTGTTAAACCATAAAGAAGATATTAAATGCCACAACTTTTTTGCACAGGAACATACAAAATGGGTTAACGATTATTTAATGAAGCATTCGGTCATCATAAACGAAGCTGTTAAAAACGGAAATCTGGAGATTGTTAACTGCCATTTTGACCATTCAACAGGTCTGGTGAATGTTATATAAAAAAGGCGTTTTTAAAAAACGCCTTTTTGTTAATTACAGGAATAATCATTTCCCCAGAGTTCGTCGTACTTTTCTTGATTTTTATCGTGATAGCGTTGGGATGTACGTCTGTTAATATTTTGTATATCCCGATTAATCTGTTTTGCGATAAGTATCATGCTGTCACGGTTCTTTTTATAGTTGAACTTCTTTTTAATTTCATCAAATTTATGCCTGATAATACCGCTTTTCAAAACCGAAATCACGGCAGCGGTCATAATACCCGCTACAGCTATGAATTTTAAAACTTTTACAAGCTGTTTTTCATTCATAACGCTTCCTCGATTTTTACTTTTCCCATTTCTTCATATTCTTCAACGGAAACAGTATTTGGTGCCTGAGCTTTTTCTTCTAAACCGCGTTTCAAGAGTTCGGGCTGTTTTTTATGAAGTTTGTTATCTGCAGTTACAATATCCGAACCGAGCGAACATTTTATAAGCCTTATTGTCTGTTCTGTGTAAGCACCGTCGCCGTTTACAGTTTCTTGAGCATCGTAGCTTGCCCAGTTATCCGGCAGTTTATCTATTGTTGTGTAACCTGTACCGCCGTCAAGACGTTTATCAATCTCATTTTCCAGAATATTGGTTACATACTCTTTTTGAGATTCAAAATGGCAAGGAAGAACTATTTTTGTACCGATAATTTCTTCAGGGTCGCGTTTTTCATGTTTTTTAAGAAGATCAGCAGCAACTTGCAAATGTCCCAGTTCAAAGGCAAGAAATTCTTCCCAGATTTGTTTTAGCTGTTCATCAACTTCATCTTTATAACAGTTATAGTATGTGCAGACTTCCGTAAATTCATGAAGAAGAAGTTTTTCAAACGGAGTTTCTTCAGGGTCTATTAAAGATTCGTACATTGTAACGTGTTCTTCTTCAACGTCGCATATTTCTCCGTAAGTCCTTCTCAAATCGTCATTAGCATACATCATACCGTGTTCGGCATAGAAATTATGTGTCTGCTGTTCACCTGAAACAAGAGTATAGATATTAACTTTTGTCTGCGGAGAAGCTGTTTTTCTGTCGTAGTGATTGCGGAGTCTTATACTGTTGTCGTTGTGGTGGTTTTGTGTCGGACGGCTTATCACAACATCTGTCATACCCTGCAAAATATTATCAGGCAGAATTCCGTCCATCATATAAGCCCACTGGCTGTATCTGTAAAGGTGGTCAAAATCTTCAAGAAGCCCGAAATTAAATGTTTCTTTTACATAATCATCGGGTTCATTTTGCGCCATCCAGGCTGTCAGGTCAACAGCAACCTGTTCATAACCCAGTGTTGTTTCAAGAACTGTCTGGCAGGCAGGTGTCATCCAGTTTACGGTAGTCTGCTGCATATCTTCGATTCTGCGCGAAAGTGCAATAAGCTTTTTTACCTCAGGGTCAGCACAATTTCTTGCAAAATTGTGTTTGAAGTTCCATGCTTCAACTTCAATACCGTTCATCAAAATTTGTCGTGTTCTTGAATAGCAGTCTATACTGTGTTTATCAAACGGTCTTTGTACAATTTTTTGCCAGCTTCTGAGCTGTTTTTCAACGGGTATTCCTTTTTCTTCTAGTGGATTAAATGTCATTTTTATTCTCCTTATATACTGGAAGGCCGGAAGTCAGGAGGGCAAGAGGACAGGCTGTTTACGGAAATTATTTTTGTGCAAAGCACCGATAATAGCTTGACTTCCTGCCCTCTGAGCTTCTTGCTTTCATTATTACTTTTCCAGTGCCCAGGCAAAAAGTTCGCCTGCACGCCTGTTATATTCTCTGCCGTCATCTTTTGCAAACAGGTTTTCCCAGTGGCTTAAGGCAGTGCCGTTTGTAGAGTATGACGGATTTGTCATCATAATATGGTGTGTGTTTGTATCGTAACGCAGAGGGAACAAATCGTTCATCTGCATAAAACTCGGTAATTTGTCGCTTGCAAGATAATATCCAAAAAGTGCCGAATTTATACGATTAAGCTTTTGTTCGTAAGAAAGCCCGCCCTCATTGTTGTCATTTGTAACTTCAACACCCGGGGCATACACTCTTGAATATTTCAACTTTTCGGACAAATCGCGTACTGCATAAAAATCATCGCCTGTGATAAAATCGGTTCCTGCATTAAGTCCCATATTTATGTATCTTTCAAAATCATCGGAACTTTTTTCACCGACAAAACTTATATCAGTTTTGCCCGAACGCCTCCTGATTTCATACAGAATATACTGCATCTGTGAATATTCAGGTAAAGCGCCTACACCTGTATAATTTCCCATGTCATAACCGCCAATATGTTTTGCGGAATCTATAAACATACATTCAAACCCCAAATTCATCAACTTTACACATTCCTGTATATAAATTTCTTGATGTTGCGGATTTTTCCAATCAAAAGTTACGTCATCTTTGTAAGGGGTAACAATCTTCATTTGATCTGCCGAAATCACATGGCGGAAGCCGACTTTTATCCCTCTGAAATGCGCTAAATCAACAAAAGCTTTCAACTGTTCTTCAGGCGTAATTTTATCAACAATCGAATAATCTATAATGTTGTCACTATAACTTGTGTTAAGTCGCAGACCATAAATAGAATTTTCTTCTGACGGGCCTTTTTCATAAGCGTCCCCGTAAATATTCTGCCAGATTTGAGATAAAATAATACAGTTAGCAAAACTTTTTGCAGAAGGCGGAATTGCAGGCAGGAGTTTTATACAGCTCAAAATTCCCTTGCAGGTACACCCGCCATCCATATACGCTATTGCCCTGTCATTTATTTCAATATAATTTGCAAGCCTTCCCCAGTTATCGCCGTAATTTGGTGTTTTAATGTTGTCGGGGAATTTTTCGTAAAAAATTCCGCCCTCTGAAAGAGTAACAATAATTTCTACAGCCTCTTTAACAGACATTTGCAGCAAATCAGCAGGAACAATATTACCAAGCCAGCGCTTATTAAAAGCATTTCCGACAGCATGAAATGCAATATAATCAGAATATTCATTCCGTTTAAGCTTTATATTTTCTCCTAGTGCTTTTAACAATTTATTTACGGAATTTTGTTTCATAACATATTTACTTATAAGTAAATAAAACCAATTTTTCATTGCCCGAAAAGACAATTCAAAAAACTATAAACCGCCGTTCATTTTTGATAAAGGTTCTTTTTTATCAGGTGGAAGCATAAGCATCCCGCTGTATGGATGTTGAGGATCAGGAACCATACCGATTTTTTCCGTATAAAATTTTCTGGCTTCAGGCATTGAATTAAGTTTTATATTGCCTATACATTGAGCTTCATCGCTCCTTCTTTGAGCTATCTGCAATGCCTTTACTCCCAAACCTTTATAATAATCCAATCCTTTTTTATAAAACGGAGTATTGGGATTTGAATAATTGAACAAATCATCTACATAAACATGGCTCGGATCTTCCTTATACATAATTCTGTCATAGTCAAAATATTTCTTGATTTTTGCAAGAAATTCACCTATTACTTCATCTTTATCGTTTTTAAAAAAATATCTTTCCTGACCGCAGTCAAATTTTTTAAAAACACTTATAAAATCATCAGTATTTTTAGCGGCATTTCTTAAAACAACATGTCCTATAAATCCTTCAGGCATCATGCCGATATTCATATGAGTAAGTCTTTGTATACCTTGAAAAGACGGCTGTTTCGATTTAAACTTACAAACAGATGCAGGATAACTATATACAAAATTATTTTGAACTTTTCCTATCATAGTAAATTTTATAATGAAACTGAATATGCAGAATTGCCAAAAAATAAAAAAATTATTAACAAAAGTTTATAAAAATATTTTTAGTGCTAAACTTTTATTGTTAAAAGAAGGGAGTAAATAATGATTAATGAAAAACTTGAAAAAGCATTTAACGTACAAATAAACAAAGAATTTTATTCAGAATACCTGTATCTTTCAATGCAAGCTTATTTTGAAAGATTAAACCTTAAAGGTTTTGTAAACTGGATGTCTGTACAGGTTCAGGAAGAACGCGCACACGCTATGGGAATGTTTGACTATTTAAATCAGAGAGGCGGAAATGTTGCTCTTGAAGCAATAGATAAACCAGAAGTCGATTGGAAATCTCCTCTTGATTGTTTTGAACATATTTTAAGACACGAAGAATATGTTACAGCTTCAATTAATGAACTAATGGACGTTGCTGAAGAAACAAAAGACCGTGCAGCAATATCTTTTTTGAACTGGTATATTAAAGAACAGGTTGAAGAAGAAGATAACGTAGGGCAGGTTCTTGCAACATTAAAACTTATAGGCGACGACAAAAAGGCTCTGTTAATGCTTGACAAAGACCTTGCAGCAAGAACATTTGTTGCTCCCGTGATAGAATAAAGAAAATGTGTATAAGCGTTATTGCGCAAAATGGATTATAAAGCAAGCTCCCGTAAAATATTACGGGAGCTTTTGTATAAGAAGGTGTGTAGAAAAATTTCCCTCTCATAGTGTGTAGGAAGTTTGCCAGTTACAATCTGTTTTTACATTAAATTATTAAATAAATTTAAAGTTAGGTTAACCTAACTTTAAATTAAAAAATTCTTTTTGTCAAGAGGTTAAATTATTTGAGTATTAATAAAGATTTTTTATCCTCTCCTGCAAATTAGACTTTGTATATTTTGTTAATTTAACCATATTTTTAAAAATCTTATCCGGTACTATATGTTCCATTTTACATGCAATTTCAACAGCTTGTTCTTCGTCCGCTCCAAGAACCTCAACAAAAAATTCAGAAAGCTTTTTATGTTTTTCAAAAATTTTTTTAGCGATTTTTTCGCCTTCTTTTGTCAAAGTTATCTCTGAATAAGGAGCATAATTTACCAGTTTCTTTTCTGCAAGAATATTTAAAGCTCCTGTTACAGAGGCTTTTTTAACATTTAATGCCGCGGCAATTGCGGTAACTTTTGCCTGACCCGCATTTTTTATTTGATTATAAATCTCTTCAATATAATCTTCCAAACTAACAGAAAGCTTTTCCATATTACAAACTCCTGACTATTTTAACTATTTCATCGGGATTATCGACAATAAAATCGGCGCCTTTCAGATAATCCCTTGTTCTAAAGCCCCACGTAACCCCGATACATCTTAAACCTGCATTGCGTGCTGTTTGAACATCGACATCAGAATCACCTGCATATAAAGTCGAATTTTTATCGGAATTCAAAATTTTCATAGCTTTTAAAACACTATCCGGTGCCGGTTTTTTAGGGATATCATCATTTTGCCCGATTGCAATGTCCACTAAATCATCAAAATATTTTTTACATAAACCTTTGACTGCAGTATCAAATTTGTTAGACACAACGCCGATTTTCACGTTTTCTTTATGTAATTCTTTCAGTATCTTCAAGATACCATTATAGGCTTGAGTATAATTACACATATTTTCAGAATAATTTTTCTTAAAAACTTCAAGACATTCGTCAATATTTTTGCAATCCTCAGGTACTGCACGCTCGATTAGTTTCCGCACCCCGTTACCGACAAAACATCTTACCTCTTCAAGTGTACGCTCAGGGTAATTAAATGTACGCAGTGCAAAATTAGTGCTCTCTTTCAAGTCCTCTAACGTATTTAATAATGTTCCGTCAAGATCAAATATTACAGCTTTTATCATAAGTCGATTTTACCACAGAAAAAATCATAAAAATGATAAAATTGAAGCGGGTATTGTATTGCTAATTTTTCAAGAAATTCAATATATTCTTTTTCCAGCATCAAAAGTCTTTCTTTGCGTTTGCCCTGAAATTCAAATTTTTTTAGGTGAATTGCATATTTTCCGTTTTTATCTTTTGTACATGCAATAAAATAAATCGGAACATCCAAAATTAACGAAAATCTAAAAACTCCCAAAGGAAAATTTGCTTTATTGCCAAGAAATTCAGACGTAAAATAAGCATCTGAATTATGCGCTGAAACTCTGTCACCTGCAATAAAAATTACTTCTCCGTTATCAAGTTTGTTTTTTATATCTAACGATGTTGTCAAATCTATATGTTCAACAGGGTACACATTTACCGGATCTTCCGAAGCTATACTTGAGAGGAAATTTTTAAATATTTTACACTGATTAATTTCAAGAAAAATATTAACTTTCAACTTCTCAATTTCAGTACCTGATTTGCAGAATGTGCGCATGGCATTTATGTTGCCTAAATGAGCACACAAAAAACAAACTCCTTGATTTGCAAGTAAGTCTTTAAACAATATCTGCTTATCTTCAAGATTTTCAAAATAAATATTTTGTATACCAAAGTTATCCGTATACATTTCCATTGTATCAATAAGCATATAAGAAAAATTTAAAAAATGCCTGAACGCTTGAATGATACTCCCGTTACCGGTTGCTATTTTAAGATAATTTGACGAACATTTTCTTATTTTCGGGGCACCGAGAAAAGCAAAAAGAGTCACGAAAAACACAATAAATTGTACAGGTTTTTTACCTGCAATTTTGTATATATACCACAGGAGCATTAACCTTTTTCGTCCTGCCGCCTGTTCTTTAACTTCATACCATTTTAACATTTATTCAATCTCGTTATTATTCAAAATCGGTTTGTTACTTACGCACTACTTCTAGCAATGTGTAGTCATGAACTCCGACATTTTCGTGCTTTTTACCAAGCTTCAATCCTGCTTTCTCAATCATTTCAAGCATTCGTTTTTCTGTGTACATACGGCTTTTGCCATTTGCCATACATGTAAAATACAATGAAATATGCACAAGGGAATACTGTGCCGCTTCAAAAATCTGTTTGTCCGTGAAAGGTTCAAGAATAAAGATTTTCGTATCATCTTCCATTGAATTTTTAATGTTTGTTAAAATATGAATAACCTGTTCTTCTGAAAAGCAGTCAAGAAACTGGCTCATAAAAACAGCGCCGGAAATTTTCGGCATATCTGATTTCAAAACATCTACCCCGTGAAATTTAAGCCGGTCATTTTTGAGATGTTTTTTGGCTTCTTCTATATTCTCAGGCAAATCAATCATATTAACGATGCAATCTTTATCAAACTCAAGACAGGCACGCTCAAATTTTCCCGTATTGCCGCCAATATCGAATATTTGCTCCGGTTTATCCTGAAAAATTATTTTCAGAACTTCATCAAAACACCTGTCAGAATAAAAATGGTCAAACTCAAACCAGCTTTTTTTCATATCACCCGGCAAAAACTGCAGTGCATTATAAATTGTTTCATAATTACCGATAAATTTCCGGCAGCCGAGAGGTTCTGATGCTTCATATGAATTTGCAAGTTCAGATGCCCCGAGATAGCAGACATCTTTGACAAAATTGAAATTGACTTTAGTCATTTCGTTATTTAAAAATGCCGAAGCAACAAGAGAATTTACAAATTTTTCTTCCGTTTTTACAACAAGCCCGCAGCATACTGCAACTTCCAGCAAAGTTTCAACAGCGTATTTTGGGATATTGCAGTGTTCAATAATTTCATCAACGGTTGAGGGATTTTCTTCGAGAAATTCAAGAATTCCAAATTTCAGCATTGCATTCACTGCCTGAAAAGTCATCGGTGCAAACGCAATTTTTTGAGCATCTGCCAGTGCTTTAACCTGTGGTGATATGTGTCTTTTTACTCGTCTGTATCTCATATTTTATCCTCATATTAGAAGGCAGGAGGGCAGGAAGTCAAGCTTATTTCATTTAAAGATAGATTAGTAAAATTATTCAAAGACTTATTACTGATACTAGCTTGACCTCCGGGCTTCTTGCCCTCTGGCAGCTTTAATAATCCACCTTCATATCATCTCTTGCCTTCTGTATTAATATTACACTAAAAATATACGAACTCAAAAGCCCTATTGCAAGAACCGTTCCGAGTGAACTTACAAGTTTAAATCCTGCACATGCCAGCAGCGTAAACGAAAATACACTGGTCAAACATGACATCAAAACAGCATCTTCAAACTTTTTCGCCCCCGCAAACCTGAATACCGAATAATCAAGACCAAAACCGATTATCAAAAATATTGCAAGTATGTGGAAAAAGTTAACGGGGCATTTGAACAATCCGAGCAATCCAAAAACAAAGATTACCGCACATATTGAAGGCGAAATTATCTTTAAAGCCGATTTAAAATCATAAATTTTTGAAAGTAAAAGATATAACAGCCCGAAAATCGGAACCAAAAGGCTTAAACAAATCAGCCTGCATTTTCTTATCTGGGACGAGATATCTTTTTGGAAATTAATCGGTTTTATCCCGTTTATTTCTCCGCCTTGATAATTGTATGCAATAACAATAGAAGTATTTTTATCTATTAAAAAATTGTTTTTGATAAACGTAAAATCATTTCCTGCAGTCAAAAAATCCTTTCCAAAATTTTGAAAAACAAGTTTATGCCTTTTCGCTGCAGGTAAAAACTGTGCATATTCATCAAGCTTATCTTTATACAATTGTTTTCGTAAAATTTGGTTTTCTCTCTGGCGTTTTTCAGAGGGAACATATTTGCTTAGAGATTGAAAATTTATATCCTGTCCGCTTAATTTATCCTCAATTGCTTCTTCTTTTTGCAGAATATTTTCAAGGTTGTCCCCTTTTACAACAAATATGGAAAAATCTCCGTTTGATTTTACAAGTTCGCCGAACAGTTTTTCGGCATTAACCAGAAATTTTGGCGGGACATACATGTTTTTAATATTATCGTCAAATGTTGTCCTGAAAATGCCTGTTAAAGCGAAAACACAAACCGTACAAAGTATAATTTTTCTGTATCTGTCAGGAATATTCAGATGTTTGATAGAGCGTTTCTCTGTTTTCAGATTTTTACAGAAAAGCGGATAAAACAGAACTACAATTCCATAAACTGTTGTCAGACCTGTAATAGTAAACACTGCAATCTGTTTTAGAAGAATAAAATTTGCAAATAACAAAACCACAAACGCGCTAACTGTTGTCAGAAGGCTCACGGTAAGGCTTTTAAAAATTTCTTTTATAGTGTCATTTCCTGCTTCATCCGATACAAAGTAATGAAGAGAATAATCAACGCATATACCGATTAATGTGGTTGAAAATACAAATGTCAAAATATGAATATCTTTAAAAATCAATGCTGTTAGTGCATATCCTGCAAAAATTCCCGTTCCGATACTTATTGCAATCGGAATTAAAGGCTTTAATGACTTGAAATAACCGAACACCAACCCTATTACAAACAATGTTGATAAAATACAAATCAGATTAATTTCAAACATCGAACGGCTGCTTGCATAATACGAATGCACAGGAGCACCTGTAAGATAAATTTTTACACCGTCATGGGAAAGTTCTTCCTGAGTATCCACGAGAACTTTTATCTCATCATTCAAAATTGTAGGCGAAAGCGCAAGATTATTATCAACAGTCAGCATTACAAGACTGTAATATTTCCCGTTGTATTCAAAAGGTGTAAAATCTGAAACGCTGCCATTTTCCGATAAATTCATCACAAAATCCGTCAAAAGCAGAAAAGGATCGTTTTCAATTGAACCTATAGGCTGCATTATAGGATTGTATAAAGCTTCCAGAGAATTTTCCTCAACTGTTTCATATTGTTTTGATTTTAAAAGGTTATAAGTTTTTGCGGATAAAAGGTTGTTATGATACTTTTCGTAATCTTCAATAATTTCCAGAACATCCGCATTTGAGGTATGCATTTTTTCTTTGTCAATTCTATTATAAAAAGTTTTGGATATTTCTTCAGATTTTTCAGGGTTATCGCTCTCAACAATTACATTAATCCTTGCTGAAAATCTTGTGCTCAAATCAACAAGTACATTATCTTTTTGCGAGAAGAGAGCTTTTAATATATTTGTTTCAGTTCCCGCAGGTCTGAATATTACCGAAAGCCCTAGAGCAATAAGTACCAGAATGAAAAATATTCTTAAAGTATTAATTAATTTGTTGTGCATTGTTGAAAAGAGATTTCCGTTGTCCCGTTTTTAATTGTTGATATTTTAATAAATTTTATATCAGATTTGCCTTTTATAATTATATCATAAAGCTGTGAAGAGGCAGCCGAGTCCTTTTTAGGTTTCAAACCGACTGTCCACAAGTCATTTTCTTTTGAAAAATAAAGGTTAAAATTTTTGTCAAGGTATGCAAAATTTCTGTTAGATACAGCCTTCATAATTTCATTAATTTGTTTGTTTTTAGCTGATGTATAAGAAACAGTAGATTTTATCGGATACAAAGTTTCGAATACTGCACCTTTATCTTTTAAAAATTTAAAATTCCCGCCGGATTTTAAAACAGCCGACTCAAGATGTTTTTCCTGCGTAAATTTGCATGAAGCGTTTTTAAGTTCCGGCATATTATTTGAGATTTCTTTACTTGTTGCAGGATGATTAAAAATATCACCCGAGGCAAAACAAAAATTCACACTGCAAATAATTATTAAAAGAAAAAGCCAGAATTTATTCATATTTCTCCAACATCTCCACAAATTTTTCAGGTGCTCTGTAAAGACTTTCGCCTGTTTTTGCATCAACACAAATCTGCATACTTTTTGCTTTGAATATAAGTTCATTTGATTTTGCATCAAAAATTTCGTATTTTATAATCAAAGCCGGCTCGTGTTCCATAAGGGTAGTAACTATTTTTAATTCTTGTGCAAATCTGGCGGATTTAATATACTTCAAATCCATTGTTGCAACAGGGTATGCAACACCCTCATTCATCATATCTGTATAAGTGTAGCCGATTTTAGACAGCATATCACATCTTGAATCTTCCAGATATTTTACATAATTGCCGTGCCAGACAACCTTCATGGGATCAAGGTCATAAAACGGAACTTTTAAATACATTTCTGTAGAAATCTTTTTCATAAAAATATTATAAAACAAAAGTGCCTGAAGAAAAAACTTTATCTTTGTCAAAAAATTTAAAATCAACGGAATTTTCTTTTCTGACAAGATTTAAATGCACAAGAGTATCAGGTTTTATTATTGATGAAAATTTAACTTTCTTTACCTTGTTCGGAATAAAATCAAGACTAAATACATCTTTAATAAATTCTTTTGCAAAAAACAACTGTACAACTCCCGGCAAAATCGGAAAATTTGAAAAATGTCCTTTGAAAAAACTGCTGTTGTGCGGAAATATTAACTTGAAATCCGCACCGCAAGAAGAAATACTGAATTCTATAATGTCAGGATACGTAACATTTGTATTAAAAATTTCTCTTACTCTTGCTCCGTTAATTTTACCGGAATTAGTCAAAGGCAGTTCAAATAAAAATCTCCATCTCTTGCAGTGAATTAATGCACCTGTCACATCAGTGTGTGCATGTTTATTTAAAACTTTTGTTACTGCAAATTTTCCTTTTTCCAAAAGAAGTTTACGTCCTTTCTCATTAAGCACAACCGCAGCACAAAGTCTGTCATCAATTTTTAGACAGTGTGATTTTTCAACTAACTCGTTAGAATTCAAATTTTTCTCAACAGAATCAAGCAATATACGTTTTTCATAAATTTTTACGATTCTGTCATTGCGTCCTTTAACAAGAAATCCGTCTTTAAAAAATTCCAGATTATCATTCAAAACAATTTCCGGCTCGGAAAAATAAGGCGATTTTACAACAACTTTACCGTCTATAACTTCCATTTTAACATTATCGAATACTTTTAAATGTTCTTTATGCGACTGTCTGTAGGCTACAGTACCTGTTTCCGTGCTGCCGTAAATATCTGTTACCGGACATATATTTTCAAAATATTCAAACACTTCATCATCAAGATTTGCACCTGCTGCAATTATCATCTGCGGTTTATATTTAAACTTAAAATCATACTTGGCAAGTTTTGCAAGAAAAGAAGGGCTTGTGACAAAAATATATTTACCGTAATCTTTTAAATCCTCCGGAAAAAATACTCTTTCAGGTTCTAAACGGCAGCCTGTTACCTTAGCTAACATAACAGTAAAAACTGCACCAAACATATGTTCCGGATTGACAGTCGAAACAATCACCATATCTTTTGATACTTTAAAAAAATCTGCCATATCCAGAGCTTCAGCCTCAAGATTTTCATAAGTTTTTTTTACAACTTTTGGTTCTCCTGTAGTGCCTGATGTATAAAAAATGTACGGTTTTTCACTGCTTTGCATGTTTTCTGTGCCTTGCTCTCAAAATTACTCTTACAATATATTCTACCCCGAACATTACCCCGAGCGCAATATATGAAATACACGCATTATATAATGCCCAAACTTTATCTGACATAAATACCGTTGCTATTGATATAGAAAGGTTTACAAACAAAAATACACACCAGACATAAGTCAAATTTCGCGTGTAATTCCTTGTAAAATCATCAAGTGTACCGCCTTCCAGTTTTTTAGCAATTTTTTGAATAACTGTTTCCTTGCAAAAAAGCGACGCAAAAAATACACAGAAGATGAACGAATTTACAACAACAGGATAAAATTTCAAGACATAAATTTTGCTGAAATGAAACAACAAAACTATGCATAAAGTTCCTAAAAACGGCAGTAAAGGTTTAAAATTTTTTATGTAAACGGCTTGCCCTCCTGACATCTTGCCTTCCGTTCGCTGTTTTAAAGC
Source organism: Candidatus Gastranaerophilales bacterium (assembly GCA_944322705.1). Lineage (GTDB taxonomy): Bacteria > Cyanobacteriota > Vampirovibrionia > Gastranaerophilales > Gastranaerophilaceae > Stercorousia. Next base: position 13,134 of record CALUPR010000003.1, read on the forward strand.
AGTTTTTCAACAGCAGTTACTACATCATCAAGGGTTTTTATCTGTTTGAAATTTTCAGGCGGAATTTTTTTACCGGTAAATTCCTGCAATTTAACTGCTAAATCAACCGCATCAATACTATCAAGCTCTAAATCTTCAAACAGATTTGCCTGAGGCACAAGTTTTTCAGGCTCAATTTCAAAATCATCAGCCAGAATACTCTCTAATTTGTCAAAAATATCATCACGGGTATATTTTGCCACTACATAAATCCTTAATTTTCCTTAGAAGCATCACAGCTTCTAATATAATCAGCTATAGTCTTAACAGAATAAAAATGTTTTTGATTTTCTTCTTTGTCTTCGCTCAAATCAACATGATATTTTTTCTTAAGAGCCATACCGAGTTCCAACGCATCAATGCTGTCAAGCCCTAAACCGCTTACAAATAACGGTTCATCATCTTGAATATCATCAGCTGTAATATCTTCTAATTCAAGCGATTCAATTATTAGAGTTTTAATTTCCTTTTCCAAGCTCATCTTAATTCACCTATAATATATTTATAACTTAATGAATTAGTAAAGTCAAATCTTATGTAATGTTGACATAAGATATGTTATAGGAAGTGAATAAGTAAATAGGTGAATAAGAGAATAAGTCATTACGGTGCGCGAAGCGCACGAAAACTCCAATAATCTGCACTTAATGAAACATCAACAAAGCGGATGCTGTTTGAGCGGTAAAGAGATGCTGCGGAAAACCGGACATTTTGCACAAAATCAATAGATTTTGGCAAAAGCAGTCAAACTAGTTTAGCATGACGAATATATAGCGAGTTCATCCGCTCGGGTTGAATTTAGTGCAGATTAAACGGTCAGCGTGTTTCTTTTTCTTATCCAATATTCTTTTTCTTTTCATCGCAAAAAAGAAAAAGAATATTTGGTGCGGGGTGTGGGGATGCATAATCCCCACATAAAAATAACATATCTTATGTTTAACTCATAAAGTCTGATTTAATTTTATCGGATATTTCTTTTCGCAGTTTAATTTCGGATTTTTCAGAAAATTGTGAAAGTTTTATAGGTTTTAACTGGTTTATAGCATAAGTTATAACTCTGTTGCCTGCGTCATAAACAGGTTTACCTTTCTGCAAAAACGGATAATCGCATTCAATTTTTACAGGAATAATATCCGCGCCTGTAGCAATTTGCAACGCAGCAGCTCCTTTGTGTATCTTTAAATCTTCACCCTCAACAGTTCTTGTTCCGGTCGGAAAAATCACAATATTATAACCATCGTCCAACGCTGCTTTACATATATCTTTAAATTCGTCAAGTTCAACATTATTCGGAATATATACATTTTTAACTATGTTTTTCATAAAAAAATTATTCAAAATCTCTTTTTTTACAAGACACAGAGAATTATCATAAATTCCGATTAAAATTACGATATCTATAAAAGAAGGATGAGTTGCAACAATAATTTTGCCCTTCATCTGCTCAACGTTATTCTTTTCAATTTTAATAAGCCCCACAGAGATTAAAACATCTGTATACCATGCCCACAATTTATGAATAAAATGTGAAAAATACTCCCTTTTTTCCCTTCCTTTTATAAAAATACCACCAACCGGTATAAGTATAAAACTTAAAATCAAAGAACCGATACCAAAAATTATAAAAAGTAATATAACAAGAAATCCGCGGATAAATCTAATCATTTACCCGCTCCAGAATATAAAGAGGACATATGTAGTGTCCGCCTTTTAAAAATTCATTAAAACTGTTAGAAGGCAAATTTTCACGGTTAGGAACAATTCTGACATGTTCGCCCTGCTCAAAATCAATCAGCATTGAAATACTTTCATACCTGTCAACAGATTCTGCATAACAAAAAAGTGTTTTTTCCTTATTCATAACAGCATCTAATAGCCCCGCAGAAAAGCTTTTTTCACCTGCAGCAATTGAATTATATGATGAATGCAAATTATTAATAAGCGAAAATAATCCGATAGTTGAATTGTGAACGGAAAAACTAAACCCTGTCGGAGAAATTTCATTATCTGCATGTTCTTGAGCAATAAGTTTTAAGACCCGCTCTAATTCTCCGTAACGGGAAGCATAAACTAATCTTACGTCTTCCCCGTCATAGCATTGTAAAATGGTACTTAAAGCAATCTTTCCGACAGGTGATAATTTTCTTCGCATCATCATTGGAATTTGCGACAGATCAATATTTTCTCCTGTTGAATGTGCAATCTTTTTTATATAAAATTCCAGCGTATTCATGGTAATATATTATCATGAACGGAATTTTTATTACAGATGCAAGCGGGATTTTTGCAGAACATTTAACGCCTGATAATACAATCGTTAAGGGTAAAAATTTTTATTTCGGTAAAATCGAAAAAGATTTTGAACCGATAAACGAGCCTAAATACGATTTACGGTGTAACAGAATTTTAAAATATCTTGTTGATAAACTCGATTTAACGGGGTTTGACAAAGATGAAATCGGAATAGTTATCGGCACGACAAATTCAGGTATCGGAGAATTTGAAACTACAGAAAACAAGCACCATGCAGAACTCGGCAATCCGGCAGAATTTCTAAAATGGTACCTAGGAACAACAAATTACACAGCCGGTGTGTCTACTGCCTGTACATCAGGTATAAAAGCTTTTTCAACAGCCGTAAAACTTCTTGAAAATAATGTCTGCAAAGCTGTAATTGCCGGCGGAGTCGATGCAATTGCACCTATGCCGTCATACGGGTTTCATGCGTTAGAGGTTTTATCACATGAAAAAACAAATCCGTTTTCTAAAAACCGTTCGGGAATAAGTCTTGGCGAAGGCGGTGCCCTATTTTTGCTGACACAACAGAAGGCAGGAGAACAGAAATGCAAGAAGGCAGGCTGTATCGAAATTCTCGGTATCGGCGAAACCTCTGACGCTTATCATTCGGCAACGCCTGATCCCGAAGGCACTCAAGCGGCAATTGCTATTCAAAATGCACTTGATAATGCAGGATTAAAAGCTGATGATATTGATTACATAAACCTTCACGGAACAGGCACCGTTTCAAATGATTTAATGGAAGCAAACGCAATTTATAAAATTTTTGGCAGCAAAGTCCCTGCAAGCGCCACAAAACCTTTAACAGGACATTGCCTTGGAGCTGCAGCAAGTGTAGAATCCTATATTTGCTACGAAATTTTGAAAGGTCAAAGGGCTTTGCCAATCCACGAATTTGACGGAGAATACGATGAAACTCTGCCGAAAATAAATCTTGTTAACAAAAATACACCGCAAAAAGATATAAAAATATGTATGTGCACCTCATTCGGTTTTGGCGGAACAAATGCGGCTGTAGTTTTAGGGAAGGTAAGAGGGTAGATATGAGAGTAAGCGATTTACAGGAAATTGATCTGGAAAAGATATTGCCGCATGACAGACCGATGATTTTGATTGATAATCTTTTAGAAGTCGATATGGATAAGAAATTCGTCAAAACATCGGTTACAATAAGTGAAAATAAAATATTTTTTGATAAAGAAATCAACGGGATATCCCCGCTAGTCGGAATTGAATTTATGGCACAGACAGTCGGATGCTATTCATATTACAAAAACGGTGAAAAAATTCCTGAAATAGGATTTTTATTAGGTTCAAGACTTTATGAAAATACGCTTGAAAAATTTGAAAACGGTAAAACATACATTATTACAGCACAGGAAATTTATACTGATAATGAACTTGTTTCATTTGAATGTTTAATCTATAATGAGGGTAAAGAGGTGGCAAAGGCAGCAGTAAATGTTTTTCAACCAGCTGACGCCGGAGCATATTTAAAGGAATTATAATGGGTGAGAATAGTTTGAAAAAGGTTTTAGTTACGGGGTCAAGCAGGGGCATAGGCAGAGAAATCGCACTTTATCTTGCAAAAAACGGGTTTGATATTGATGTTCACTATGCGGGAAATGAGGCTAAAGCAAAAGAAACTGCTGAACAAATAAAAGCGCTTGGACAACATGCGGAAATTTTGAAGTTTGATATTAAAAACAGAGAAGAATGCGCATCCGTTTTATCTGATAAGCTTTATTACGGAATTGTCTTAAATGCAGGAATTGCAAAGGATAATGTTTTTCCTTCCCTTGAAGCTGATGAATGGGACGAAGTTATATCAACAAACCTGACAGGCTTTTATAATGTTCTGAAACCGCTTGTAATGCCAATGATTTTAAACAGAATTAAAGGACGAATTATCACAATGTCATCTATTGCCGCACTTTCAGGCAACCGCGGACAGGTAAATTATTCCGCATCAAAAGCAGGTATTATCGGAGCAACAAAATCTCTTGCGCTTGAACTTGCAAAACGCGGGATTACCGTAAACTGTATAGCTCCCGGGGTAATTGATACGGATATGATAAAAGATGTCCCGCTTGACGAGGTTAAAAAATTAATCCCGATGAAACGATTAGGTCAGACGAAAGAGGTTGCAAGTCTTGTAAATTATCTTATGAGTGAAGACGCTTCATATATAACAGGACAGGTAATTTCCGTAAACGGAGGGCTTTACTTATGACAAAACGTGTAGTTGTTACAGGGATGGCACTTACAAGTCCTTTAGGAAGCGATATTAATACCGCATTTGAAAGTCTTAAAAAATTTGAAAATTGTGTTGAATACAACAAAGACCTTGACCAATATGAAAGGTTAAATACAAGACTTTCTGCTCATACCAAAGGTTTTGAAATTCCGTCGACTTATAACAGAAAAGTTACCCGTACAATGGGACCTCTCTCTATTATGGCAGTCAGAACTGCAGAGCAGGCGCTTGAAGATGCCGGATTACTCGGTGATGAAATTATTACAAACGGACAGACAGGCGTAAGTTACGGTTCTTCCTCAGGCTCGCTTGATGCAATAATAGATTTTTACGGAATGCAAATTGACAAAGTTGTCAGAGGTCTGAATTCAGGTTCATACGTAAAAATGATGCCCCAGACTGCTCCTGTGAATATTTCGCTTTACTTAAAAACAACAGGACGTCTTGTTCCCTGCTCAACTGCCTGCACATCAGGCTCAATGGGTGTCGGCTACGCTTATGAAACAATCAAAAACGGATATGAAACCGTTATGATTGCAGGCGGAGGCGAAGAGCTCCATGCAACGGAAATCGCAATCTTTGACACATTGTATGCAACAAGTTTGAAAAACAATACCCCGAAATTAACTCCCTCGCCGTTTGACAAAAACCGTGACGGGCTTGTGCTCGGGGAAGGTGCAGGAACTTTAATTTTAGAAGAATATGAACACGCAAAACGCCGCGGGGCAAAAATTTATGCAGAAATCATAGGTTTTGGCACAAACACTGACGGCACACATATTACAAACCCGAACAGAGAAACAATGAAAATCGCTCTTGAACTCGCACTTAAAGATGCAAATTTAACGCCTGACAAAATAGGTTATGTAAATGCTCACGGCACCGCAACAGTTCAGGGAGATTTAGCAGAAACCTGGGCAACAGAACAGGTATTCAAGCGCCCGGTACCCGTAAGCTCCACAAAAAGCTACACAGGTCATACGCTTGGTGCATGCGGTGCAATTGAGGCGATTATAAGTATAGAAATGATGAACAGGGGCTGGTTCCATCCGACATTAAATTTAAATGACATTGACCCTGAATGCGGAAAACTTGACTACATCACAGGGCAAGGCAGAGAAATAAAAACTGATTACATAATGTCAAACAACTTTGCCTTCGGCGGAATTAATACATCATTAATATTTAAAAAGATATAACCTTTTGTCTGATGTAATAATTTTTAAAAACCTTAAAAATGGCTGTATGAAAATACAGCCGTTAAAATATACAAATTTTACCCTTAAAACAGTTAAACAAGTAGAAAAACAGACAGTAAAGGAAAATAAAATTCCTGAGAGATTAAAAATGGCAGGAATATTATCCCTGCCGTTTATAATCTGTGAAATCTCATGCAGGATTTCAAAAAAACTTAATTCAAGAAAATCGTGATTTACTTTTTAAAAGTATTTTTTACATAAATAGTGTATTTATCCTGACCGAAATGCGAAAAAGTTATCCTGCCAATGGATGAAGCTCTGAAAAGTCCTCCTACAGGAGAAAATTTCACACTTTTAGGCTTAAATAAGTATTTGTAAAAATATTTGTCAGTATCGTTAAGTAATAAAAATTTCTTTTTTTCAAATGCAGGTTTTGTCACAGTTAATTTTTGATCTTTAAACTGAGATATAGTAATTATTTCCGCATCAGGAAAAATTTCTTTAATCTGCTCTTTTGTTAATTCTTTTTCTTCAAAGAAATTCCCGTTATAAACAAGTTCAAAGATCTTTAAATCTGCATTGTGGCAGGAGATTAAGCGCCCGTTAAACAAAAATTCGTAATCCGAACCGAGCATAATTTCGTTATTCATATTGTAATAAATTGAATAATTTCCGGTTCCGGGAGAAGTTTTTTTAGTCAAGGCAATCCCGTCTTTAAAAACACCATCTTTATGCCATGTGTTTGTAGAAGGCGAATAGATAACCTGATTGTCATTCAAAACAGGTTTCATATTTCCTGCAAATACAGGAGTGCTCAATAATACCAAACATAACGCTAAAATTAATTTTTTCATATAAACCCTTTCTGTTTTTTTGTATATTAGCATAAATATAATACAAAATACATAATTTATTGTTAATCCCCTCAAAGGGGAAAAGAAACCTCACCCTAACCCTCTCCTTTGCAAGGAGAGGGAACATTGTTACCCACTCCTTCCCCTCCCCTAATCAGGGAGGGGAAACAAAAAACTAATACAACATATAATGTGGCTACGTGCGTAGCACAAAAAAAAAGGAGCCGCAAGGCTCCGTTGGAATTAAGAATAGCTGGAAGTATGAAAAAGATTTAATTATATTTAATACTTTTTTTATTCATAAGGCAATTACCCGATTGATTAGTATTTTATATAAAACTTTTTAAACTTTTGTCCTAATTTGGCTGAGGCATTGGGCTAACTGGTCAGGACAGCTTGTTAATTTATCACCGCATTTTATACCCGAAAGTTTAGAAATTACATCATCAACTTTCATGCCTGTCACAAGACTTTTTATACCTTTAAGGTTTCCGTTGCAGCCGCCTAAAAAATCAACGTTAACGATTGTGTCGTTATCATCTATTGTAACCTGCATTAAACGGCAGCAGGTGCCCGATGTTTCATACTGAATAGTTTTTTCCATAGTAGTTCCAATCCTTTATAATTTATTTGTTTACATTATACTCTAACATTTTAGTACAAAAATTGACAAAAGATTTAATTATCGTTAATAATATAGGCATGTTAAGAAAAATAATTCTCTTTTTAGTGTTATTGATAATGAGTCTCCCTGTTAATTCACAAACCATACTAACGGGTGAAATCAGGTATGATGTAAATTCCGCAAGGGAAGAAATTTTAAAAAATCCGTTAAAAAAGCTCAATCCCCATCTTGTTGCAAAACATATAACAGATTCCGAAAACAGAGAAAATCTGGGATATGCTTTGCAGGGCAATGTAGAACTTAAAGACAGAACTCTGGCATTTTTCTCTGACGGAACTTATGCAGTAATGTATAACCGTGACAAATACCATGTCTGGTACTATTCGCATGACGGAAAATTAATTTATGCGGAAGAAAAAGACGGGCTTGATTACCCTTACAGGTCTTACAAATATACGACAATGGGCGAACTTGTGAATATGGGTTTAAGAGTAAGTAAAGAGGAAACCTTTATTTACAGCCCGAACGGCAGGCTTATAGCACACTGGCTGAGAGAAAATGCTTACGACGAGGACGGGAATATAATTATGCAGCGCCGTTATGCTAAGTAGATGCATAGATGAAAAGAGGCATAGAGGCAAAGTCCTTTACGTGCGCATAGCGCACCGAAATAGACTATGCATCTTTGCATCTAATCCTCTTCGCCTCTATATTTACTTCAAATTCCAAAAGTATCTGAGCAGCTTGTCTTTGAAACCAAGCTTTTTAAATTCGCCTTTTTTAACGGATGTAATTTCAAACGGCTCAGGCTGAACGGTTCTTGCATATTTTACATCGGGTTCGCCAAACAGCATGACGTAAGATGCCTTGTAACCTTTAGGAATTTCAAGGTAATCTGAAAGTTCCGGCATTATCATCAGACAAAATTCCGCAAGTCCGCACCAGCAGGTGCCTACATTCATACTCTGAGCATAAAGTTCAAAGTAGCTCAATGCAATCATCGGATCAACATCGTAACACGGCGCATTAACAGGAGTTGAAACAACTACCATGTGAGGAGCACCTCTAAAAACAATATCATCGCCGTTCAAGAATGATTTAAGGTATTTGTTGAATTTATTTACAATAGCTTTTACGGGCTTTTTCGTTAATGCATCAATAATTTTTTTATTAACGTAAGTACGAAATTCATTCATAACTTCAATATCATCTATAAAAGCAAAATGGAGTTTATGGAAGTTGCAGCCTGTCGGAACCCAGTTCAGCATATTTTTTAATTTTTCCATTTTATCTTTATCAAGATTTTGCTGTTTGTAGTGTCTGTAACTCCTTCTGCTTTTGATTAAGTTCAAAATCATGTCAGGGTCTTGTGAATAAATCTTATCGGAATTTTCAGGATTTTTCGCACAGACAGAAAGTGCTCCTGTCGGACAAATTGCAAGACAGTGCTGGCATTTAAAACATTTATTTTCATCAATTACGGGGATTTTTTCATCATTAAATTCAAGAGCTTTTGCTGAACAGTCATTTATACACTGACCGCAATGGATACATTTTTCTCTGTCAACTTCAAACATAATTTCTACCGCCTTCCTAAATAATTTATTTTCTTATTATGGACTTATATCGCGGTTTAACTAAACAACATCTAAATTATCACCCCTGAAATAAATTCAGCATGACGCTTTTACGTATAGTTAGTATAAACTGCGATATAAATCGATATAATTATACATATTATACATAAAAAATGAATTTATATTGTGATATAATTTTAATGAGCGGAAAATTTTATGAAAAAATTTGTTTTAATATTACTGATACTACTTATTTGCCCCGCAGGTTATGCAGGCGAAATTAAAAAAATTTCACTTCAAGAAGCTCTTGATATTGCCGTTGAAAACAATATTGACTATCAGGCTTCAAAAATGGATATCGGGATAGCTGAAAATAAGGTAAAAGCATCAAATCGTCTGCAAAATCCGCAGGTTAACAGTTTTTTCAACATAGGTGACATTGGCAGGGGCAATCCGCAAACGGCAGGTCTGTCAGAAACAGTTGAAATTGCCAAACGCGATGCAAGGAAAAAGCTTGCCATGGCGAATCTGGAACTTACCAGACAAAATCTTGACTATATCAAATTTGACCTGAAAATGGATGTAAGGGAAGCTTATGTTAATCTTGTTCTTGCAAAAGAAATTCTGCTTGTTCTTGAATCAAGACAAAGATTGCTGCAGGATCTTCTGGAAATTGCAAAAAAACGTGTTGCAGCAGGCGAGGTTGAAGAAGTAGATGTCATTCAAACCGAAATTGCTTTAAACCAGCTTGTAATTCAGGTAAACACACAAAAAGCCAATGTTAAAAGTGCGATGTTTGATTTTAACAAAGCAATAAACATAAAAAATGAAGGCTCAATAAAATACGATGCGCTGGATGATAATTTTTCGGACAAGGATGATTTTATAGCTCTTTTAAGCCCCAAACCCAGAGATAAATTACCTCCGTTTGAATTAATTATGGAAAGTTCTCTGAAAAACAGATATGACATAAAAATTGCCAAACAACAGATTGATGTTGCCAGAAAAAATCTTGTCTATGTAACCCGCCAAAGAGTACCGGACATTGAACTTATGGGCGGCTACGGATTTATGACAAAGGGCATGAGCGAAACAGGTGCTTACATGAACGGAGCTTACGCAGGAGCAAATATTGTTAACATTCCGTTGTTTTATACATTTAAGCCGGAAATTCAAAACGCAAAAATGCAGGTTGATCAGGCGGAATTAAAATATACATCCGTCGAAAATAAAGCAATAAATGATTTGCATAGTGCTTATGAAAAATTTTTAACAGCAAAATTAAATTTAAATTATTACAATGACAATCTGCTTAAAAATTCCAATGAGCTTATAAAAGTTGCAAAAAAGAATTATGCACAGGGCAAATCTTCTCTGACAACCCTTATTGTTATGGAGCAGTCATACAGATCAATTGTTGCAGGCTACACTTATGCTCTTGCCGATTATTACAACTGCTGGATTGATTTTTTGAGAGAAGTTAATGTTGAAAATTTTGATTTAAAAGAAGAAAGTTTATAAAAAAAAGAGGTTAAACATATAACCTCTTTTTTTATTTATTAATCATCAACAGATGTTGTTGATATATTTTGTATTGTTTGAACTATCGGTTCGTTTTGTTCAATCAAACTCAGGTATAACAATTTGTTTGCTGTTGCCTGATCAAGGTCTATGAACTTTCCTCCGGCTTTGACATCACTTGCTGAAACAATTTTTACGTTTGCATCAATTGTAATGTCACCGTATTGAATATGTACCGGAACAACATCTCCGACTTTCAGTTTTTTGTTGTGTGTGAGTGATACACCGCCTCTGGAGATATCCGTAATAGATACGACTCCTTCTGTCGGCGAATCAAATGTAATTGTATTTTGATTGCCTTCTGCGTCAAATCTCATAAATTGACGTTTATCTATTGAATCAACTCTGTCACTGACAACACGTTGTTTGTATAATTCTTTACCGTAATCATAGTTGATATCAGGATCCGGTTCCGGATTAGGATCAGGATCATCATCCGCATCAGTATCAGTATCGGTATCATTATCACTGTCTGTATCATCGTCATTATCTATATCCGTATCCGAGTCGGCATCAGTATCATCGTCGTTATCATTGTCGATATCCGTATCGCTGTCCGTATCACTGTCACTGTCTGTATCTACATCCGTATCAGTGTCTGTATCGGTATCATCGTCCGTATCTGTGTCATCATCATTGTCATTATCATTATCGTTATCGTTGTCATTATCAACGTCTGTATCTGTGTCAGTATCAGTATCCGTATCAGTATCGGTGTCTGTATCGGTATCAGCGTCTGTGTCCGTGTCAGTATCGGTATCTGTATCAGTATCAACATCGGTATCAAGAGGAACTTCATCTTCCTCACCTTCAGGGATTACAAGGTTATCATCGTCTTCTTCGGTTCCCTGTTTGTTACCGTCGTTTGTTCCGTTACCGTCTTCATTATTAACACCGTCATATCCTTCGTCAGCTCCCTGTGAACTGCCGCCGTAATAATAGTTACGATCTTCAGGATCCTGCCCGATTTTTTCTACATCGTCAGGACGAACTGCTTTTGTTCTGATTGAGATTTCAGAATCATTATCTGTTGAAGCATTAACTAATTTATTTGTTGAGTCATCAGGTGTAACTGTAGATACTTTATCTTCACCGCGGTGTTTACCCATATTGAAGTAGTATCCGCCTGCGTAAGCATTATCTGCAACAAGTGTCAGGTCTTGTTCGTGAACAATGTTTTGTCCGGTTTCGTCAAATCTGCCGTTGCCGTCGTTGCCCTGACCTCTTAAAGTACCGTTTTTAACGATAATTGTAGAGTCTGCTGCGTGTTCGTATTCGGGAGCTTCATTTTCATCCCAGTAGCTGCCCAAATCAAGAGCTGTCAATTTAGCTTTTTCTGGATGAATATTTTTATTTTCTCCGAAGTAATCTTCAGGATAAGAAGGAACTTCGCCCAGATGTTCAACATACATATTTTTACCGCGGGTTGTAAGATCTATTCTGTTTGCGGCTGTTGTTTCACCGATATATACATCGCCTGAAAATTCAACATTAACATTGCCTTCACGTGATATCAAAGCTCCGACATTAGTATCAAGTTTTTCACCTGACTCACCGTCAGCACCTTTTGCGTGAATGTCACCTATAGCAAGCAAGTCTACTGTTGAATCCGGTTCTTTCATATCCGGTTTATCATGAGGCTGAGTTGCATCATCACCAACGAATACATTTACATTACCGTTTTGTCTGAATGTTAATGCATTTCCGTCTTGTCCGATATCACCGCTTGCAATGATAGAAATTCCTTCGCCCTCAACACTCGGATGAGGTTTATCTATATCTCCGCCGTTTACGATATCATAAGGTGAATCACCTCTTTTTTCTGTTGAATCAGCCAGAAGAAGAACATCTCCGTCAGCTTTGATATGATTAATTTTCATATCTTTATCCAAACTTGCAAGGTTAACAAGCGAGCCGTCACCTGAACTTACAGCCGTAATATCACCGTCAACAGAAACATTAATTGATTTTGCCAAATCTCTTGAATCAGGTCCAACACTTGTGCAAGCACCGCCTTCACAAGGTCCGACATTTTCTCCGATTGCACCGTTTTGAACATCAATATTTAAATCGGCTCCGTCAGTTGTGGCAATCAATACATTATTAACTTTGTTGTTCAAAAGGTCGCCATTTCTGACAAGTATTTTTACATCAGCATTTGATTCAATATTCTTATCAACATCTGAACTGCCTATTTTCATATCAGAAAGCTGATTATCAAACAAAACATAGGCATTAGTGTTGGTATTTTTTACCTTACCCTGAATATCCATGCCACCGGTACCGTTATTTTGAACGTATAATACATTACCGTTGGAATTTACAAAACCTGTAGTGTCAACAAGCAGTTTACCGCTGTTATTACGAACATCTAATGAACCGTTCGTATTGTTAACCGTACCGGCAATAGTTAAGCCTGTACCGACTCCGTTATGAATATCCATAGAAGTACCGTTTGATGTAACTGTACCGCCCTGTTGTATATATAAAAGACCGGCATCATTAGTCAGTTTGGTGACTCCTGTGTTATTAGTAACATTACCTGAAACAAGCAAACCGCCGTTGCCGCTGTTTGTCATTGTCAAGTTTCCGTTATTTATTACATCACCGCTGATATTCAACGCACCTGCAGAGTTTGTAACGGTTAAATTTCCGTTGGGGTTAGAAACCTCGCCTGCGATATTAACACCTGAAGCACCTTCGTTGGTTATTGTGATGTTGCCTTTGCCGTAGTTTTTAACTTTACCGCCAATAGAAGTACCGGTAACAGATTTAATTTCAATGTTACCGTTGTTATTAACAAATGTATTGGCAGAACTCATATTATCGTTAACTAATGATTCAAATAAAGCGTTAGCGGCGTCTTCGCCTGTCAAAGCGTTAGTAAGATTGTTGCCTAAACCTGCAACAACAAGCCCGTTAACATTAACCTGTCCGCCCTGTAAATTTACATCGCCGCGGGCAGCAATTCTGCCGCCTGTCTGGATGTCAATATTCCCGCCTGTTTGGGTATCACTTTTTAATGATAAAACGCTTCCGTCACCGGCTGTTAATGTTGACGGATTAAAAGTTTTATCAATATTTTTAGCAACAAAAACGCTATCACTATAAGTATAATTTGGTGTATATAGTCCTTCGGTTGGAGGATCATTCTCGTCAATTGTAACACCTGTCAATCTGCCTTCCTGCTTTGTAGGAAGGTTCAAATATTTTGATAAAGCATCATAAGAAGTTTGTGTAGGAGCAATAACAGATAAACTTCCGACATTCAATACACCGGAAGCACCGACAACCATACCATTCGGTGAAATAATCATCAAATTACCATCCGTTTTTAATGCCCCGCCTGCACTTTGCAAAGCATTAACAATACCGTGTATATTAACACCATTATTTACAAGTGCTACAAAAGTATCAATATTTTTTCCAACAGAATCAGGGGTAAGATGACCGCTATGAGTCCCATTATCAGGATTCCAATTTATATCAATACCGCTTTGATTAATATAACTATATATAAAGTTAAGAATATCGCCTTTACTAAGGTCAATTTCTCCAAACTGTTTAAAACCGGTTTGACCATTAACTGCATCAGGCCCAATATTCCAAGTGTTGTCACCCACACTTGGTTTTATAGCAGAACCGTCAGCATTAGTAATACTTGAAGCCAAAGCCTGATAAGCAAGCGACTGCTGCATAATTAGCAAAAAGCTTAAAATAAATGCCGTTACTCTTTTTTTGTTAATTCCTTGTGTTTTCATAGGATTCCACCTGTTTCTTTTTCTTATGCACATGAACACTTTACGTTACATATACATAAACGGTTTTTTTTTACATATTCTTTACTGTTTTTTTGTATGTTTTTACAAAAATTAATATTTTTTATTCGTTATTCTAAAATTGCCCATAAATTTGTTTTTTTAGTATAACTTTGTTCAGGGAGATCAACACCTGTACTGCCGCCGTCTCTTCCTTCCGGAATTAAGTTATATTTGGTTTCATAGTCATCAACAGGGATGATTTTCTTGCCATTAACTTCCAACTCAGGATAAACATAGAAGTAGCGGTTAGACATACTGCCGTTAATCTTTGTCTGATAAGCTCTAGCAAAATCACGGGGTTTGACCTCTGTTCCGTCTTCATATTGATACAAGATTGAATATGCTGCCGGTCCCTGAAATCTCTTAGCATTAAGAGTTGGAACCTTAATATGTATTTCAGTGCTGCCTTGTCTTGTCTCAATTTTGTTATATTGAGGCCGTTTAAGGCTGAGTGATTCAGTGGAGGAATCAGTTTGTGATTTATAATCAACCGGATTAAAAATATCATCCGTATTTCTTCCGCGTTCTTCAACTTTGCCCATTGTAAACAGACTGTTTACACCTGCTGCAAGAGCACCTAAGAGACCGGTACGATTTGCCTGCCCGACGTGATTATTTGGTACAGAACCACTATAATTTTGCCCATCAATCCTATCAGTTACTGAAACATCGCCGGTTAAGGATACATCGCCGGTTACTGAAACATCGCCGGTTAAGGATACATTTCCGGTAGTTGTCCCGGATACCGGAGTGTTATGCGTAATAGATGTTGTCCCAAATTGATCTGTATAGTAATCAGTAGTTGTAACACTATCGTGGTAATCAAGAGTAACATCACCAGATAATGTATCCTTGCCTGTCAATGTTGTTTGACCGGTTAATGTATCTTGACCCGTCAATGTCACTACCTGGGAAGCTGTTTGTCCTGCAAAGTCAAGAGCACCTCCAAGAAGAGACCCCAGACCGCCTGTTGCAAAACCAATTCCATAGCCGATACCTGCATTTTTTAATACATGTAACAACCGCTTACCGCCTGTAGTGTTTTTGTCAACACTGTAACCGGCGGATTCGACCATACCTCTTAAATTATTCAGTTCTCTGTTACCAACTTTGCCGTCTTCTTTACCAATGATGTATTCAAGTGTAACAGAACCCTGACCTGAAGGAGCATCTACAGAAGGAACTCTTACAAGTAATCCGTTACGACCTTCCTGCAAAGTCATATTTAAATCTTTAATAAAGTTATCTTTTGCAGGCTGATCATCACCAAATAACAAATTCATCTGTTCATCAGTGACTGTTGTGGGATCGCATAATGCTCCCATCAGAGCTTTCCATTTCTTATCATTAAACTGAAAATATCGTGTTTTACCATCAATTTCACGTGTAAAATAACCGTTGTCTTCATCACCCTCATGACCTTTAAAGGCTTCTGCCTTTATTTCATCACAAAACATTTCAGGGCAAGATTTAACCAACAAACGCCCTTTATCACCTATATCAGTATGTATTCTGCCGTCATCAGGCGCATTTTTTCTGGCATTTTTAGAAAAATGTACTGTTGTATCTTCTATATCCTGTTTTGCCTGTTGGTTGCGAACAAAATCTTTGGACTGCTCTTTAATAAAATACTGATCATCTTTAAGTTTTTGTTCAGAACTTCTTTCACTCATTACATCAGAAGTAGCCATTAGGCGTAAAAGAGTCTGCGGTTCATAACCAAGTTCTTTTGAAAGAGCAATAAGTGAACCTTCTCTTTTTAAATCATCATTTAAATCCGAAAACTTATCACCTATACCTATGATATTTGCAGATTTTAAAGCATTTAATATTTTCTGTTGGTCATCAGGATTTTCGGTATTCTTTATCGCATCAACCAAACCGTTTAATTTATTTTTATCATCCTGATTAGCATATTTATCTATATATAATTGAACAATTCCTGCATCATTAAGAATGCCTTCTTTTTCTTTTTCACCGCCAACAGTTGATGTAAATTTCCGTAATTCAGCCATTCTTTTTTCAATTTTATCGTTGTATTTTCTCTCAGCGATATAAAGATCTATGGCATCACGCATTTGAAGGTCGTCCTCATTTGCATCGGCTACCATATTGCTGTAAACTTCACGGGCATTCGCTTCAAGTTGCTTTCTTGCATCTTTATCATCGCGCAATTTGACACCTTCAGGAATTTCAAGTGTATTTGATTTTCTTGTAGTAGTTGTTGTTACAGCAGCATCAACATTACCTTGTGCCGGATCAGTTTTTTCATACGAAACATTTATTTTTTTAGGTACTGCTTTTTCCAGTTTTTGTTTATCACGGACAGTGTAAGCTCCTGAACTTTCAGCATCTGTCTTACTTTCAATAGCTCCATCATTTTCTAATTTTTGAATAGCTTCAGCATCGGAATTTTCTGTAAATATTACTTCATTTTTTTGTGTGGTTGTAAATTTTTCTGGATGCTTTTCCGCATATTGATCTATGGCAGACTGAAGAATTTCAGATTGCTTATCTTTAGGCATATCTCCAAAATTTATATTACCATCCTCATCAAACTTTAAATCAAACTTGTTTTTAGGATCTTTTATAAAATTTATAAAATCAGCAGCATCTGCACTATCAGATACAAAACCCAGTACGTCAGTAACAAGTCGTTCCATCGGAATAACACTTTCTTTTTCAGTCTTTACAACTTCGCCTTTTGGCTGCGAAGCTTTTCTCTCAACCATAGTGCCTTTGCCGTCAACCATGTTAGTTTTGACATTATTGTTCGCGTCTTTTACAAAACAATTATCAGGAAGACCAAGTTTTCCTTTTACAGCATAATATTCATTGCCTTGTTTTTTTATAATACCATCGTTAACAAGATTTTCTAATTGCCGTGAATCAATTTTACTGATATAACTTGGATCTAATTGTTGCACACTGCTCATAGTTTAGTCCTTTCTATTAATTTTCAAATTTTTTGCATGAAAATTAAACTTTTATACTTCTCTATATCCATGTAAAAACATTTTTTAATCACAAATTGCCTTTTACAAAATATTTTTACATGCTTTTGGCTGAAAAATCCTTGATTTGACAGCATTTGAGAAGTATTTTTTAACTTCACATTTCTTTACATTTTTGTATTTATTTACCTACACATGCTTTTACGGCGTTTTTTTACTCAAACTTTAAAAATTTATAATTATATGTTACATTTATTTACAAATATATATTATTACGTGATTGCGGAGCAGCTTCGCAATCACGAAAACAAGTGCCATGTCATTCCGAGGGCTTGTCCCGAAGAATATCATCATCTTGTAAATTTTTCAGTTTTGCGATCCTTCGCTTTCGCTCAGGAAGACATCTATCCGTCATTCTGAGGGCTTGTCCCGAAGAATCGCAACACCACAATCTTGCGATTGCCACGATCGTTTCACTCCATCGCAATGACAGGATAAGAAAATGGACAATATTTTCCAAAGACTCGCTAAATCTGAATTCAGAAGCAAATTTAAACTTAAACAAAAAGAAATTGATTATATTAACGAAAAAGGACTTGATACAATAAGACGCCATGCCTGTGATTTTATATCAAAACGGCTTGCGCCGGCTGTTATTCCAAACGACGGGAAACAAACCCCGATGAAGGGACATCCCGTATTTATCGCACAGCATGCAACTGCAACCTGCTGCCGCGGCTGTCTTTTTAAATGGCATAAAATTCAAAAAGGCGTCGAACTTAGCCCTCAACAGCAGGAATATGTAGTAAATATTATTATGCAGTGGATTGAAATGCAATTATAATAACTTACCCTCTCCCTTAATCCCTCTCCCAAGAGAGGGTACAGTTAAATGTCCTCTCTCCCAAGGAGAGAGCTAGAGAGAGGGTAATTAATATCTCAAAGGTATTTTCGAGCGGTTGACTGTCTTTTTCTCGTAGCCGAAATTTGCAAGCATTCTGCAGGTGCTTGTGTAAAAAATACTTTCATCGAACGTCGGACCGATATTTATTGAATCAACAGTCTTTTTAAGAAATTTGTATTCAATATACGGTACAAAAAGCCCGTTTTTCTCGCAGATTTTTGTCTGTTTTGCAAAATTCGCACCGAAATTGTTTATAAAAATTATTCTGTATTCTTTCTCATCTTTAAAATGCGGGTTTTTAAAGAATAAACTTATAATACTCAAAATATCAATAAGCTCTAAGACAGTATCAACACGCTTTTCAGATACATCTTTTTTAGAGCTTTTAAGCAATTTTTCATACTGCCTGTTCCATTTTTCAAAAATAAGTTTTAGAATTGTAATC
Organism: Candidatus Gastranaerophilales bacterium; assembly: GCA_944322705.1. Classification (GTDB taxonomy): domain Bacteria; phylum Cyanobacteriota; class Vampirovibrionia; order Gastranaerophilales; family Gastranaerophilaceae; genus Stercorousia. The sequence goes on from CALUPR010000003.1 coordinate 31,688, forward strand.
TGTTTTGCTCTATCGTAAATTATATTGCCATAAACTGAATCAAACCCGATTTTCGCCATATCGGAAAGTAAATCTTTTTTACAAAAACCAATGTTGTAACCTGTATATTTTTGACCTTTGGCGTAATTATTCCAGAGGGTGAGGTTGTCGGCTTCAGTGGAAAAAGAGATTGTATAATACTCGTATTTATAGCCGAAATCGTTGGAACCGTTAATAATATTTGTATATTTTGTGTAAAAATGTTCTTTAATTTTTTTCAAAAGCGACTGGTTTAAATCAGGCATTTCATCAGCAAGAGTGCAGATAAGTTTGTAAGAATAGGTTACTTCTTCTTTGTCATTAAGATATAAGGCGTTGGAAAATCTGATTGTACCTGACTCAAGTATGCTTAAAAGTTTTTCAGGTTTTGTGTAATGATAAAGAATACTGTTTTTGCCGTCATCAAGAATTTTTTTTACGCGCGGAATTTTTTCAAACAAACTATCGTAGTCAATCATTTTTCACCCCGTATATATTATAACATATTTTCGCGGGAAAAACTATATTTTTTTACCCTCTCTCTAACTCTCTCCCAAGGAGAGAGAACGTTTAATTACTTTTCTTCTGTTTTATAAGGAAAGAGCAATTTTATACATTGGCTAATTGCTGCTGTCTGTCCTTTGTTATCTCATCATAGAGAAGTTTTCCGCCGCAGAACGAATAAACATTACTGTAGCCGTATCCGCTTAAAATTCGAGAAGCAACGTAACTCGTGTATCCTCGTCTGCAATGGAGAACTACTTTTTTATCAGCAGGAATTTCATCAAGACGTTTTCTTATTTCGCCGCCCGGAATTGATAAAGCACCTTCTATATTGGAAATTTCATAGTCGGGTGCAGGGCGCACATCAATTATTACTGCATCTTTTAAATCTTCATAAAATGCAGGTTTGAAGAGTCCGTCCAGAATATTTTGGGATGACATGCCTAAGAGATTTACAGGATCTTTTGCGCTTGAATAAGGCGGGGCGTAACATAGTTCCAAATCTATTAAATCCTGAACCTTTCCATTTAACCTCATAACAGTTGAAATCACATCAATGCGTTTTTCAACCCCTTCATAGCCTGCTGCCTGAGCACCCAGAATTTTTCCTTCTTCAGTGAACAAAAGCTTAATTGTCATAAATTTTGCATCCGGGTAGTAACCGGCATGAGAATTGCACATAACAATATTTTTCAAATAATTTACACCTGACGCTTTAAGCTGTTTTTCATTTTCGCCGACTGCTGCAAGAGTTCTGTCAAAAACTTTAACAACACAAGTCCCTTGCGATGCTTTATATGTTTGATTTTTACCGCAGATGTTATCAGCTATAATTCTGCCCTGTCTGTTTGCGGGACCTGCAAGAGGGATTACAGCAGGCTCACAAGATACAAAATCAACAACTTCAACACTGTCACCCCCTGCCCAGATATTTGGAACAGAAGTCTGCATATACTCATTAACTTTTATACTTCCTTTCAAGCCAAGCTCAATACCTGCCTCTTTTGCTATTTGCGTTTCAGGCTTGACGCCTATTCCTAAAATTGCAATATCATAAGGGATTTTGCCGCCTGATGAAAGCTCTATTGTATCTTCTTTGAAAGCTTTTACACCGTTGTTTAGAATTAATTTACATCCTTTATCTTTCAACTCATTTTGCGCAAAACAAACCATATCATTATCAAAAGGAGCAAGAATTTGCGGTGCGGCTTCAACTAAAGTTGTATCAAGCCCCATTTCAAGAAAATTCTCTGCCATTTCAACCCCGATAAAACCTCCGCCTATTACTACAGCGTTTTTAGCATTAGTTGATTTTATGTAATCTTTTATTCTGTCGGCGTCAAGCAGTGTGCGGACAGTAAATATTTTTTTATTATCAATCCCTTCAATAGGCGGTTTGACAGGGTTTGCGCCAAGAGCAAGCACAAGATTGTCATAATTCAATTCATAATCATTATTTACAGTTACTGTTTTTTCAGCCGGATTGATTGATGTAGCTTTAGAATTCAACCGGACATCTATATTCAGCAATCCTGAAAAAATCTGCGGTTTAGCAACAATCATATCGTCACGTGAACTTATAACACCTGAACAGTAATAAGGAAGTCCGCAGTTTGCAATAGATATTTCATCAGTTGCCTCAAGAATTATTATTTCCGCTTTTTCATTCAATCTTCTCAAACGTGCCGCACAACTAGCACCGCATGCACCTCCGCCGACAATAACTGTTTTCATAAATCCTACTCCTTAATATTTCTGTCCCTGAAATTACAGAATATGCCAACATTAAGTGATTGTCAAATATAAGTATTTAGAATATGTTATTCTGAGTCTGATAATGAGATTCTTCGGACTTTGCCCTCAGAATGACGATAGACACAAAACTTATTCTACATAAAGAAATAATTCTTATATTTTTATAGTAAAATATCAGTGTAAAATGTTACAAAATAAGAAAGAGGTTAATATGTTAACAAAAAATTCAAGCGTAACCGTTAAATTCACAGGAATTGATTTCAGCGGTTATTCATCAAAAGTTTCAGATTTTGTAAATGAATTTTCATCAAGAGCAAACAAACAGGGGCAGTTTTTAAACTGGGTTAATCTTCCTGAAAAACAGGCTCAAAGAGTTGATGAAATTTACGAACTGGCAAATAAATTAAAATCACAAACAGATGCTAAAAAACTCAGCGTAATGGGGATTGGCGGTTCAAAACATACAGTTGAACACATGTTGTCAATCAACGGTTTAAACGTATGCCATGACGTTGTAGAGTTTTATTCAGACGTTGATTCTTCAAGCTTAGAAAGATTTTTGTATAGATTGGGAAATGATGTAACTTCATCAAACTACCTTATTGCATCAAAATCAGGTTCAACTTTTGAAACAAAAGACGGATTTTTAAGAGTTTTGGATATGTTAATTGACGCATATAAAGCTCAGGGCAAATCTCAGGAAGAAGCTGAAAAATGCGCTAACAAACACTTTATCGCCGTAACTGATAAAAATGCAGAAAAAAGTGAACTTAGAAGAACATCAAACGAAAACGGCTGGCTCGGCGATTTATATATCCATGATGATGTCGGCGGACGTTTCTCGGCATTTGATGACCACGCTTTATTCACACTTGCTTATGCAGGCATGAAAAAAGAAGATATGGTAAAAATGTTAAATGCAGCTCAAGAAGTTTCAACAGAATCATTAACAGCTGATTTAGAAATTAATGACGCATTGAAAGAAGGTATTTTCTGGGCTCACGCTAAAATGAACGGTATTTTAACAACAGTTCATCAATATATGGGTTCAATCTTTGAAAATACGGTTTACTGGCATGCTCAAATGCAGAATGAATCTGTTAAAGATACCCTGAAACAGGTTGCAAAAGTTCCTGACGCAATGCACCACTCGGCAGAAGCTCACTTTAACCCTGCAAATAAATTTGCATTTGCTTTGACTGTTCCACAGGACAATGGGGTTTGCAGAGAAAATGCCGAAAGTTACATTGAAGCTTTGACAAAATCTTACACATCAACGGGAGCATTTTTCTTAGAAACTGCAAAAACTTCTGGCATGGGCTTAACTCCTGAAGCAGCAGGCGCATTAACTCAATTGAGAGCATTTGCAACAGTTTATCAGGAAATTGTTGAAAAAATCAGCGAAAACAAATCGTTCCCTGAAGTTCTTGACAGTGTACTGCAGCCGCACGTAGAATTCTACAAAAAGAATTTAAAAGGCGGAGTTGTAGTTCCGGGAAGAATTTCACTATAAGATTCAAAATTTTGATAAAAAGCGGGTACATAAAATGTATCCGCTTTTTTGATGTGATATGATTATTTATATGACGACAAATTTTGATTTTCTGAAAAAAGTTGATAAGAATTTATTTGAAATAATTTCAGAAGCCGAAAGACTTTACAGAGATGAGTATTTTGAGCAGTGCATGACCCAGACAAGAAAGTTTGGCGAAAACGTCTGTAAAAAGGTGTTAGGTAGAAACCGCACTACAGAAAATACGTTTGATGAAATGCTTGCAACATTGAAAGACTGCTCTACAGGCAGAGCCGAAGAACAGGAATTTATAACTGATTTATATTACCTCAAAAAACACGGCAACTCGGCTGTTCATTCTTCTTCCGTAAAAAAAGACGGCATTGAATCTCTTGAATGCCTTAAAAGAGCTTTTGAAGTTGCAATAAGCTACTGCGTTTACTACAAAGGCAAAAGTCAGGATATTTTAAGACTTCAATACGACACGGAACTTATGCTCACAGGCGAAAAGAACAAATCTCTTGCCGAACGTTATAAAGAGGCAAAAGAAAAATCGTTAACCCCCAAAACTCCTAAAAAAATAAAAACAGCCACAAAATCTTCTAAAAAAAGCAAAAAGCAATCCACGGTTATGGTTTGCAGAACAAATAAGAAAAAGTTTTCGCTTTACTGGATTTTTGTTGGGCTGACAGGCGCAATTTCGCTTGGAATTATATTAACCTTTATAGTGATGCTGCATATATAAGCTCAAGAATGCGATTAGTACTGCCTGGCGTGAATGCTTTGTTTATCCCACACTAATGTTCTTTGTCTCCTCTCCTATGGGAGAGTGGCAGGGTGAGGGCTGATAAATAGAAGCTAAGAAGCGAAGATGCACAGAGGCAAAGCTATTATCAAAAATAAATTTTGTCCCAGTTTTACCCAAATACCTATAAATGAAAATAGCCTGCCTTCCTGACCTCTTGCCCTCCGTCAGCTGTAATGCCCACCGGACTTCCGTCTAGCTGCTTGTCTTCTTAATCTTTTTCATCAACAGCAACAGCGGAATAACTGCAAGGGTAAGCGCTCCGAATATTCTGAAAGAATCTATAAATGCCCATAAATTTGATTGCTTTACAAGTTGTCCGTAAATTGAATACTGCGCCATATATTGAGCCATAGCATGCTCTGTATACCCTGCAAGCGCACCGGCTGTTGATTGAACACGCTCAATAAATGCAGGATTAAGTTCGCTTGTTTTACCGACCAGCATATACTGGTGCACCTGCGCAAAACGTGTCAACATCGTTGCAACTAAAGATGTTCCGACAGCACTTCCGATATTTTTCAATAAATTTTGAATACCCGTTGCGTTTGTCATCTGCTCGTTTTTCAGAGTATCAACAGACAAATTCATAATCGGAACCATAGCCAAACCCATTCCCATTCCCATAAAAAAGTTCGGCACTGCAATATTCATATTGGAAATCTGTAAATTTAATGTTCCGAATACAAGAGTTGATCCGCCTATTAATCCAAGCCCTGCCATTACAAGAAATCTGTTATCTACCCTGTTCGAAAGAGTAGCAGTCATAAGCATAGCAAGCATACTTCCAAAGCCTCTGGGCATCATCGTAGCGCCGCTTAAAAATGCCGTATAACCCATCATGCTCTGCAAAAACTGGGGAAGAATTACAAGCGAAGCATACAAAACAGCCTGAATTACAACCTGAATTATCGTTCCCGCGGAAAAATTTCTGTCCTTGAAAACTGATAAATCAACCAGCGAATGTTTGTTGGTAAGCTGCGAATGAAAAAACAAGATACAGGCAATAACAGAAATACTAAACGTCCATCTAATCCATACAGCCCCGAACCAGTCGTCATTGTTGCCCTTATCTAGAACCGTCTGCAGTGTGACAAGCCAGATTGTCAAATAAATAAAACCTTTAACGTCTATTTTTACATTCTTCTGCCTTTTTGCATACGGAGGATCCTCGATTAATTTGTGACACAAAAGTGCAGCAATACACCCGAACGGAACATTTATAAAAAATATCCAGGGCCATGTCCAGTTATCGGTAATCCAACCTCCAAGAACCGGTCCGATAATCGGAGCAAGAATTACTCCCATACCAAACACGGACATTGCAAGCCCGCGCTGTTCTTTCGGGAAACTTTCTATCATAACTGCCTGCGATATAGGCAGTATTCCGCCCCCGCCAAACCCTTGCAGAACACGGGCAAAAATCATAAATTCAATATTTTTTGCCATACCGCAAAGCATTGAAGCTATTGTAAACATCATTATACTTATTATAAAAAAGTTTTTACGTCCGAAAACCTTGCTGAAAAAATCAACAGCAGGAATTACAATACCCGCTGCAATCAAATAACTCGTCAAAATCCACATGGATTCGTCCCTTGTTGCAGAAAAACTTCCTGCCATATAAGGTAATGCAACGTTGCCTATTGTTCCGTCAAGAACATAAATAAATACCGCAAGCATTACAGGTATTACCATAATCCAGGGGTTTACGGACGGCTTCCATTCGGTTGTTTGCTGATTTATTTCGGACATTAATTTTCCTTTATATAAAGTGAAGAGTGAAACGTGAAGGGTGAAGCGAAATTATTTTCACTCTTCACTCAGTTTGTTTTAGCTTTTCTCTCACTCTTTAATAAAAACATAAACGGAATTAAAATAAAACATGCTATTGCAAAAACTTTAAATGTTGTCATATAAGCACACAGTGTCGATTGTTCAATAAGCTGATTATACAGCATTTTTCCGGCCATATAAGTAGCATTCATCATATCGCCTGCCTGATGAATAAAAGATGAAGCATAAGAACTTAATCTATCCGCAAAAATAGTATTTGTACCGTGCATAGATTTAACAAGTCCGTTCTGGTGAACCTGCGACAATCTTGAAATCATAGTTGCAACAAGGGAAGTTCCGATTGCACCGCCGATTGTTTTAAGCAAATTCTGGAAACCTGACGCATTTGTCATCTGGTCGTTTCTTAAAGTTATACAGGATAAAGTCGTAATCGGCATCATTGTAAATACAAGCCCTAATCCGAATACAATGTTCGGTACTACAATATTCATCATACTGATTTCTAAATTCAAAGAACCGAGTATCCATCCGCCAAGCCCCATACAGAAAAGCCCGATAATGCCGTATGTTTTATAGCTCAAGCGTCCGCCAAGCCCCCCGAAAATTGCAAGAGCAGTAAATGCCCCGACACCTCTGGGCATAATTGCAAGTCCGCTTGTAAATGCATCATATCCCATCATATTCTGTAATAATTGGGGTAATATCGCAAGCGATGCCAGCAATACACCGTTTAAAAGAATTAACATTGCAGTTCCGCAGAAAAAATTGGCGTCTTTTAAAACATCAAGTTTTATAAGCGGATTTTTTCCCTTAACCTGCATATAAAAGAAACATATACATCCCAAAGCTGCAATTGCCGAAAGCCAGCAAATCCAAGGTGCATTAAACCAGTCAGCATCGTTACCTTTATCAAATACTATCTGCAAAGGTACAAGCCATACGCAAAGCCATAAAAAACCTAATTTATCAAGATGAATATTTTTCTGTCTTCTTGCATACGGAGGGTCTTCAAGAAATTTTTTGGCAAGAGCTATACAGAAAAAACCAAACGGCACGTTAATAAAGAAAATATACGGCCAAGACCAATTTTCCGTAATATAACCGCCCATAACAGGTCCTAATATAGGTGCAACAACAACGACAAGACCAAATACAGCCATTGCCTTGTTTCTTGCTTCACCCTTAAAGCATTCCATAGTAATTGCCTGAGCCATAGGCATCAAACATCCCCCGCCAATACCCTGTAACGCACGGGCAATTACAATCATACCGATTGAAGTTGATACCCCGCACAAAAATGATGCAATAGTAAATACAAATACACCAACCATAAACAAGTTTTTTCTTCCGAGAAGTTTACAGAAATAATCAATCATCGGAATAACAATGCTGCTCGCCATCAAATAGCTTGTTAAAACCCAGATAGATTCCTGATTACTAACCGAATATGAACCTGCGATATGCGGCAATGCAACGTTTGCAACTGTTTCATCTAACGCATACATAAAAGTTGCAAGCATTACAGGCATAATTATAAGCCAAGGATTAGTTTTAGGAGTCCATTCTTCTTGCTGTACTGCGGTGTTTGTATTATTTTCTGACATTGTAAATCCTTTTTAAGAGTGAAGAGTGACGGGTGAAAAAGTGAAGCGATTTTCTCTTCACGCTTCACTCTTCACTTTTCACTTATTTTACTCTTACTTTCGGCACAACCGACATACCCGGAACTACGTTGTATTTATCCGTATCGTATTTTTCAGTGAAAACGATTTTTACCGGAATTCTCTGTACGATTTTTACGAAAGAACCTACAGCATTTTCAGGCGGGAACAAGCTTGATTTAGCACCCGAAGCTCTCTGAATACTGTCAACTTTTCCTTTAAAAACATGATCAGGGTAAGTATCAATTTTAATATCAACCGGCTGACCGGGTTTCATGTGACGTAATTGATTTTCTTTAAAGTTTGCAACAACCCATACATCTTCCGGAACTATTACAAATAATGGAGCACCGACATTAACATACATGCCTTTTTCAACACGTCTTGAAGAAACAGTACCGTTTTGAGGAGCATAAATATTTGTATAGCTCAAATTGAGTTTTGCCTTATCTCTCAATGCTTTTGCTTCTTTCAAGTCAGCATCGGCAACTTTATTCCCGCCCTGAGATAACAATGATTCTTCTGCCTTCGTTAAATTAGCCTGAGCAGAATCATATTTTGCCTGAGCAGCGTCAAGAGTCTGTTTTGATACAGCACCTTTTTCATAAAGATTTGTATATCTGTCTAAATCTTTTTTTGCAACATCAATATTTGTCTGCATTGCCTTAAAATTAGCCTGAGCATTTTTTTGATCAAGCAAAATTCTCTCATATCTTGCCTCAGCCTGAGCCAGAGCAACTTCATAATCAGCAGGATCTATTTTTGCAACAAGATCTCCTTCTTTAACCGTCTGGTTATCAGTGACATAAGATTCTATAATCTGACCGCTGACTCTTGGCGCAACCTGAACGGTTGTTGTTTCTACATAAGCGTCATCTGTTGACTGATACATTAAAAGATCATGTATAAAATAAGCAACACCAACAAGCAATAAAGCTATTGCTGCACCTGCAATATATCTTTTAAAAGGTTTATGCTCTTTTTTCTCTTCTTCACTTACGTTTTGTTCTTCAACATTTGTATTTTGTTCTTCCATTTTCTACCTCTTATTAAATTATATATTTATCTCTGCTACTTTTTCCAGCTCAATCCTGAAAGATTTAAGTGTTTTCTGCACCCTATCAACATCTGCAGGATCAATTTTTCTAGTTAAACTTTTTAGATATGTTTCTATTTTTGAATCAATCATATTAAGTTCTTTTAATCCATTTTCGGTTATTCCCATTTTTTTGACAAGTCTGTTATTTTTTGTATCAATAAATCGTGTAATAAATCCTTTTTGTTCCAGTGAATCTAATATTCTGCCGGTGTTAGCCCTATCCTTTAATATAAACTTAGCCAAATCTCTCTGACATATTCCTGCATTAATTGATATAGTATCAAGTGCAGCATATTCATCCATGGTCATATCTAATTCCAGCTTTGTAAAAAGCTGAGATGTAATCTTCTTCATTAACCTTGAAGTTTGTTCTAATTCATAATATATGCTGTCTGTATAATGTATTTTGCAATCCGGTTTAGTTTTCATACTTTGATTATAATTTGTTTTATTATTTGTATATTATGTTGTAAAAAAAATATGTTGCATTTACAACAATATTATGCTAACATATCATTATAAAAATTGCAAGTACTAAAAATAAAGGAAATGAAAAAGTGAGAAAATTAGTATCAATAGCATTACTGGCAAGTATAATAAGCATGAACACCATGCCAGTTTTTGCAGTTGAAGAAAATGCTAAAGCATCAACTGCTACCCCGAAACAATTCAAAAGCATGGTCAGCAAAAATAAAAAACAAAAAACATCTGATGATTATAAATTTGAATATATAAATATGAACTGGTGGGGAAATTTTAATGATGATATTCTTAACAGTTATATACAAAAAGCCGTTACAAATAACTATGATTTAAAAATGGCAACTTTGAATGTTGAAGAATATTACCAGACTGTTAAAACCCAGTTTGCAAACGAACTTCCCTCTGCCGTGGCAGGATTTGGTCCGGGGTGGTTTAAAATGCCGGGCAGCACAAGCACTGATATAAATTTCGGATTGCCGATTATTGTGCAATATGAAGCCGATATTTTCCTGAAAAACCACAACAAAACTAAAGCCGTAAAAAAACTTTACGAAGGTTCAAAACAGGACGAACGCGCTGCATATATTTCCGTTGCATCTGCTGTAGGTTCAACTTATTTCAATATAATTAATCTTGATAAAATGATAGATCTTCAAGAACAAATTGTAAAAATAAGACAGGAAATATATGATTTGATGCTCGCAAGCAATAAAGAAGGGCTAACTTCAACCGCTGACACTATCAGAGCAAACAAATCACTTGTTCAAGGTCAGACCGATTTAATAGAATTAAAGAAACACAGAGAGCAAATGTTACATCAGTTAAGCGTACTTATCGGCGAAAGCCCCGAGAATGCAAATTCTCTGGCAAGAAATTCGCTTGATGACATCAATTATCAACTAGCTGTACCTTCTCAAATTCCTTCGGAAATCATTACAAACAGACCTGATTATCTGAAAGCGGAATTAATGGTAGAAAAAGCAGGTATTGACGTTAAGGTAGCAAAAAAAGAATTTCTGCCTTCTATCAACATTTTAGGCGGTGCAATCTTTAACGCAGGTGATTTAGGAAGCTTGTTTACCACAAAAAACATGCTTCTGGGGCTTGCCGGCGGGCTTATGACACCGTTATTTAAAGGCGGATCTTTAATCGCTAATTTGAGATTGAAAAAAGCTGCTTATGAAAGAATTTTGCAAAACTATTACAAAACAAACCTGACAGCTATTCAGGAAGTAAACGATGCTCTTGTTGCCGCAAAACTCGACAAAGACAAAATGCTCCAGACAGAGCACCAATACAATCTGGAAAAAGAAGATTACAAATACAGCGAACACAAATTTGATGAAGGAACAATCTCCAAACTTGATTTAATTCAGTATCAGGAAAATCTTCTTACAATAGAAAAACTCGTTGCACAGCAAAAAGTCGAATGTATGACAGATGCAATCAGCTTGTACAAAGCAACGGGAAGCAAACCTTACGACTATGTAAACTAACCTATGTAAATTAAAATCACATATAATCATCACCTCTTTACTTTAAACGAAATTTAAAGTAATGCGCCGGAAATCCTCACTGTTTCCGGCATTTTTTTACACTACGTGTGTAGATACATTAGATTTTGTATAAACTTTTCCCGTCGTTCTGAGCAAAGCGAAGAATCGCATTATCACCGCAATTATGCGATTGCGGATCAAGTCCGCAATGACGAATAGAGTATAACACCCACGATTACATGACAAATACTGACATGAATTGTCTAACATATCTAATGCGCAGCAGCTGCACTGTTCGCGGTAGATATAACATATTTACACTGAATTTCGTATAAATCGTCACCCTGAACTTGTTTCAGGGTCTCAAATATAACAGATGCTGAAACGAGTTCAGCATGACAGTTTTGACTGCATCTGGTGTAAACAGTTATACTTTACCCTGTCAGCAATGACAGCTGTAATAACTTATCTTCTTACTTTACTATCTTCCGATTGCCTTCTAATCTTCCGCTTATTACTCTGTCAATACCTGCAAGATCTTTTATTATTTCAATATTTTCAAAACCGTTTTGTTCCATAAGAGATTTAACATCATTTGATTGCCCTATACCGAGTTCAAACATCAAATATCCGCCTTTATTCAAAATTCTCGGAGCCTCAGTGGTAATTTTTTCGTAAAACTCCAAACCTTTTTCATCTTTTGTAAAAAGTGCAATTTCAGGGTCAAACTTTACTTCGGTCTGGATTTTTTCTTTTTCATCAGACGGGATATAAGGGGGGTTAGAAACAATTATATCAAAACTTTCACCTGGTTTTACATTTGAAAAAATATCGGATTTTCTAAAAATAGCTTTGTTAAAAAGGTTTAGCCTTGAAGCATTATCAAGTGCCGTATTTAAAGCATCCGTTGAAATATCAAGCCCGATAATCTGACAGTCAGTATGTTTTGCAATCATACATGCAATACACCCGGAACCTGTACCGACATCAAGAGCCATTTTAAAATTATTTTTATTGATAATATCAACAGCTTTTCTTACAAGAATTTCCGTTTCATCACGCGGAATTAAAACAGAAGGATTTACAATAAATTTTTCTCCCATAAAGTCTGCAAAACCTGTTATATGCTGTATCGGCTGACGGGTTTTAGCGCGCAGCATGGCCTTTTCTTTGACCATTTCAAGTTTTTCCGGTGTTAATTTATTTCCCATAATAATATCTTTTGTACCGTAATTTACAAAATGTTCAAGCAAAAGTTTAACTTCAACATTTGCTTCATTAGGTTCAATACCGTTATCTGTCAATACTTTCAAAATCTCTTGTAAAGTTGTCATAAGCAATCTCCTTCCTTCTCACCAACAGCGGGAGAAGGTGCCTGTAAGGCGGATGAGGGGGAATAACTATTTAAGATCCTGTCTATCTCATCGCGGGCTTCCAGTTTTGATGTCAGTTCTTTTTTCTCTATATTATATTTTTTGCATAAACGGTCGTAATAATAAAGCTGTTTTTTTGTCGGAGTTTCTTTAGACATTTTAACTTCGCGCAAAAACGCGCGTTTTTTCTTTTCAAATTCTTTCTGTGCCTGAATTAAAGGCTCCTGTTTTTTCTTGTAATCGTAATATTTGCGGCACTCTTTTAAGTACAACAGGGTTTCATCAAGAAATTTGTCGTCACCTAAATAGTTTTCAAGGAACTCAAAATGCGGGTTATTAATTTCAAAGTAGTATCTTTCATCCTCAAGAAATTTATCTAAAATATCGTTAACGCTCATATCAGGCGATTTTTTGACAAGCGCGCGCAAAAAATTACACAGAGCAGACTTCTGTGTTTTTGTCATATCCTGATAAATTTGATTTTTCACCTGATACATACCGCCACCTTTGTGGAAATAATTGATGTCTTCTCATAATTGAAGACCAGAAGATCAGATGTCAGGAGGTCAAGCCATTATCTGTGCTTTGCACAACAATTAACCTATGTAATTAGCTTGCTTTCCTGCCTTCCGTTCCCTGATATCATTTTTTAAATAAATCTTTCACACTGAATTTAGACATATTTTCTTTATGGAATTCGACAAATTTTTTCGCAATCGGATTTGTCTGGCGGGAAACAGGTTTTTCAGCCTGTTTTTCTTCGACAATCGTTTTATTTTCGATTACTGTTAAATCTCTCTTATCCATAAAATTATTATACCTCTATATTAATAAAAAAGTAAGCCTTTAAAAAATTGACTTATT
>CALUPR010000004.1 GCA_944322705.1 Candidatus Gastranaerophilales bacterium
GGGGGGCAATTGTCAGCTTCTTAATTCTTTCCATAATAAAAACTCCTCTTAATTTCCTTCAATACATTTATTATTTATGATTTTTTAGATTTTGTCAATATTTAAATAGCGGGCTTTATATCGCAGTTTACGCTAAAAAGACTAAAATCGTCATCCTGAATTTGTTTCAGGATCTTATAACGATGAGATTCCGAAACAAGTTCGGAATGACATTATGGCTGTTTTTCAGAATATCCGGTGTAAACTGCAATATAAAACCCTAAATAACAAGAGATGCCTTAAATTTTAAGGCATCTCTTGTTATAAATTTGCAATCTAAACTAAAGCAAGTTCTTTAGATTCCATAAATTCAACGTTATTGTCATCATTAAAGTGATCAACATCTGCAAGAACTGTATCTTTAATGTTCTTCAAATCAGTTTGCATTAATCTTCTGGGAGAGCCTTCTTCCATTGATCTGTTTCTTAAAAGGTATGACGGGTGGAAAATTGTTATTGCTTTATAATCTTTGCCGTCAACATTTATTGTCATCCATTGACCTCTTACTTTAGAAATTGTCTGTTTTTTGTCAAGTTGAACAAATGTTTTTAATGCAGTAGCACCGCATAAAACAATTGCTCTCGGATTGATGATATCAATTTGTGCATTTAAAAACTTACGGCAAGCAGATTGTTCGTCTTCTGTTGGTACTCTGTTTTCAGGCGGTCTGCATTTTACAGTATTAATAATATAAATATCTTCGTTTCTTGAAATTCCTGCTTCTGCGAGAAATTCATTTAAAAGTTGTCCGGCACGTCCTACAAAAGGTGTTCCTGTTTCATCCTCCATTTCTCCCGGAGCTTCACCAATAAATACAACTTTTGCAGTTGACGGATTTCCGTCAGAAAAAACTATATTTTTACGGGTTTTTGCAAGTGCACACGCCATACATTTGTTACACTTTGATTTTACTATCTCCAGACAATCTTTCTTCATTTTCGTATCTCTCCTCTTTAAATAATCCTACATTGTATTTTTTACAATATCTTTTTAATTCTTTCATGATGACATCAGACAACATGAATACTGCTATTAAGTTTGGCACAGCCAAGAATAAAGTAAATGCATCAGATAGATTAATTATACTTTTAAAGTTCATGGCAGAACCTATAACAATGAATATACAATATATAACCTGAAAAGCTCTTGTTGTCAATTTTGTATCACCAAATAAATAATTCCACGCTTTAATTCCGTAGTATGAGCCGCAAAGCATTGTGGAAAGTACAAAACAGCTTGCCATAATTGTTAATAAAATCGGGAAGAAAGGACAAACTGTACCAAAAGCTTTTGAGGTTAATTCTATCCCTGCAATCCCTGTTGTATTAAGATATTCTCCTGAAACTACTATGACAAAAGCCGTAGCGGAACCAACAATTACTGTATCAACAAAAGGCTGAAGCATGGCAATAAATGCTTGCGCTACAGCATTATTAGTCTTAACTGCGGAGAACGCAATGGGTGCTGTGCCAAGTCCTGCTTCATTTGCAAACATTGCACGCCTGAATCCCCACAGCATACACATTATCCATCCGCCGGCTAATGCTTTTGGATGAAACGCTTCTTTTAAAATTACACTGAATGTATGAGGGACATGTCCGATGTTATAAATACAAACGGCAAATGCTGTGAGAACATATAGAGTGCACATAACAGGCGTAACTTTTGATGTAAATTTACCTATCGCTTTTATACCGCCGATTATTGTAAAATAAGTTATAACTGCAACTATTAAACCTAAAAGCCAACTTTGCTGGGCAAAAAAACTTGTTTCGCCTCCTGTAACTTCGGTAATTTGTGTTGTCATTGCATTTATCTGGAATAAATTCCAGCCGCCAATCATTGCAAATACACAGCAAACAGCATAAATTTTAGATAGTTGCGGCGCAAATTTCCCTATATATTTATTGTTTTTTAATGCCCCTTCAATATAATACATCGGACCGCCGGCAATAGTTCCGTCTGGATTAACTTTTCTGAATTTTAGTCCGAGTAAAACCTCTGCAAACTTTAAAGCCATAGAGAAAAAACCTGCCATAATCATCCAGAATATAACACCGGGACCTCCGATAGATACGGCTGCGGCGGAACCTGCAACATTGCCTATCCCTGCTGATGCTGAAATTGTTGCAGTAAGTGCCTGAAAAGATGAAACTTCTCCTCGTTTCTTTTTATGGCGTATTTCTTTATGTTCGTAATTTTTTGTTATGAGTTTAATTGCGTGTTTGAAACCCCATATTCCGATAAACCTTGTGCGGATTGTAAAGTAGAAAGCTGCAATCATTAAAAGTGCAACAAGAAATTCAATTCTTACACCGTGAATGGTGACTGAACTGAAAATAATCCCTGAAATTTTATCGGCTACGGGTGATAAAAATGTATCTATGGCTGTGTCTAAATTCATCACTTTAATTATACAACAAAAAATTTTTAATATATAACATAACAAAAGTTATCGGCAACTAAAAACAAACTAATCGTACTTTATTTGCCTCCGGCGGGTCTTCCAGACAGGGGCACTTTTGGCGGCAAAAGTGCCTCAAAACCGGCGACACACATTCACTCGCTAATAATTTGCAAGGCTCAGCATACAGGCGTGTAAACTCGCTATATAAAATTCGTCATTCCGAACTTGTTTCGGAATCTCATTTACCGCTCAAACAATACACGTCTTTGACATTTGCTTCGCCTGCAATTATTGCTCGTTCCGTTATCGTCGCATTATTTATTTTACGTGTGCGAATGCACACCGTAATGACTTATCGTCTTAACGCCCTATTGACTTATTGTCTTTCAATAACTTTTGTTATGATACTTTTGAAAGAGGAGTGTTATTAACGTAATTTACAAGCGCTCTGAAAATAAACGGATGGAGCTTGCCTTCTTTTACATCTTGATAAATAATAGTAAGTGCTTGTTTAGGGGATAATGCTTCTTTATATACTCTTGATTCTGTCAGGGCAGAGTATTTATCAGAAACGGATAAAATTTGAAGATTCAAATCGGCATTAAAATCATTGCTAACCCACGGGTAACCTGTTTTTTGCGCATTCTGATGGTGGTTGCGAACTAAATTCAATGTCACAGAGTCAATATCTGTTGTTTTAAGAAGTTCGTACCCGAGTTCGGAATGAGTGTGCATAATTTCTGTTTCTAAATCATTGAGTTTCCCTGATTTATTAAGTATATTTTTAGGAATTAAAATTTTGCCTATATCATGCAGGTAGGCAGCATCGTCAATAGCTTTTAAATTTACTTTGTTTTTAAGTGAAAACGGCAGATTTTCTGCAATTCCTTTTGCGATATTTTGTGTATCAAAAGCGTGTGTATTTAAAAGTTCTTTAAGTTCTGTCAAATTTAGCTGCATTTGCGGGTTAAAATTTTTGACTATTTTTTGAATTTTCGGGTTTGCATTTATCATTCGCTTAATTGCAGGTTCAGTTGTATAACGTTCTATTGATTGCCTTTCGAACGTATCATTATCAAGAGTTTGTCCAAAACCTGTATTGTATTTGTTCTGGTTTCGGTTTACATAAATATTTGCACTAATACCACCTGTAATTAATGGCTTTGGTATTTCCAGTCCCATTGAAATTCCACACTACAATTTTCTACACTACTATATATTTATAAAGTATTTTTGATTGTGTAAAATTGCATAAAAAGCAGCACATGTGTACAATTTTTTACAAAAGTTATTTTATAATTTCCTTGACGTGTTAGAATTCTTATATGAATAAAATAAAAAATGTTTTAATATGCGGGATTGGGGCAATAGGCAGCATATATGCCGATAAAATTCAAAGATATGACGGCAGTTCTTTAAGAATACTTATTGATAAAACAAGATTGCAAAGATATATTGACAATCCAACTGTTTTTAACGGCAGAGAGTTAAAATTTAATTATGTTTTGCCTGATGAGAAAAATTTTAAAGCTGATTTAATTATAATCGCGACAAAATTTGACGGGTTAAAAGAGGCAATAAATAATATTGAAAATTTTATAAAAGATGACACGATTATTCTGTCGCTTTTAAACGGAGTGACAAGTGAATGGATGATTGCTGAAAAGTACGGAAGAGAAAAAGTGCTTTATTCTTATTTTATCGGTCACAGTGCAGTAAGAGAAGGCAGATCAATTATACATGATGATGTAAATACAATTGTTTACGGTTCAGAAAATGCAGCTGATTTTAAAAATGTTGAACGTGTAAGGGAATATTTTGAAAGAGCTGGAATTAACTATTCAATTCCCGAAGACATTATTCATTCTTTGTGGTTGAAATTCATGTTGAATGTTTCAGCCAATCAGACAACCGCAATTTTAGGGTTAACATTCGGCGAACTTCTGGAAAATCCTAAAGCAATGCAATTTGTCAGAAATATTTTAAAAGAGGTTGTGCAAATTGCAAAAGCTGAAGGTGTAAAAAATACAGATGTAATGATAGATGAAACTGTTGCAAACCTGAATAAAATGTGTCCTGAAGGTAAAACCTCAATGCTTCAGGATGTTGAAGCCGGCAGAAAAACAGAAGTTGATATGTTTGCAGGTACAGTGATAGAGCTCGGGCTGAAACACGGTATTAATACCCCTTATAATAAAGTATTAAAAGAGCTTATTGATATAATTTATGAAAAGGGTCAGATAGAAAATTCCAAATTACTTGTAACATTCTAACAGCATTTTTTTTGATGTTTTGCCGCCTTTTTCTATCGTATTTCGTCCGCAACCAATATTCGGGTCAACTTTCAGATTATTCCCGTCTGATGAGCTTATGCCAAATTGGAATAAATCATAACCCCATTTATTTGGACCTTTTTTACCGTTAATATCAATGGCAAATAACGGATAACTGCCTTTTAAACACCACATTAGAGTTGTTCCGTCGGCTAACACCCAGGCAAGATTGGAATCCAATCCTGAACTTGTCGCAAAACATTGGCATCCATTGGAGGCATTCGCAATTTCATCATCTGTTGCATCAGGATTTTTATCTATATATATTTCCTCAGCACTTTTATACTGAGGGACACAGCCACCTGAAATTGCATTTCCGTTGCATTCTTTCACAACAGAAAGAATCTTTTTCAGCTCGTCTTTTACCATTCTGCATGTTCTGTCACCCTGACCTGTAGATCCTGTGTAATTAGGGTAATAACACTCAGGAGTGTAGCCCAAATTGTTTTCTAAAGTCTTATATGCATTTTGAATAGTGTTATAGCTTTTTAAGAATTGTTTTTGAAGTACTTTTTCCTGATAGTTTGCTACAATTGATGGAATCGTCAAAGCAGCAACAACACCGATGATGCCAAGGGTGATTAAGACCTCAGCAAGAGTGAATGCAGCTCGACGGGTATTGTTGGAATGGGCTACGTGCGTAGCACCCTCAGCCAAGGTAAATGCTGCTTTGTGTTTTAGTGAAGAGTGAAGAGTGAAGGGTGAAGCGAGTTTTTTTACTTCCCTCCCTCGGGGGAGGGATTGAGGGAGAGGGTTATTAGCCATGAGATGCACAAGTTCAGGATGACGTCGTAATTTGTCAGACAGAACTACGTGCGTAGCACGCTTGTAATAACAATTTTTCAAATGTGACGTGTCAAGCGGCACGCTTGGGGGGGGGGCAATTGTCAGCTTCTTATCTCTTTCCATAATAAAAACTCCTCTTAATTTCCTTTGATACATTTATTATTTACGATTTTTTTATGATTTGTCAATCAATAATTTTTTTGTAACATTTGATTATTATACTCTATTGTTTGACGGCGCATATTTTCTATTTCATTGACAGTTTTGTCAACATGTTCCTGTACACTTTGCTGATTAACTGATGAATTATTTATTTTTAGGGATGATGTGCCTCTAAATGCATTCATGCTTATTAAAAATATGAATGAAATTATAACAAGTCCTATTAATAAATCTATTGCACCGAAAGCTTTTAATTTAATATTTTTTTTCATTTTAGGTCAATTTATTCTTGTGTATAAAAATTTGAATAGCCTCTTCTGTTGATTTCGGTGTTTTTAAAATTTCGACTTCGTGTACATTTAAATTATTGTTAACACCTAAAAGCCTTTTATATATTGATAAACCAAGAAAAATAACTAATGCCGAAAGTACAACACCGCCCATAGCAAGTCCGAATTTTTCTATCGGAAAATTTAAAACAGCACGGCGGGCTTGTTCACACAAACCCGCATTAGCTGTTAATAATATAAAAGTAAGTAATGTATGAAAAAATTTATTCTTCAACTTTTTCCTCTTTAGTTTTTTTAGTTCTGGTTTTTCTTGTTTTGGAAGTCCCGCGGTTTGGTCTGCGAGATCTTTTCGGTTTTTCTTCTTTTATTTCTTCTGTCGGAGTTTCATTCTGTTGAACTTCAGTTTTGACTTCTTCAACTTCCATAACCGGCTTAATTTCTTCATTCGGTTTCAAAACTGTTTCTGCAGTTTCTATTGTCGGTTCAACAACTTCCGGTTCCTGTTTCTTTTCAAATTTATTTTTTCTTCCGCCTCGTTTTCTTTTGTTTTCTCGTTTTTCAGTTTCCTGAATTGCAACTGTTGACGGATTTTCCGTTTCTATTTCAACAGGTGTTTGAACTTCTTCAACAGCAGGCGTTTCTACAACCTGTTGATTTTGATTTTTGTCTTTTTTATTGTTCTTTTTAAAGTTGTTTACAGGTAGTTTCATTTTCGCTGCTTTAGCTCTGTATTCACCTTCTGCTGTCGGCGCAGCGAAGTTAAATTCATTCATAAAATAACCGGTTCCCTGACAGTGCGGACATTTTTTTGTAAATATTTCTGATAAAGACTGTCCCTGTCTGTGTCTTGTAAGTTCTACAAGCCCTAAATCAGATAATTGTCCGACCTGTGGTTTCGCTTTATCAGGTTCAAGAGCAATTTCCAGTTCTTCCATAATTGCAAGCTTATCAGCGCGTGAGAGCATATCAATAAAGTCTATGATAATCATTCCGCCGATATTTCTTAAACGGAGTTGTCTTGCAATTTCATGAACCGCTTCAATATTTGTTTTCAAAATAGTTTCATCCTGAGTGGATGAGCTTGTAAACTTGCCGCTGTTAACATCAATTACAGTCAGAGCTTCCGTTGTCTGTATAAACAGATAACCGCCTGATGGCATATTAACTTTTACATTCAGAGCAGCTTTTATTTCTTTATGCACATCTGTAGCGATAAGCAAAGGTTCTGTTCCTTTGTATAAAGTTACCTGAATATTTTTGTTCATATGCCAGTTTTGCAGAATATTTTGAACTCTCTGGAGAGCAAAAGCCGTATCTACAACAATTTCTTTAACATCTTCGGTGCAGGCTTCTCTAATTGTTCTGTATAATAAGTCCTGATCTCTGTATAAAAGGTTTGGCGGAGTTACTGTTTCTGCAGAAGTAATGATGTTGTTCCATTTTTCAAGCAGAATTTCTAAATCCTCCTGAATATCTGCTTCAGTTTGTCCTTCTGCTTCAGTTCTTATGATTACGCCTACTCCGACAGGCTTTATTAAACTTACAATAGCCTTTAATCTTGCTCTTTCTTTTGAATTCTCGATTTTTTTACTGATGTTAATTCCGGGTTCATTCGGCATCAATACAAGAAATCTTCCGGGCAGGCTTATTTCAGTTGTAACTCTGGGACCTTTATGTCCTGTAGGTTCTTTTACAACCTGAACAATAAGTTTTTGTTTAGGGGAAAGTTTGTCTTTCAAAGAACCTTTGCCCATGACATCCTGTGCGTGTAAAAATCCCATTTTATCAGTGCCTACATTTACAAATGCGGCATCAATACTCGGTAAAATGTTGTCTACGGTTGAAAGATATACATCGCCTAAAATTACGTCACCTCTTGAAATAAAAAAGTCGGTTACTTTCCCGTTTTCCATAACTGCAGCAATATTATCGCGTTCAGCAATGATAATTTTTTTGTCAGAATGTGCATTTTGCTGCAAATTTTTGTTGTGTTTGTCGTTTGCCATAAAAAATCCTTTACTTATAATTCTTTTAATTCCGCATCAAAAAACCGTGTTCTTGTAATATTAAAAGTAACATCGGGTGCAATTAAATTCATTAAAACATCTGCTCTTAATGCAGGAATTCCTGCCGTTACAGTACCGTCTTTGTTATTAACTGCACATTGACCGGTTTTGAGTACTATAAACATGCTCTCATCTTCAAATCTGTATGATTTAATGGATGGTTTGATGTCTGTTTTTTTTATTAAACCTTTTTTGTTTTTCTTCTCGATAAAAATTTCCGCAGAAGACAAAACTTTGTCTGTATTATAGCGTAAAGTTTCAAAATCGTAAAGTGATTTATTAAAAATATCAATTTTATATTCTGCCCACTGCGCTGTAATATCAATTGCCGGAGCATTTTTTTCTATTTTAACAATACTTATAATTTCTGATTGTTCTGGCAGAACTTTTTCCAACTTTAGTTTGAGTTCATCAGGTGTCAGGTTATTAAACAGTTCAATATCCACAAGCTCGGATTTACTTTCTGCAAATAAGGGCAGTGCAATACCCATTGAAACTTTCATCATTGGATTATAACCAAGTGAATAAACGACATCTAAATCCGTTCTTGCAAGTGCTTTTAAAAAAGTATTCTGCCAGTCAAGATGTGACAGATATTTTAAAATTCCCGTTTTGGTGAGTTTAATTCTGTATTTGAAAATTTCTCTGTCATACCCTTGACAGGTTTTTGGATCTTTAATCTCTATTTTAATATTTTGGGCTTTTGCGCTAGCTTTAAAAGGTTTGGCAAGGATTTTGCGTGTATTTAAATTTTTACAGACGCCACAGTTGACACAGCCTTTTTCGCATGTTGGCTTTGTATTTGAATCATTATATTCTTTGATTAACCATTCCTTATCAACGCCTATGTTTATAAAATCCCAAGGAAGATTTTCTTCTGTAGAATACTGTTTTTGAGCAAGTTGTGCAAGATTAATTCCTAATTCTTCTGCCGTTTCATGCCAGATATCTTTGTTAAAATATTCTCCCCACGCATCTAAATAACATCCTTTTTTATAAAGAGCCTCTACATACCTGCACAAATCTCTGTCACCTCTTGTCAAAACAGCTTCTATTTGAGAAGTGGTGTCTTCATGGTAGTTAATTTTTAAACCTTTGATATGTGATGTTTTTTCTTTCAGATAATGTATGTGTTCTCTGACTTTCTCTAAATCCATTTGCGCGTACCACTGGAAAGGTGTAAAAGGTTTTGGAACAAATATTGAAAGCGTGCAGGTTATATCAAGCCCGTGGTTAAGCCCTTTTTCTCGTTTTATCTGTTTGCAGCGGTATTTTATATTACTTAAAAGCTGTGCCATTTCATCCATATCTTCAAGGGTTTCTGTGGGCAGACCGCATATAAAATAAAACTTTAATTTTGACCATCCGTTTTCGTATAGAGTCAGAACAGCATTTAAAATTTGTTCTTCTGTTATATTTTTCTTTATAACATTTCTCAAACGCTGGCTGCCTGCTTCCGGAGCAAGTGTCATTGTGGATTTTCTGACACTTTGTACAAGATTTGCAAGCTCAAGATTAAATCCGTCAATTCTCTGGCTTGGAAGTGAAACTGATATCTTTTTGTCATTAAAATCAACTGCAAGTTCTTTAATTACTTCGTTGATATTTTTGTAATCGTTAGACGAAAGCGACAAAAGAGAATATTCATCATAGCCTGTATTTTTCACAAGTTCTTTTGTAATTTTTATAATATCTTCAGCTTCTCTTTCCCTGATTGGAAGTGTAACATGACCCGGCTGGCAGAAGCGGCACATTCTTCCGCAGCCTCTGCGAATTTCTACAACAGCCCTGTCTTGAACGGATGTTGAAAAAGGGATGGGATAAGATTTTAAAGCGGTGTCATATTTTAATTGTGCAATACGTTTAGTTACTGTTCCGCCTGTTAGTGCCGACCAACGACCGCAGGCAGAGGGCAGGATGTCAGGAGGACAGGAGGACAGGCTTTTTTGATTTGAAATTAGCTTGCCTTCAGGCTTTCTTGCCCTCTGAACTTTCTCATCATAGCCGCACAATGCTTTTATTCTTTCTTTTCTTGGCAGCCCTTTTGTTTTTTTTAAAATTTCACATACTTCAATAATACTGTCTTCGCCGTCGCCTATCATAAAGACGTCTATAAAATCTGCAAGAGGAAGCGGGTTAAATGCACAGGGACCGCCTGCAATTATAATAGGGTCGTTATCGCTTCTCATATCGTTACGGTATGGAATACCTGACATTTCAAGCATTTTTAAAACGGTCGGATATGCAAGTTCATATTGCAGAGAAAATCCCACGGCATCAAAATCTTTTATCGGACGCTTACTTTCCAAACCGTATAGAATTGAAGGCTGAAAATCAGGCTCGGGTGCATATACTCTGTCACACATACAACCTTGCTGTCTGTTTATTAAATCATATAGAATTCTGACACCAAGATTGCTTATCCCTATTTCGTATTTATCGGGAAATGCAAAAGCAAAACGCATTTCAGCGTCATCAAAATTTTTGTTATAAGACAAAAATTCCCCGCCGACATACTGATACGGTTTACTGCATTTATTTAAGGATTCGTGATATTTCCTGAAAAAACAATCCATTTAAGCTAAATCCCCGGGGAAATATTTATCAATTTCTATGATTGTGCCATCAAGTGTATTTTCTTCAAAAGACTTCATAAATCTGAAAAGTTCTGAATTTGGAACATTGTAGTTATAAAGGACGGTATCACCTTTATATTCACGCATAACACGAACAATGTAATGACATTTTTCGGCATATTTTTTAAGATGTTCAGGATTAAATTTGTTTCCGTTATGGTCTTTATCAATCCTGACATAGTTGAAACCTGCATAATATTTTACTTTCTCTTTAATTTCAGTAGAAAACTCACTATTATGCTTTGAAAAAATATCAATGACTTTCTTGTTTATTTCATCACTCATATTTTTATTAAACTATATTTTAAAAGTCATGTCTAAATATTAAGAAAAGTATACCTATTAGGGTAGTATTTTTTTTTGCTTGTTTTATTTATACTAATATAAATGAAAGAACAATATTACATATTAATTTTTTTAATAATAGCTGTTAGTTTTTTATGCGGATATTTTTGTATAAAACCTCATCTTAAAAGTTCTTCTAAAGCTCAAAAAATTGTGGATAATGAATTTGACAGCAGCTTAAATTATATATCAGATTACAGCGTCGGGGGGGGGGCAGCTGATAGCGAATTAAAGATTTTGGTAATCGGCAATTCTATTTCAAGCGGTGTTATTGTTGATAATATAAAAGATGATTATGTAAATGTTCTAATACGTAAAATATCAAAAAAACTGAATAATCGTTTAGTAACTGCTAAAGTTTATAATCTTGCTAATTTTGAAAGACATTATAAAAATTATGATTATGATGTGTTACGCCCGTTAAAAGAGTATAACCCGAGTATAATTATATTTCAGCTGGGTGAAAATTATAAGAGTGATGATGATGCTCTTTATCTTGAACGTTTTATTAGACTGGTTAATTATTTTGACGGTGCGGATTTAAAAATTGTAACATCGCCTTATTGGGGGAAAACTAACAAAAATAAATTGAATGAAAATGCAGCTCTTGCGACAAATTCTTTTTATGTAGATATTTCAAACTTATTTATGTATGATAAAAAAACAAGAGCAGATTATAACAAAAAATTTGAAAATGAAGCTCTGGGAATGCACCCTGGTGAGTATGGAATGCAAAGAATTGCAGAAGAAATCTTTATACTGATAAATGCGTGTATACATAAAAACATTATTTAGACTTTTTAGCGTAATCGGTATATTCTTTAATAAAATCAATGATTTCCAGAGCAAGTTCTTTTCTTACGTCAACAGGAGCATTTTTAAGATATTCCATAGCATGAGAAACTTTAATATTTTTATCGTACCATCTGCGCATAATATAGTTATACTGATCATCAAGCGACATTTCAATATTGAAATCAATATCTTTTAGTCTGTCAATAATAAAGTCAGCACAACGAACCTGAATGTATTCTTCAGCCTTTTCCAATTTTGCAACAGCTCTGCTGACAACAGGGTCAATATCATACCAGCGTTTTTTCATACATTCATAATACAAATTTTTTCAAAATATGTCAATATGTCAGGCAACAGCTTCTTTTTCATTCTTGTAAGCAAGAACAGATAGTGATACTTCCTTTTGAATATCCTTTGAGGTTTCTTTCAAATAGGAAAATGCTCTTGAAATGATTTCATTGCTGTCATACCATCTTGTATGTCTATTTTCAAGATTCGTTTTTGCGGCATTTTGTATGTATGCCATATCAATATCTTTTTCTTTTATTCGGCTAATAATAAAGTTCGCATACTCTAATTGAGCATCCGGCGCAGCACACTCAATTATACTAATAGCCATACAAACATCAGGTTCAATGTCGTACCAGCGCATTTCAGTTCCCTTTCTTTCTATGTACAAAATTAATATACCCATATTTTTAGAAAATAAAACATTGATTCAAAAAATTTTTTACATTTTTTGAATTTGTTCTGTAACTGGTGTATAATTGTGTTATGAAAAAAATTATCGCTTCAATAATTTTAACAGCTTTTATTTTCTCTAACGCAACAGCTTATGCGGAAGTTTTGGAAGGTCATGCTGAAAAGACTGATACATATGAGCAGCAGCTTCAAAAAGAACTTTTTACGGGTGAGGTTGAACATTTAGAAAGAAAAGATATTATAAATATGACTGTGTCACAGGTGCTTGATAGTAATATCAACATTGAAGGCGATGAATTTTTTGCGGAAGTAACAGATGAGGTTAAAGGCGACAAAGGTGTTATTATTCCGAAAGGCACTATAGCTCATGGTATTATTACGCAGACAGAAGACCCTAAAAGATTGGGACGACAGGGGTGGATAGCTTTGGATTTTGACTATCTTGTTACTCCGGATGGGCGTGAAATTCCAATAGAGGGGAAAATGTCAACAAAATTACATCCGGTTGCAGAAGCTTCAAAGATTGTTGCTCAAGATGTAGGTTATACCCTTGCAGGCGGTGCTGTCGGCGGTTTTTTGGCACTTAACTGGCTTGGACTTGAAGCTGCAATTGCATCACAAGGTTATACCCTTGCAGGCGGTGCTGCTGTAGGGGGTGCAATAGGGCTTGGAGTCGCTTTACTTAGAAAGGGAAATGATGTTTTAATAGCTCCCGGAGATCAAATAAGAGTAAAAATTAATACTTCTGTACCGCTTCCTGTTTATAAAGAAACAGCTCTTATGCAGCACGAAATGTTTTATCCCGGACTTGATATTCATATAAGCGATATAAGACATGAAAAAGATCCATTCGGGGAAGTTAATACAATTACTTTGACTGTTATGATTTCAAATATGTCAGACAAAACTTTTTCCGGTCTGGATATGGGGCTGGTAAATGATTATAATGCGGTGTTTCGTCCGTCAATTTTCGGCGATACAAAGTTAATGTTTAAGCAGATAAAACCCGGTGACAAGTTTGTTGGCAATGTTTCTTTTTCTGTTGATAATATTGACAGAAAATTCTGGCTTACCTTCTACGACAGGCGGACAGGTACAGCTTTAACAAAGATTTCTGTTGATAATGCATATAGAAAAGTTTCAGATAGGACTAAAAAGAAAAATTTAAGATTAAGAAAAAGAAAAACAAATTTTAAGAAAGAGGAAGATTTGTTAAATATCCAGTAATTGTAACGTTTTTGTTATCAATGAGTTGAAATAAAATTTTTCTATGTTACAATGTTAGTAATAAGTAAAAGTAAAGAAAGCAGAGGAATATATGGTGTGCGGTAAACTTGAAATAGATATTTTAAACTCGGTCTGGCATTTAACTGAAAATGATGAGGACATGGATATTTCTATTCAAGATATAGTAGATTACTTATCAGCTAACGGCGTCGAAAGAGCTTATACAACAATAAAGACTGTTATGGACAGATTGACAATGAAGTCAATTCTTGTTCGATACAAAGTTGGTAAAAAATTCTTTTATAAAGCTACAATGAGCCGAAAAGAAATGGCTGCAGAAGCTGTTAAAACTGTAGCAGAACAGTATTTCAGCGGAGATTACGTTCAATTGATTAAATTTGTTGAAAATGAACTTGACAGCATTCTGGTATAAATATGGGTGTTTTTGAAGACAGAGTTCTGGTTGCAGACCTGATAAGACAGGTTTTAATTTCTCGTATGTGTGTAAGAGAAGCTATTTTGAAGTTCCCGCGTGATACCGAAGATAAGAGTATTCATGCGGCTTACCATGCTCTTGTGCACTACGAGGCTGATGAAGATTTAAGAAATCGTGATAATTTATACAGAGAAGAACAGAACGATTATCTGGAATTTTTATCAAATCAACTCGAACGGGGAGAAGATTTACCGGAAAATATCATTCAAAATTATGAAAAATATTATGAGTGTGCTAATATCCCTCATGAGAAAAATACAAAAGGATTTTTGAAAGGTTTTTTTAAGTTTTTAAATATAAAAGATAATTAAAAGGAGAGAATATGAAAAAACTATTAGCATTATTAACTATACTTGTGTTAGCCGGCGGATGCGCGTTTGCTAAAACATCTGAAACGCTTGATATTTTGCCTTTGTTTAATTCTAAATCGATACAGCAAAATAGATTGTGGGTCGGAACGTTCCAGCTAGTTTGGAACGATTTGATGGACGGGATTGTTAAAGGTCCAGTAAAATTTGAGGATTATAAATCTCCTCTGGCAAAAGAATTGAATAAACAGTCATTTAAAGCAGATCAGCTATCGGATGATTCTTATTATAAAACTTTTGGAGCAACTTCTCCCGAGCTGAAAGCTGAAATTGAAAATGCACTAAAAGAAAAATTTGGTGAAACAAGTGATATTCTGAATTCGTTTGATTGGACACCTGCTAAGGGTAAATTTTTCATTTACGCAATGTTGAAAAAAGATTTTAAATTCCTGACAGCATTTGATAAATTAAAACCTGCAAGATTCGCGCATTCATTTAAAAAAGTTGACTATTTTGGAATAGACGAAAATAGTGACAAGATTCTGGATAAAATGGTTCATGTTATGTTTTATAATTCATCAAAAGATTTTGCGGTTTCCATAACAACGCAAGGTAAAGATATGCTGTATCTCTACAGAACAGATGATGATAAAAACTTTGAAAGACTGTATGCCGATATGTATATGAAAAAAGCAAAATATCAGGGTTCAAGAGAATTTTTAGCAAAAGATGAACTTAAAGTCCCTGATATAAACCTTTACAGTGAAAAATCGTTTGATGAATTGTGCAACCATCCTATAAAAGATACAGATATAACTATTGACAAAGCATTGGAAACCGTTGAATTCAAAATGAATAACGAAGGAGTAAAATTAAAATCGGAAGCTGCAATTGCGACAACAATGTCAATGCCTATTCCTGTTAAGAAAATTAAACCACGCAAATTCTACTTTGATGACACATTTGTTTTATTCCTTCAGGAATCTGATAAAGATATGCCATATTTTGCATTGAGGGTTAATGATGTTTCATTAGTAAACAAAACAGGTAGGAAATAACATAAGATATGTTATCAAATGGGGATTATGCATCCCCACACCCCGCACTTAATTTCTTTCTTTTTGAGCGACGCAAAAAGAAAGAAATTAAGCAAAGAAAGAAAAACGCGCGATTGCTTAATTACTGCTAAACTCAACCTGAAACGAGTGAACTCGCTAAATTTACGTCATTGCGGACTAGATCCGCAATCTCATTACCGCTCAAACAACACTCGTTTTGTTGTTGTTTCGTTAAGTAGTAATTATTATTACCCCTCACCCTGCCCCTCTCCCACAAGTGGAGAGGGAATAATTTTTTTCGTGCACAAAGCGCACCGAAAATAGCCTGCCCTCCTGCCTTCCTATCCTCTGTTAGCGTATATTCCTTATGTTGCAAATATAATATTATTTTTGTTGTATAATCAATTTATGGCAAAAGTTAAATCAAAATGGGTTTGTACGGAATGCGGCTATGAAACAGCCGGTTATTTAGGGAAATGTCCTGAATGCGGCGCATGGGGAACTTTGACAGAAGAAGTGCAATTCGCGCTAAAAACTCAACAACAACCTGCAGCCGAATTTATAAATAAAGAAAAACCAGAACTTTTAAAAGACATTCATATCGGCGAAGAAGTCAGAGTTTCAACAAATATTTCAGAGTTTGACAGAATTTTAGGCGGGGGACTGGTGCAGGGTTCTCTTGTTTTAATTGCAGGTGATCCGGGCATAGGTAAATCAACTATACTTTTGCAAACAAGCGGTGAACTTTGTAAAAGTAACAAAAAAGTCTTATATGTTTCTGCGGAAGAAAGTGCAAGTCAGTTGAAATTGCGTGCAGAAAGGCTGTCAATTAATTCAGACAATCTTTACGTCTATCCGCAGACATTAATGGAAAATATTAAAAATCAGATTGAACAAATTGTTCCTGATGTTGTTGTTATAGACAGTATTCAGGCAATTTATTCCCAGAATGTTGCAAGTTCTGCCGGAAGCGTTTCTCAAATAAGAGAATGTACTAACCTTTTAATGCATATAGCTAAATCAAAAAATATAACGATTGTAGTAATCGGACATGTTACTAAAGACGGTAACATCGCAGGACCTAAGGTCTTAGAGCATATGGTTGATACTGTAATTTATTTTGAGGGTGATAAGTATAAATCTTACAGAATGCTTCGTGCTATGAAAAACCGTTTTGGAAACACGTCTGAGGTTGGAATTTTCGAAATGAATTCTGACGGGCTTAAATGTGTTACAAATCCAAATGAACTTTTTTTGAATGAGCGTTCTCAAGTGTCTGTTCCGGGCAGTGCAATTGTTGTAACCAATGAAGGAACACGTCCGCTTTTAGTAGAAATTCAGGCACTGGTTGGTACAACTCCCTATCCTACACCACGACGTGTTACAAATGGTGTGGATACAAGCAGGGTTTTACAAATTCTTGCGGTTCTTGAAAAACGTGTAGGGTTGAATCTTTCAAAACAGGATGTTTATGTAAATGTAATGGGAGGAATTGATGTGTCGGAGCCGTCTGCTGATTTAGGGATTGCTCTTGCTGTCGCAACGTGTGCACGCGATGTTGTTGTAGATCCGCAAACGGTTATAATAGGTGAAATTGGTTTATCAGGAGAAATTCATCCTGTTAATAATATTGAAAAACGTTTGAATGAAGCAGTAATGACCGGATTTAAAAAGGCAATAATTCCTTACGCAAACAGAATTGAAGATAAAAGGATAGAAATTGTACCTGTCAAGCGTCTTATAGATGCTATAAGCGCCTGTATTTCCCCTACCAAATAATCTCTTTGTGTTGCTATTTTTTTCATTAACTGTTATAATAAACATGTTGCAGTAAAGAGAGGATCTATTAATGGAAAGGATTATTAATAAATTTGAATTCGGGGGGGGGGCACTGTAAGCTCCGCCGGAAGCAAAGATGCCAAGAGGCAAAGAAGCGAAGCTAGTATCGTAAAAATTTCCCCTCTCTCGGGAGAGGGGGCTACGCAAGTAGCCCTGCCGTACAAGCAACGTAGATTTGCGTTTACCTTGGCTGAGGTTCTGATCACTCTCGGCATAATCGGTGTTGTAGCCGCAATAATTATTCCCTCTATTATTCAAAGTTATGACAAATCGCAAACTATTACAAAATTAAAAAAAGCATATTCTGTTTTAGGGCAAGTGGTGACAAAGTCTTTTGCTGACAATGGACCTGTTAATTTTGTTGCAGGGGAAACAGTAAATGGAGCAGATGTTGAACAATTTTTTCAAACTTACTGGCTTCCTTATTTTAATGGTGCAGTTGTATCTCAAGACAGAATTTATCCGTATGGGAATGTAACGCCGTATAAATATGTTGATAATTCTGTTGTTTCTACAGGAGTTTATACAAGTTTTGGTGAGGGACGCGTATATTTAACAACCCCTGACGGAATAAGTTACCTTATAATTTTTATAGATTGGAAAGATGTAACTGATGAAAATGGAAACACTACTTCAATACTCACATACAATTCAATGCAAAAAGTATATGTTGATATAAATGGAACTAAAAGACCTAACAGATTAGGGAAAGATGTATTTATATTTTTAATAGATTTTAACAGCAATGTAGTTCGCTCATGGAGTTATGATAGTCTTGCTTTTGCCGAAAACAATTGTAAAACAAAAGGAGAAAGCTGCTCAACTAAGATAATTACAGACGGTTGGCAGATTAAATATGATTACCCTTGGTAGTCTATTTATTGTTTGCAACACCCGGTACATCTTTAATAACGAACGGTCTTACAAAAGCGTAAGTTCCATAAAGCGATGCAATAAGTCCGGTCGTCATAAGAGCTGTTTTTGTCTTAATATGTTTGTTAAAAAGACCGCCAAGTGTTACGAGTGTTGTACCTAGCATAATGCCGAGGTAACCTTTAAAAATTGTTCTCGGAACTAAAATTGTGTCTGTCATATCAGCAGAATTTTTTGCACAAGAATGAAATTTTTCAAGGAATGTTTCTTTTTTTTCTTGGTTTACATTTTCAAATACAGGATATTTTGTGTTTGTAATGTTAATTTTACTTACCAGCATAATAAAATAATATCTTGCGGAAAAAATTTTTTCAATGATAAATTAACTATTTCTTAATATTTTAAACGGCTCTGCCTACTTGATTAGTTTTTTTGTTAATGATATAAATGCCATGTGAGAGTTTTTATAAAAGAAAGGAAACACTTATGGTAAATGTAGCAATTAACGGTTTTGGTAGAATCGGTCGTAATACTTTACGTGCCGCTATCAGAGAAGGTATTTTTGACAAAATTAATTATGTAGCAATTAATGACCCCGGTTTGAAACCTGCTGAAGCAGCTTTGTTATTCAAACACGATTCAGTTATGGGTAAATTCGACGGTACTGTTGAAGCTTATGAAGAAGGTATTATCGTAAACGGTAAAAAAATCAAATTCTTCGCAGAAAAAGATCCGGCTCAATTACCTTGGAAAGATTTAGGCGTAGAAGTTGTTGTTGAATCAACAGGTTTCTTCACTGATGCAGAAAAAGCAAAAGCTCACATTACAGCAGGTGCTAAAAAAGTTATTATTTCAGCTCCTGCAACAAATGAAGATATTACAATTGTTTTAGGCGTAAACGATAAAGAATACGATCCTGCAAAACACAATGTAATTTCTATGGCATCTTGCACAACTAACTGCTTGGCTCCTGTTGCTAAAGTTATCGATGAAAAATTCGGTATTGTAAAAGGTTTGATGACAACTGTTCACTCTTACACAGGCGACCAGAGAATCTTAGACGCAGGTCACAAAGATCCTAGAAGAGCTAGAGCAGGTGCTTTGAACATTGTTCCTACAAAAACAGGTGCAGCTAAAGCTGTTGCTCTTGTATTACCTCAATTGAAAGGTAAATTGGACGGTTTTGCAATGAGAGTTCCTACTCCTGACGTATCATTAGTTGACGTTGTATTTGAACTTTCTAAAGATGTTACTGTTGAAGAAGTTAATGCCGCATTAAAAGCAGGTGCTGACGGGCACGTTCTTTGCTATACTGAAGAACCGCTTGTATCTTCTGACTACATCGGAACATCTCAATCATCAACTGTTGACGCTTTATTAACTCGTGTAATGGGCGGCAATCAGGTTAAAATCATTTCTTGGTACGATAACGAAATGGGTTATTCTACAAGATTGGCTGAAACTACATTGATGGTTGCTTCAAAATTATAATCTTTTGAAGAATAATTTTTAAACAAAAGAGTCCGCCAGAATGGCGGACTCTTTTGTTGTACAGTCGGCGGATTGCTAAAATATTAACTTATTGAATACTGATATCAGGAGGAAACTTTATGCATATTTTAAAATTAATTACATTTATTTTAGTTATTATTGGAGCTTTAAACTGGGGACTTGTCGGTATATTTAATATTGATCTTGTTGCTATGATTTTTGGAGATATGACATTATTGACAAGAATAGTTTATTCTCTTGTCGGTATAAGCGCAATAATATATGCTGCTTTAGCTTATAAAGATGTATAGATTAAGCTTTAAGTGATTTTAAATAATCCTCGTTTGCTTTTAGAGTATTTTCGGTTGCAACTATTGAGTAAATCGGTTTGCTTGAAAAAACGTAATTTGCTGTGTTATAAATATCATCAGCGGTAATGCTGTCAATCATTTTTAATGCCAGATTATCCCTTGAAAGTCCGTAAGGCGTATTAAGGCTGCATAGCAACCCGTCAGTTTGTGAACCATGTGTGTTATTCATATTTAAAATAGAATTTTTTAGATTTAATTTCGCGTTATTCAATTCTTCTTCTGTTACTTTTTCGGTTTTAATTTTGTTGATATGCTTGTTAAATCCGTCAATTGATTTTTGAACATTGTCATAGCTTACTTCGTTTGTATCTTTATTTTCGGTGGTAGTCCCGATTTTTAGATAGAAAAGTCCTATGTTATCTGTAATTTTAAAGTTAGAACGGACATGATATGCCAGTTTTTGCTGTTCGCGCAGGTCATTAAACAGTCTGGAAGATGCGTTGCCGCCGAGTATTGTATTTAAAAGTTCAAGACAGATATCATCTTTCAGATTATTTCCTCTTCTGAATTTAAAAGCTTCAATGATTTCTGCCTGATTTTTATTGTCTATGTCCGTTAATACTTGTGTTTGGGTATTTGGAATGTATTTGTCAAGAAGTTCTTCCGGGTTATATACATTGAATTTTTTATAAGCGGCTATGTTCTTGAACAGATTATCATTTAGTTCAGGCTTTTTGCTAAAAGGTGCAGTAACTGCGATTGAGGCTTTTGAATTTGTCATAATAGAGTTATACAATCTTTTTACATCATCAAGAGTTAAGCTGTCCAATTCTTTTAAAAGCTCTGATTTTGATTTACCTTGAGGAAGATTTTTATAAATTTCCGTATCAAGTTTATCAAATGCTGACTTTTCAGAAATAGAGATATTATCAATAATTCGAGATTTTACTTCGTTAAAAGTTTCTTGTGTAAATCTCGGGTTATCCAACAATTCCTTTATGGATTTAAGTGCTTTGCCCATATCTTCTGACGCGAATTTAGAATAAACTGTTACTGATTTGTTATTACTTTCAAAATTTGCATTTATGCCTGATTTTTGAAGATCTTTATAGAATTCTTCCTGATTTTTATTTAAAGTCCCCTCATTTAAAAGTTCATCCAATACAAGAACTGCTGCTAATTTATCTGTATTGTATCCTTCTGTTGAAAATTGCATTTTGACATAGCAGTTGTCGGTTCTGCAGTTGTTGGTTACAATTTTGAAGTTATTATTTGGCATATTGTATTCTTTTACGTTGCTTAAATCAATTGCTTCTTTTCTTCCGGTAAAAGATATACTTTTTGCGTCATTGTAGTTTTTATTTATGCTTTCTGCATTGGCAGATGACGGGTGAACAACTGTTACAGAAGCTTTATTTATATCAAGATATTTTTTTGCTGCATTAACAATATCGTCAGCTGTCATTGACTTAATAATTTCCTGATAATTATTCAGATAGGCTTCATTGTTTTCTAAAAGGGCTGTTCCGATAGCATTATTTGTTCTGAAAGAATGTTCAAAAATGGCAGAGAAATTATTAAGCATTCTCTTTTTTATAATCTGCATTTCATCATCTGTAGGCGGATTATTGGTTATATTGGCAATCTCATTGAATATTAATTTTAACACTTTTTCAGAGTTTTCGTCAGATGATTCTGCGATAAACATCAAAGCTCTACCGTCTTTAGGATTTGTAATAATTTTTTCTTCTTCGGTGTAAAGAGAAGCATTATATAATTTTAGTTTTTTATCAATCCGCGAGGTTGATCCGCCGGACAGTAGCTCCATTGCAGCTTCGTTAAAAATCATGTCTTTAATATTTAGCGGAGTTGAACCGTTAAAACCTACAGCAATATGTGCTGCTGTTGCTTTGTCTGATATAAAATCCTCTCTTACTGTTTTCTGAACAGGAGTAAGTTTTTCAAAATTTCTTTGTCCTGATGGTTGTTTTTTAGATGTAAAGTATTTGGAAATCAATTTTATTGTTTCTTCAGGTTTTACATCTCCGGTTATAACGGTAACCATATTTGCCGGATAATAGTTGTTATTGTAATAATTTACAACATCTTCACGGGTTAAATTTGTTATATTATCTGTTGTGCCGCCAATCATGTCTGTTGATGCGGTTTTAATTCCGTATAAATTTTTCAGCATTTTATTAACAGCCAGATTTTCAGGGTCTGATGTTATCATATTTATTTCGGAATTTACTATTTCCTTTTCTTTTTCAAGTTTGTCTGCGGCGAACAATGGAGTTTCCAGCATTGACGCATGAATTTTTATTTTATTTTCCAGATCCCCGTCATTTAAAAGGTTAGAACTTATATAATAATTGGTTTCTGCAAAGCCCGTTGAAGCATTTGTAGATGCTCCCATTTTATCGACCTGTTTGAAAAAATCGCCCTGTTCCAAGCCTTGGGAACCGTTAAAAAGATTATGTTCAATGTAATGGCTTATACCGCGTAATTTGTCAGGTTCATTCATTGAACCTGTATTAACGTATGTTCTTAAAACGGTTTCACCCTCCTGTGGAACAACAATTACTCTTTGACCGTTTGCAAGTTTGTAGCAGTAGGCTTTTGTGTCATAAGGGAAATTCATCTCGCCTGTTTTTGTGTATGCAATAGGAGTTTTTACCGCAAAATCAGGCTGTATATTTGATAACTGTTCAATTTGCGGATTTGTTTGAACTGTTTCGTTTCCCTTGAAAACCTGCTTATTGCTGTATTGATAATTATTTACACTATTAATAGAATTTATTCTAACCACATTAATATAAAAACATGAAAAAATAAAAAATTGCCTTTTTATTATCTGAAAATAGTCTGTTCTCTGTCAGGTCCTACGCTTACGATTGAAATAGGAACTTCAAGAAGTTCTTCAAGCCGTTTTAGATATTTTTTGCAATTTTCGGGTAATTTGTCATATTCTCTTATACCTGAAATATCTTGCCCCCAGCCTTTGTGAGTTTCGTACACCGGTTCCAGATATTTATGTATAAACACATTTGTTGGATAATTTGTGTAAATTTTTCCGTCACGTGTATCTTTGTATGCTGTACAGAGTTTAATTTCATCAAATGTGTCAAATACATCAATTTTTGTCAAAGCAATAGATGTTAATCCGCCGACTAAAACAGCGTATTTCATAGTAACCGCATCAAACCAGCCGCAGCGTCTGGGTCTGCCAGTCGTAACACCGTATTCATGTCCGATTTCACGAATATTATTTCCTATTTCGTCTTTCAATTCGGTAACAAAAGGTCCTTCGCCGACACGGGTTACATAAGCTTTTGCAACACCGATTACTTCATCAATCATAGTAGGACCGTAGCCGGAACCTGTTGCAGCCCCTCCGCCTATCGGATTTGATGAGGTTACGAATGGATATGTACCGTAATCTATATCAAGCATTACACCCTGTGCGCCTTCAAAAAGAATTGCTTTTTTCTCGCGTTTTGCATCTTCAAGTTCTTTTTGCCAGTCAAAACATACATAAGGTTTGAAAATTTGGGCATATTTTTCACAAAGCGCGAGAATACAGTCTTTTGTATAAGGCTCAAGTCCGTAGACTTTTTCAAGAGTTTTGTTTTTTAAAGGCAGTATAATGTCCAGTTTTTCGTTTAATGCTTCAGGAGAATACAAATCCTGAACTTTAAGTCCTATTCTGGCCATTTTATCAGTGTATGTGGGGCCAATTCCTTTTTTAGTTGTTCCGATTTTTCCTTTGCCTGCCGTACTTTCAGAATACCCGTCAACTTCTGTATGATAAGGCATTGTAATAGATGCAAGCGGATTGATTTTAAGATTTGAAACATCAATTCCTTCTTTAATAAGTCCCTGAATTTCCTGTTCAAAATATTCAGGCAGAATCACAGTCCCTGCACCGATAAAGCATTTTTTCCCTTTATAAAGAATGCCGGATGGAATCAAGTGGAATTTAAAAGTTTTGTTATGTGCAACTACAGTGTGTCCTGCGTTGCATCCGCCCTGATATCTTATTATTAAGTCAGCATCCTGTGCAAGTAAATCAGTAATCTTTGCTTTCCCTTCGTCGCCCCACTGCGCGCCTACTACAACCTTATTCATATCCCTTATCCTTTCATAAAGCTCTTTACTAATTTATTTTAGCACAAAAAGAATTTATTGTTATTCGGATTTAAAAACATTTCGAAGTTTTGGTAAAATTTCAAATACATCTCCGATATATCCGCAGTCGCATATATCAAATATCGGGGCTTTTTCATCAGTATTTATTGCAATAATTTTATCGCTGTCCTGCATCCCTACTATGTGTTGAATAGCTCCTGAAATCCCGCAAGCTATATAAAGTTTTGGGGTAACGGTTTTTCCTGTCTGCCCGATTTGAATATCTGCAGGCGCAAGCCCCATCTCAACTGCACCGCGGCTTGCGGCAACACAAGCTCCGATGCTTTCTGCAAAGTTTTTCAGTAATTCAAATCCCGCTTCATTTTTCATCCCTTTGCCGCCGGCAACAATAATTTCTGCACTGTCAAGTTCATTTATTGCGGTATTTAGACCTTTTACGAATTCTACAAATTTAACTTTAGTTTCAATATTATCTATATCAGGTTTGATATAAATAAATTTTGTGTCTTTGACAATATTTTCGGGAGCCGGCTTAAAAACTTTCGGTCGTACAGTTGCCATCTGCGGCATTGTTTTGCATAAGATTGTTGCCATAAGCTTTCCGCCAAAGGTAGGGCGTGTTGCAGCAAGCTGTCCTTTTTCATTTATATCAAGCCCTGTACAATCTGCGGTTAAGCCTGTATGGAGCGACGATGAAATCCGCGGGGCTAAATCACGCCCTTGAGTTGTAGCGCCGATAAGTACAATTTCAGGTTTTATTTCATTTATAACATCAACTGCTATTTTTGAATACAATTCGGTTGAGTAATTTGCAAGTCTGTCATCTTCTGCAATATATACAAAATCAAATCCCGAATTAATAAAAGCTTCCTTAAATTCTTCCGCCAATCCGGTTTTACATATCAAAAGTGCAGATATATCTGCATTATCAAGTTTTTCTGACAGTTGCTGTGCTTTGTAAGCCAGTTCAAAAAGAACGGTATGGAGATAATTTCCTTTTGTAACTTCTGCATATAACATTATATTACTCATTGGAAATCCCTCCAAATTCTTTTATTTTTTCTGCAAGCGATGAACAATCCGTACAAATTTCGCATTCACCTCTGTTGTGTTCTGGACGGAAGGCTTTGCTTACAAATGTCGGTGAACCTTTGATGCCGGTATCTTCAGGAGTTAAGCCGATATCTTCCATAGAATAAATTGATATTTCCGCATTTTTTGCTTTAATGAAACCGGCAATTTTGGGTCTGGTTGTTTCATACATACCTTTTAAAACACAAATAAGTGCCGGCAGTTCAACTTTTACTGTTTCAAGTCCTTCTTCAATTTCTCTGACTGCGCAAATACTGCCATTATCACATTCTTTTAATTCCTTTACGAATGTAATTTGGGGAATTCCAAGCTGGCTTGCAACACTCGGACCTGTTTGTGCAGTATCTCCGTCTATTGCAAACTGCCCGCAAAGAATTAAATCAAAATCAGACAGCTTTGTTTTAATTGCGGAAGCTATAGTTTTGCCTGTCGCATATGTATCTGCACCTGCAAATTTTTTATCCGAAATTAATACGCCTTTGTCACATCCTAGAGCTATTGCCTGACGTAGCATTGTTTCAGCTTGTAAAGGTCCCATTGTCAAAACAGTAATTTCAACATTCGGGACTATTTTTTTTAATTTCAAAGCTTCTTCAATTGCATAAACATCATAGGGGTTAATAATACTTTCAACCCCTTCACGCTGTATGGTATTATTTTCCGTCCACTTGATGTCGTCTGTGTCCGGAACCTGTTTTATGCAGACAATTATTTTCATTTATAACCTTATCTGTGCATTTTAGAAGCTTTTTGTCTGGCTGTAGTTTCAAGTAAAGCATTATAAGCAAGCATATACATTGAGCACTTTCTTACACTCGGAACAAACCATGCACAGCTTTCAAGCGTGCATACTTTATCAATATCTGATCCTGCGCTCATCAGAGGACAATATGGAATGTCTTTAGCCATAATTTTCTCCTATTTGTTGACTGATTGTTTTAACAAGTTGCAATTTTCGTCGCGTTTTCTTTCCTGATCTTTATAAATTTTGGTTCTATTAATAACTTCATCAAAGTCAATTTTATGTGCGTCAAAGTCAGGACCGTCTACACATGCAAATTTTGTTTCTCCGCCTACAGTCAATCTGCATGCGCCGCACATTCCGGTACCGTCAACCATAATAGGATTCATGCTTGCTTCAGTATAAATTCCTTTATCGCGGGTTAAATCCGCCACTGCTCTCATCATCGGCATAGGTCCGACGGCTATTGCATAGTCTATTTGTTCCTGACTAATAAGTCTTTCCAGAACTTGAGTAACAAAACCTTTCTCACCAAGAGTTCCGTCATCGGTTGTTATGAAAAGTTCCGTACAGGCATCTTTCATTTTATCCTGCCAGAAGATTAAATCTTTTGTTCTTGCCCCCATAATCATGTAAACTTTGTTGCCTGCTTCTTTAAATGCTTTAGCAATTAAATAGCAGGGAGCTGCGCCGTAACCGCCGGCAAGACAAACTACGGTACCGTATCTTTTTATATGCGTAGGCTGCCCTAATGGACCTGCAATATCATGGATTTCATCACCAACATTTAGGGCTGCAAGCTGTTTTGTTGAATATCCGACAGCCATAAAAACAAGTGTCAGCGCTCCTGTTTCTTTATTAACATCAGCAATAGTTAAAGGAACACGCTCGCTGGTTTCTGTTGCTCTGAATATAATAAATTGTCCTGCCTTGGCGTTTCTGACAACATAAGGTGCATCAACGGTTATTTCAAACTGGTTAGGACATAACTCTTTTTTTGATAAAATTTTGTATCCCATACTCATCTCTTTCTTATCTATTCAAATTATATACTAAAAATTGAAAGAGAACAAGAAATTTTTAAGCTTTCTTATATTTGTAATCTGGATTAACTTTTAATTTTTCTTCAATCTGTTCAAATGTAAGCAGCCCTTGAGT
The DNA here is from genome assembly GCA_944322705.1 of Candidatus Gastranaerophilales bacterium. Taxonomy (GTDB): domain Bacteria; phylum Cyanobacteriota; class Vampirovibrionia; order Gastranaerophilales; family Gastranaerophilaceae; genus Stercorousia. The sequence continues at coordinate 27,306 of CALUPR010000004.1, forward strand.
TGCTCCGAACTCGGAAACTACACCTGCAGAGTTTACTGACGCATACATCAATGCTTTGCCTATATCTCTGTTAGTTCTTCCCAATGCTGCGCAGAAAGTCGATGCAAAAGCATCACCGGCTCCGAGTGTTGAAACAACAGGTCCTTCAAATACTGGGCAGTAGTAAAAATCTTTGCCGTCATAAGCATAAGCACCCTTACCGCCGTCTGTAATTACGATCACCTGATAGTCCGCAACTTTTAGCTTCTTAAACATCTCTTTTATGTCAGGGTGTATAAGTTCTTCTGAAAATTTTTCTTCTCTTGTATCAGGACGTACGTGTATTTGTGTCGCAAGCGACGCTTCCTCTTTATTCATGACAACAACGTTAGCGTCTTCAAGGATTTTTTTCAGATAATTAAAACCTTTTTTTAAACTTGATGAGCCTGCGTTGAAGCAGACAAAAACATTATTTTCTCTTGCAAAATTTGCAATATCATCAAGTACTTTGGTGCTGTCGCCGTTAAGAGGTGCTATATATAAAAGTTTTGCGTTTTTTATTGCTTCAAAATTTATATCGGATTTTTTTAATTGTGCGTTTGCTCCTCTGTGTGCAAGTACTGTTCTATCTCCCTGAAAACTTACAAGAATAATTGAAAATCCTGTACTGAGGCTTTTATCCTGAATTATATTGGACAAATCTACTTTTTTATCTTTAAAAGATTCTAAAATCCCGTCAGAATAAATATCATCACCTATTTTAAATATTGCACTTGTGTTATATCCGAGATTGGCAAAATTTACAGCTGTATTAATTCCGCCGCCGCCAACTTTTGATGTAAACTCCGTGATTTCAACTTTAGCTCCGTACGGGTAGCTCATAAATTCTGATTTTTTGTTTGTAGTTGAAACAGAAACAATGTTTGCATCATCGCTTTCTACAAATACATCCATTGTAGCGCTTCCGATAGTTATAACATCGCACATGATATTTATCCTCCAGTTGATTAAAGCTTAGCATAAAAAACAACATAAAAAAAGACCGGTTTTATAACCGGTCTTTTTTAGTTATTAGTTAAATTTTGCTTTTTCTTCGTCAGATACGCCTTTGATTGTAAGGTTTACTCTGCCTTTATCGTCGATTTTAATTACTTTGACGATAACTTCATCCCCGATGTGAAGATGCGGTTCAATTGTATCAATTCTTTCGTTGCAAACTTGAGAAATGTGTACCATACCGTCTTTGCCTGGGGCAAGTTCTACAAATGCACCTATCGGAATAATTCTTACGACTTTACCTTTTACAACCATTCCGGGTTCAGGCTTGAATGTCAATTCTTTAATCATTCTTTGAGCGATTTCAGCGCCTTCCTGATCGTTAGAAGTAATAGTTACAACACCATTATCCTGAATATCAATTTCAGCGCCTGATGCATCAATAATTGCTCTGATTTGTTTTCCGCCCGGTCCGATTACTGTTCCGATATCTTCAACAGGAATTGTCATTGTTGTAATGCTCGGAGCGTAAGGTGACAGATGATCGGCAGGAGCGGAAATTACTTCTCTCATTTTGCCTAAGATATGAAGTCTTCCTTCTTTTGCCTGTGCAAGGGCTTTACGCAAAGTTTCGTTTGCAATACCTTTAGCTTTCATATCCATTTGAAGAGCAGTAATTCCTGTATCGTTACCTGTAACTTTAAAGTCCATATCGCCTAAAAAGTCTTCTATACCTTGAATATCTGTTAGTACGACCGGTTCTTTGCCTTCTTCTGTAATCATACCCATTGCAACGCCGCCAATCATGCATTTAACCGGAACACCTGCATTCATTAAAGCCATTGATGAACCGCAAGTTGATGCCATTGATGTTGAACCGTTTGATTCAAGAACATCCGAAGTTACGCGGATTGTATATCCGAATTCTTCCTGTGACGGAAGTGCCGGGATATTTGCTCTTTCAGCCAAATTGCCGTGTCCTACTTCACGTCTGCCCGGTCCTCTTAAAGGTTTAACTTCACCTACGGAAAATCCGGGGAATATGTATTTATGCATATAGGTTTTTTCAGTCTGCGGATCAACCCCGTCAAGTTCCTGTTTCATTCCGGGACCTGCAAGAGTTGCAACAGAAAGAACCTGAGTTTGTCCTCTTGTAAATACGGCAGATCCGTGAGCTCTCGGCAATACACCTACTTCGCACCATATAGGACGGACTTCGGTCGGCTTTCTTCCATCAGCTCTAACGCCTTCGTCAAGAATCATTGTGCGCATAATATGTTTTTCTGCGTTTTTAAATTCTTCCGCTACAAAATCAATGCCTGTTTCTTCCATAATTTTTTTGATGTAATCATCTTCAGGTAGTGCATCAATTTTTTCTTTTACAAGATTTTTAGCTTCTTCAAGTTTATTTTGTCTGTACTCTCTGTCAAAGTTGTGATAAGCATCAAAAATCATATCATGAGCGGTTTCATCAATAATCTTTTTAATTTCTGATGTGTCATACGGATTTACAAACTCTTCTTTTTCGACTCCGCATTCTTTCATAAATGCAATTTGAGCTTCACATTGTTTTCTGATTTCTACCTGAGCAAATTCTACAGCATTCATAATATCGTCTTCTGTTACGAATTTGCATCCTGCTTCAACCATAATTACAGAATCATGAGTACCTGCGACTACGATATCTAAATCCGATTTGTCAGCCTGTTGATGAGTCGGGTTAGCAATCATATTGCCGTTTTCATCGCGTGATACTCTGACAGCCCCGATAGGTCCTTCAAAAGGAGCCCCTGAAAGCATTAAAGCACATGATGCTCCAAGCATTGCAAGGGTATCCGGCTGATTAACCTGATCGTAACTGAATAACTGTGCTACGATTTGTATATCGTTTCTGTAACCTTTCGGGAACAGTGGTCTTATAGGTCTGTCAATAAGTCTTGATATAAGTATAGCTTTATCTCCGGCTTTGCCTTCAGAACGATTATAACCGCCTGGAATACGACCGATAGATGACATTCTTTCTTCATAATCAATTAACAACGGGAAAAAGTCTATTCCTACTCTCGGTTCTTTTGAAACAACACAGTGAACAAAAAGCATTGTGTCTCCGCATCGTACTGTTACAGAACCGTTTGTAGATTGAGCATACTTCCCTGTTTCAACGGTAACGGTTTTACCGCCGATTTCAATTTCAAATTTCTTTGTTTCAGGTACCATAATTTTCCTTTCCTGTCTGCAGCGAACTTTCTGCAAACTTTGCACTTTTCTGGTGCACTTTGTTATACACTTCTTATGTTCGTTATTATTATACCTCAAACAAGAAAAAATGGGATTTCTATAAATTAATGTTACATGTAAAAAAGCCCTTTAGGGGCTTTTCTATCATAATATATAGACAAAGAAGAATTAGTTTTTCACTACGTTAATCCTTTTTGACGGCTGATTAGAAATGCATATCAAAAGACGATGGCATTCCGTTTACTTTTTCATCTTCAAGTCTCATTGCAGAACCTATTGTAAAACTTTCTGCAAATAGTTTGTTTATTTTATAATTAATATCCCCTGTAAAGACTTCTTCGTTTTCCTCCAAAAATTTGAAAAGCGGTTCTGCCGGAGATTTTACAATATGCCCTAATGTATCCCCTGCTTGTTTTAAAGTCCGTTCTCCGATTTCCGGAACTTTCACGTTCATACCGAACGGCTTATATGGTCTGTTAAATGATGCTCCTGTATCTGCCATATTTTTATTCCTTATTAACTACAAATAGTTAATCGGCAGTTTTTTATAAAAAATTTAATAATTTACGGCATATTTTTACAATTGTTAATATAGTATTTATTTTTTGTATGCTGCTAATTTGCCGGTATCTATATTTCTTCCGCTTTCTTTATAGAATGTTTCAACCATTGATATAGCTGTTTTTAACGGAATATTTCCTTTATATACCTCTTCAAAAATTTCTTTAAAATATCTGTTTTGATTTTTTATATCAAAGTTTTTAATAAATTCTGCTAAACTGCCGTTTGAACGGTTATTATTATCTGAAGCACAGGCAAGAGCGTAGTTTTCAAGCTCATTCGGGCCGCCTAAAGATTTTGGCTGTATATGTTCTATTGTTACAATTGACGGTCTTAGTACGTTATATCCTATGGCATCAGATGCCGAAAGCTCATGCTTTGTAATAAATGCATTTACGCTGGTTCTTGATGTAGGCAACTTTGAGGCTATTAGGTTTATGTTTTCTCTGAGTGTCTGATCCGGCATACCGTCTAAAGTTTCATTTAAATCGTATTTAAAAGCCTTATTACTGAATTTTATTTTAACGGGTTTTTGTTCCAGAGTTTTTATAGCAATATCACACTGGTATAATATATCTTTTCTGTTAAGAATTTCTCCATACTGTTTGATTTTATTTATTATAATCAACTGTAAATCTTTTTTAGTTAACTTTTTTCTGTTTACATCTCTTGTTTCTGTTAAGTTAAGAATTTTATCAACAAATTTGAGAGTAAGCGGTTCTTTTTCTTTTTTAAATATCGGATGAGAGAGCGGTTCTGTAAGCTGTGCAATCTTTTTTGCCATATAATCATCTTTTATTGTATCACCGATACGTGATATTTTATATTTAAATTCTTTCCCGCTGAATTCTGACGGAATATATTCTTTTTCTTCTAATCTGAATCGTGAAACTTTCAAAAGTTCTTTGAATTTTGTTTTATATCCGTATGGCATTTTATTGGCTAAAGTAGACAGTTCTTTAAATATAGGTTTTTGTTCTTCTAAAAGTTCTTTGTTTGCTTTAGGATACATTATTCTTATAGCTTCAGAAAGTCTTATATCAGGTTTATCAAAAGCCATAATTGTAATTTTTTTTAGAAATTCTTTTTCGGTAGGATGCAGATAGTCTAGATAGTTAAACATTTCTTGAGCGAAATTTTTAATCGGACCTGAAAATATACCGCTGCTTTTTAACCGGTTTACTATTTTGTCGCTCATTAAAGGTCTGCCGCAGTATATGCAGTGCATTTTCCTCTGATATGCAAGATTTCTGAATGCCGGTGCGCTGTTAATAGCTGTAAACGAAGGTTGGCTTTTTATGAAAATATCGCCTGTGTTGGCAAAATTGTTTACAGGATACCTGTAAACAGAATAATCATACTGATTATTCTTATGAACTCCTGCTGGTTTAATATAATTACTCAGTATAGATGCAATCCTCATAAGGTAAAAATACACCTGATTAAAATTTTTTGCTAATTTATTAAAAAATATTAAATTATATACAATTGTGAAATATTTAAATCAATAGTTCTTTCAGAAAGCCAGTATAGAACTTCCCGCAAGTTTTCTATGTACTCTTTATTGCATATGCCTTTTTTACTTAAGGCTATTAATTTGTCCGCTTGAATTTGAGCATTTTGTGGCATATATGGATTTTCTTCTATCTGAATCGGTATCGGATAATGGTGGCGGGAGTTATTGCAGTATGAACATTCAAGAGCAAAGTTAAGAGAGTTATTTAAACCCTGCATGCATTTTGGGGTTAAATGCTCAAAAGTTCCGACTGCCGGATGTATCAGATTAAGCGCAATAACCTCAGATTTTTTCCTTGCGTTTTTTACAACGAACGCGCAGACTTCATCACTTGATCGCGGTAATCTGCGTGCTATTTTTATTATCTCTTCTTTTACTGATTTATTTTCAAGATTGCGGATAATATTTTTTAATTTATATATAAATATTCTTCTGGAAAACGGTTTATGCGGCTCAGGATCAAAAATTATGTCATTTGTTTTAATCATAAGTTTCCTGAGCTGCCTTGCCATTTTTTTAGGGAGTATACGCCTGTAAAAACTAACCTTATTAAATATGGAACTCTGAATTTTGACAAGTGCCAGTTCGTGTACATCTTTTTTTATGTTTAACAGTTCTTTAAAATTTTTGTCAGGGTATTTTACAGCCATTGTTTTGAACATATTAAACACCTGTCTTTCAACAGGATGCATAATATCTTCAAATGGTTCAAGAATTTTTATTGCATCAGATGCTTTGCCGCCGAGTTCTTTCTTTTCCATCAAACTCATATAAATGTCCGGATGAAGCATTTCTCTGCCGCAGCACAGGCATGGAATATGGTAGTTAAAAAGATTTTTTAACTCCTTTCTTGTGAGCGGGATTTGGGGTAATTCTCCCGTAATTTCTGCTTTTTTAGTTTTTTTTGATTTCTTCTCCATACGATACCATCGGGATTTTTGTTCAATTATATTATTCCCGATTTCACGTATTTTATACCCCGGGAGGCGGTTGAATATATAAAGGCTTTAATTTCCTCCAGTTGCCTTCGGCATTTTTTTGTTCTGCAAGTCTCGCCAGAATTTCACCCAGCGGATAGGAATTTCCCTGATATGAAATCCCGCCCAGAACCGGCTTTAATTTATTGTCGGTAATTACGGTATAATCACCTTTTGATATTATATTTTTTACTTCATCAACTGGAACTGCACCTTTAATTTCTCCGTTATAATAAAGATAGGCGCAATTTTTTCTTGCATCAAGCGCAACAAGCGGGTTGTTATCCGAAATTTTTGAAAGAATTTCTAAAGACGAAACCCCGACTGCTTTGCAGTTGAGTTGTTGAGCCATAACACGCGCTACCGTAACACAAGCTCTTATTCCTGTAAAACTTCCCGGACCTATATTAACACCGATTAAATCAATATCTTGCGGCTTAATATTATTTTCGCTCATAATCTCCTGTAAAGTTGAGATCAAAAAAGCAGAATGATATTTATTGTCTTTATTTTCAACAATGCGTGAGGAAATTATTTCCCCGTCTTTTTTTAAAACTGCATACATTTTATCAAGACAGGTATCAAAAGCAAGTGTAATCATTTTTCTAATCCTTCTATTATTTCATCTTTTCCGCATGAAATGAATTCATAAATCCTTGAATCATCCTCAGTGTATGTAACATTGATTTTTATATGATTAAATGGTGCTTCATTTTGATTAAATTCAGCCCATTCAACAAATGTAACCTGTTTGCCCTCTGAATATTCGCGAAGCTCGTCGTAAATTGTTTTAATCCCTTCATTTTCCAGTCTGTAAAGATCAAAGTGGTAAATCGGAATTGAACCTGTATGGTATTCATTTAAAATTACAAAACTGGGGCTTGTAACTTTTTCTTTTACTTCAAGCGCATCAGCAACCAGCTTTACAAAGGCTGTTTTTCCGGCTCCTATTTCTCCGTAAAGATTAATAAAACATCCGTCTTTAATAAGTGCGGCAAATTTTTGAGCCAGTTTTTTTGTATCTTCAAGGGTTTTACAAACTTTTTTATAACTTTTCATTTTCTATTCCTTTGTAATTACTTTATTACGTCCGCTTTTTTTTGCTTCATATAGAGCTTTGTCGGTAATTTTAATAAGTTCTTCTTCACTCTCATCAATTTTGTATTGATGAACTCCAAGACTTATTGTAACACTGATATTTTTAAATTTTGTATCAGGATTAATTTTTGAAATATCAATTTTAGTTTTCTCAACGGTTTTTCTAAGTCTTTCCGCAACCATTGAGGCTTCATCAAGTTTTGTAAACGGCAGAAGAATAACGAACTCTTCTCCTCCGTATCTGCCTGCAATATCGTAATCCCTCAACTGTAATTTTATACTGCGTGATACAGTCTTTAAAACAAGATCTCCGACCGCATGTCCGTATGTATCGTTGACATTTTTGAAAAAGTCAATATCAATCATTATTGCACAGAGATTCCTTTTTTGCCTTTTTGCAGCTGAAACTTCTTGTTTTATACGTTCTTCCAGCTGTCTTCTATTATAAAAACCGGTTAAAGCGTCAAGTGTTGCATGTTTTAAAATCTCTGCATAGACATTTGCACGATTTATTGTTGTGGCTGCCTGTTTTGAAAGCTGTTCCAGATATTCAATTTCTTTTTCACTGAGAACGCTGTCTGTTCCTTTAGTCACAATACAGCCTAATAATTTGTTTTCGCTTATCAGCGGGAAAAGTCCGATTTTTTTATCGGGAGTTAGTATGTATTCCGAGTTGTTTTGTAAACATTTGATAAGTTCAAATATTTTTTCATCTTTGCAAGCGGATGGCCATACAAGTTTATTGTCTATAAATATATATACCAGATGATCCGATACAAATTTATCAATCATCTCTCCGATAATTGGTATAATATAATTTGTTTCATACTGAGTTTCTATAATTTTTGCGATATTCTTCATTGAATCGTGAAAATCAATGTTTTTCTGCATCCTTTCACTAAGAATTATATTTTGGATTTTCAGTGAGATGCAAAATATTGAAAGTTCAAGAAATTCAAGCAAACGACTGTGAAGCTTTTCCGAAAATTCAAGCATCCCGATAATCTGACCGTTGTTAAAAAGAGCATAATAAGAATGGTTGTTTACAATTATATATTTTTTCTCTCCGAGTTTTTTAAAAACATTGTTCAGTTCTTTTGATTTTATAAACATCCAGCTTTTTGAAAAATCTCTTAAAGAGTCTGTTGTCGGGTCATAAATATATATGGCATTGAGCGGAAAAACTTCCTCAAGCACATTTACGATGCTTTGAATATTTGAAGCTCCGTCAAGGAATTTGAATATTTGTCTGAGATTGTCAATCATATTAATTTTCTAATTTTTGTAAGATATCATCGGGTATGTCGCAATTTGCATAAACATTTTGAACGTCGTCGTGTTCTTCCAGTTTGTCTAATAATTTTAAAATCTGGTCTGCAGTTTTTTCATCTGTTATTTCAACTGTGTTTTGCGGAATCCTTACTAGTTCTGCAGATTGAGCTTTGAACCCTTCTTTTTCTAATCCTTCTACAACGGACTGGAAACTTTCAGGAGTCGTTATAACTTTGTAAGTTTCATCTTCTTCGGTAACATCAAGGGCATCAAGATTAATTGCGGCTTCAAAAAGTTTATCAAAATCTACACTTTCATCAAATGTTATTGCTCCGCGCTGGTCAAACATCCATCCGACACAGCCTGTCGCACCTAAACTCCCGTTGTATTTTGTGAAAAAACTTCTTATATCGCCTGCGGTTCTGTTTCGGTTATCGGTCATGGCTTCCACAACCACTGCAACGCCACCTGCAGCGTAGCCTTCATATATAAGTTCTTCATAATTTTCGGAAGCTCCTGCTCCTGCTCCTTTTTCTATAGCACGTTTAATATTGTCATTAGGCAAGCCTGCTGCTTTTGCTTTTTCAATAGCCGTTCTTAATCTGAAGTTCCCTGCAGGATCAGGACCGCCTAATCTTGCCGATACGATTAATTCTCTTGAATATTTTTGGAATACAACCGCACGCTGTGAATCTACTTTTGCTTTTTTATGTTTAATGGTTGACCATTTTGAGTGTCCTGACATATGTTTATACCTTCTTTCTGTTGATTTAATTTAAGTTTATCATAAAAAAATATAAGTAACTATTTAATTAATGTGTACTTTACATTCTGCTTTGACAAATTATAATTGTAGTAAGGCAAAATAATATAAAAAAGGACAGAGAATGAGTAAATATTTATTGGAAGTAGGATGTGAAGAATTACCTTATAAGTTTATCCCGTCTGCTATTCAGCAATTGAAAAACGGTTTTGAAAACTTTTTAAACTCAAATAAAATCGAATTCGAAGATGTTAAAGTTTATGCGACTCCGCGACGTCTTGCGGTTATTGTTTCCGGTTTGGATAAAGAAAGTAAAGATGAAGTAAGAATTGTTAAAGGTCCTGTAAAAAAGGTTGCTTATGACGAACAAGGGAATTTGACAAAAGCAGGGGAAGGTTTTTGCCGCAAAAACGGTTTAAATCCTGAAGATTTATATATAGAAGATGACTATATTCATGCAAAAGTTATTATTAAAGGAAAATCAATTATTGAACTTTTGCAGGATAATGTGCCATCAATTATTTTAAAACTTCAAGGGTCTCATTTTATGAGATGGTCTGATAATGATGAAAAATTTTCACGTCCGATAAGATGGATTGTTTCTATTCTTGACAGAGATGAAGTTAAAATAAAAATTATTGATAAGGAATCCTCTAATCTTACGCGCGGTCACAGGTTTGCACAACAAAATGTTTATATAAATAATCCTGATGATTATGTTGAGATTATGCGCAACTGCTGTGTAATTGTGGATCAGGATGAACGTAAACAAAGAATTATAGATAAGGCGCGTGAAGAAGCTGATAAACTTGGTGCAACTCCTTATTATACGGATGATTTGCTTGAAGAGGTTACTTTTATTACCGAATATCCTGTTCCGGCAGTATGTGAGTTCTCTGAAGAATATTTGAAATTGCCTGAAGAACTTGTTGTTACTGTAATGGCTGTTCATCAAAGATATTTTGCGCTTTATAAAGACGGTAAACTTATTAACAAATTTATTACAATGACAAATTATATCGGTGATGAATTTGAAAATATAAAAGCAGGCAATCTTCGCGTTATTAAAGCACGTCTTGATGATGCAGTATTCTTCTTTAATGAGGATACGGCAAAACCTTTGGCAGATTATGTGGAAGAATTAAAAGGTATGACCTTCCAAAAAGGTATGGGAACAATGTATGACAAGGCTCAAAGACTTGTCATGCTTTCAAAACTTATGGCAGGCAATGACCCGATGATTGAACGTACTGCTTTATTAGCAAAAGCTGACCTTGCAACAAAACTTGTTTTTGAATTTACCGAACTTCAAGGTTTTATAGGTGCTGATTATGCAAGAGTTTCAGGTGAACCTGAATGTGTTTGCGAGGGTATAAAAGAACATTATTTCCCGCTTAATGCAGATGGAGAAATTGCAAAAACTAAGGAAGGGCAAATTGTCGGTATAGCTGATAAAATAGATAATATTTGTGCAGTATTTGCAGAAGGCAAAAAACCGACCGGTTCATCAGACCCTTTAGGTGTACGCCGTGCTGCTCTTGGTATTATCCGAACAATTCTTACAAATAATTTGAAAATTGATTTGACAAAGTTAATCAATGAAACTTTATTATTGTTGCCGGTATCAGGCGAAGGTGAGAGCGTTTTGGATAAAGTGAAAAATTTTGCAGGTTCTTGTACAGACAGGTTATCAGGCAAAGTAACAGACGATATCTATGAATTTTTTATCCAAAGATTGATAATTTTCTTGTCTGACAAATATCCTAAAAATGTCTTGGAAGCTTGTGCCTCAAACGTTAATCCGCTCGTAGATTTAACGGATTATGTAAAACGTGTTGAAGTTGTTTCAAAACTTAATTCACCTGCAATGCTGGAAAGCGCAAACAGAGTTTTGAGAATATTGAAAGAAGATTCTAAAAAGCAAGTTAACAAAAATCTGTTTAGAGAGCCGGCTGAAGCAATGCTTCTGGAGCAAATTAATACTTTGACCGATGATATGGATTATGAAGCTTATTTAAAACAGCTTGAAGAAATTAATCCGTCGGTTGAAAAATTCTTTAATGATGTTCTTGTCATGGACAAAGATGAAAATGTTAAAGAAAACAGACTTGCTCTTCTGACAATGTTGAAATTAAAATATTTCAGGCTTGCGGATTTTAGCAAATTATAAAGAATTGTAAACAATCTTTGTAAAAAAGTAAATTATTTTTTTCAGGATA
>CALUPR010000005.1 GCA_944322705.1 Candidatus Gastranaerophilales bacterium
GCCAAGAGGCAAAGAAGCGAAGTTAGTATCGTAAAAATTTTCCCTCTCTCGGGAGAGGGATTAAGAGAGAGGGTAAATTTAGAAGATAGGAATATAAGAATATATGAAGGCAGGCTATTTAGTGTAAATAATCTACAATCTTTTTCCGTCATTGCGGACAGGGAAGCAGATCCGCAATCGCAAGATATTTCTAAAACAAATCAGCCCTCACCCCAACCCTCTGCCATGGGAGAGGGTGCAAAACCGACTTATTCACCTATTAACCTATTCACTTATTCACCTTATAAAAAATCTGCATTCACCTTGGCTGAAGGTGCTACGCACGTAGCCCTGCCGGACAATCAACCCAGGTATGCCTTTAATCTTGCTGTAGCTCCTACGCACGTAGCCCATTTTGACAATACCCGTCGAGCCGCATTTACTCTCGCTGAGGTCTTAATCACCCTCGGTATAATCGGTGTTGTAGCCGCAATGACGATTTCTGTTTTATATACACAATATAAAGATATGGTTTTAAAACAGCAGTTTAAGAAAGCTTATTCTATAATACAGCAGGCATATCAAGATGTTTATGCTGATACCGGTTATAATTATGAGTGTTATTATTGGGAAAAAAGACCTTATCCTGACATGAGTGCAGATGAGCAAAAACCTTCTGATTATATGGGAAGATTTGGTGAATGCTCTGAATTTACAAGCAATATTGAAAAACATTTAAATATTATAAAAAAATGTGAAAAAAACGCATTGCAAGAAGGATGTATCCCTAAATATACAGGTTGTGATACTTATTATAAACAACAAGATGACAGCCTGTCAGATGAAGAAGCATTACAGAAAGCTTCAGGCTGTGAGAGGTGGACACAAAGCAATTTAGAAAATAATTGTACTGCATATGTTTTGTCCGACGGAACAATTATTTTGCTTTATGGTACGACTTTTAAACTTTTTGCTGTGGATATAAACGGGATGAAAGGTCCTAACAAATGGGGACATGATCTTTTTGCGTTTGGTTCAAAAGGAAGTATTGAAAAACCTTCTCCTTATGTTTCAATAAAGATATCATGTAATCCGACGGAAAAAGGCGGACGAAATACTCTTTATATGTGGTTGCATGCTTTTAAATAAATGTAAAAGGTTCATTTGTTTAGAATGAGCCTTTTATTTTTGTTTGTGATAATATTTCTGTATAGGATATTTAAAGAAGGAAGTATTATGAGTTTAACAGTATATTTAGGGATAGATGTAGGATCAGTAACAACAAAGCTTGCTCTTGTTGATGAAAAAGGCAAATATGTTGACAGTTACATGCTAAGAACTGCAGGTAAACCTGTTATGGCAGTACAAAAAGGTTTGAATGAACTTTATGCAAAAAAACTTACTGATTATGATGTTATGGGAGTCGGGACAACCGGTTCCGGCAGAAATCTTGCGGGGGCATTGGTTGGTGCCGATGTTATAAAAAATGAGATTACGGCGCATGCTGTTGCCGCAAGTATTAATGTCCCAGGAGTTCAGACTATTCTTGAAATCGGCGGTCAGGACAGTAAAATAATTATTCTTCGTGACGGTATTGTAACTGATTTTGCTATGAACACTGTTTGTGCAGCCGGTACAGGAAGTTTTCTTGATCAGCAGGCTAACAGGCTGAATGTTCCTATTCAGGATTTTGGTGCTACGGCTTTAAAATCTACAAATCCTGCAAGAATTGCAGGCCGCTGCGGTGTTTTTGCGGAAAGTGACTTAATCCATAAACAACAGCTCGGCTATCCTGTGGAAGATTTGTTATACGGACTTTGTCAGGCGCTGGTTAGAAATTATCTTTCGAACCTTGCTCTGGGCAAAGAACTCCTTCCTGTATTTTCTTTCCAGGGCGGAGTTGCAACAAATTCCGGCATGGTAAAAGCATTTGAAGAAGCCTTAGGTCATAAAGTTGTAGTTCCTGATAATCACCAGACTATGGGTGCAATCGGCGCAGCGCTTCTTGCAATGGAAAACCACCAATATACCGAAGCTCCGACAAAATTCAAAGGATGGCAGGTAGGTGAAATGCACTTCCATTCAATAACTTGTGATTGTACCGGCTGTTCAAACAACTGTGAAGTCATCACAATTGTTGAAGGCGGCGATGAAGTTCAGCATGTGGAAAAAATTAAAGATATTAAAGGAAATATTATTGCCCGATGGGGCGGTACATGCGGAAGATGGGATATTTCTTAATTCCGTAATATTTCTTTAGGATTATTATAAATTTGTCAATTTCCTCTTGAAAAAATTTTTTATAGAAATATAGGGAAAATTATCAAGAGGATTTTTTATGGGGATTAATGGAGTACAATACACAAATGTTTCAGCAGAGCGTGGAGCACAGTTTGTAAAATTTACTGATAAAATTGCTGCTGATGAAAATGCTTTGCTCGGTAAAATTTTAAATGGAACTATTACAACTGAAAAACAGCGTGCTGATGAATATTTTAGAATTTCTAATCAGACATTTGAGGTTCTTCCCGATGAATACCGTCAATTGGCAAATAAAAAGGATAAAACTCCGCAGGAAGTTCAAAAAATGAAAGATATGTACAAAAACGGATTTTTGAATTTTAGTGCATCTTATATAAAACATATTGACAGCGAGTACGGAAATAACGATAACAAATTAACTGCTGAAGAATTTGTAAAATCCCAGCTTGACGCATCTATGGAAGATGAATTAAGTATGTCTGAGCAGCGCGTAATGGCAGAGAATATTTTTTCTCATCTGGATAGAAATAAAGACGGGGTTGCTGATAAAAAAGAAGTTGCATCTATGATGTCTATGTTTGATATGTCTATCGGTCATAACGGTGATAAGGCAGGCGGTATTGACGGTAAGATAAAAGTTGTTGATTACAACGGAAAAGCTCTTAACCTCGTAAAACCGTCAAGCGAGGAAGGCGGTGCCGCAATGGACACTCAGATGGATATTATGTATAATTTTTTGTTTGGAAATAACTAAAATGTTTATGTTAAACTTTAGTTATGCAGGATTTATCAAAATCAATTTCCAATATGCGTAAAAAATACCGCGAGATATTTTTGCAAACGGTTGATGCTATAAAACAGCGTGTTGATGAAATTAAACCTGAAAATTTAGACGGTGATATTTTTGATACGTTTGACAAAGGCAGTGACGGCGAAAACTGGCAGATAGCTGTTTTAGATATGTTTGAAAATGATATTTCGCATGAAATAGTGAGAAAATGGAATGAAATTCTTGCTTACAGAGAAAATTTTTCCTGCAAAGGCTGCGCTACATGCTGCAATCTTGCGTGTTCGGAATTTTCTCCTGAACAGTTAAAAGAAAAAGCTCAAAATGGTGATAAATTTGCCTCTCAATTTACAAGTATTTTTATTCCTTATGAATCAAAAGATGAGGCAAGGAAAGTTTATCCGCAGTACATTCAGCTTCTGGAAGATAATCTTGAGGAAAATGTTTATTTTTATCATTGTCCGAAGCTGACGGATTGTAAGCGCTGCTCAGATTATGAAAATCGTCCTGAAATATGCAGGGTTTTCCCTGATAACCCTTTAAGTATTTTACCGGAGTCCTGCGGGTTTTATGAATGGCGGCTGCAGGTTGAACCTGTTGCTTTAATGCTTCATTCAATGGTAGAAATTATTGATTATTACAAACAGAAAATACCTGTTTTGGAGCCCCGGAAGGCAAGTGGGCAGGAAGGCAGGTCATAATCCTATGATAGTGCTCTCTGGTTTAGATTTACAGGAAATAGAAAAAATAACTGATGAATTAAAAGCGTCAAAATTTAGAGCACGCCAAATTCACAATTGGATTTATTTAAAATCGGTTAAAAGTATTGATGAGATGACTGATTTATCCGTTAAATTCCGTGAACAGCTGAAACAAATTGCAGAAGTGACCGATACAAAAATCAAAGTTAAACAGGAAAGTTCTGACGGAACGTTAAAATATCTTCTTGAATATCCTGACGGTGAATGCGTTGAAACCGTTTTGATGCGTTTTGATAATCGTGCGAATTTGACTGCCTGTGTAAGTTCTCAGGTCGGATGTGCGGTTAACTGTTCTTTTTGTGCAACGGGTAAACGCGGATTTATAAGAAATCTTACTTATAAAGAAATCATTGAACAGGTGCTGACAATTCAACGGGATACGGGATTAAAAGTTACTAATGTTGTTTTTATGGGACAGGGCGAACCGCTTTTAAATCTTGATAACGTTTTAAAAGCAATGGAAATATTTAATGAAAATTTCCAGATAGGAGCAAGGCGCCTGACTGTTTCAACATCAGGAATAATTCCCGGAATAAACAGACTTGCGGAACTTGATATGCAATCAACGCTTGCCATATCACTACACGCGCCAAATCATAATATCAGACGTAAATTGATGAAAATTGAAGATAAATATCCTATGCCTGAACTGAAAAAAGCTTTGAAAAATTATATTGAAAAGACAGGCAGAAGAATTACAATTGAATATCTTCTTATAAAGGATTTAAACGATACTCTTGAAAGTGTCAAAGAGCTTGTTGATTATGTTCATGATTTGAAATGCAATGTTAATCTGATTCCCTATAATCCGACAGAAAAGAATGATTATCAAAAGCCTTCAAATAATTCAATAATGCGTTTTAAATCTCTGCTTGAACAATCAGGCAAAAAAGTTACGGTAAGGTTAGAGCGCGGATCTGATATTGATGCAGCCTGCGGTCAGCTAAGCGGAAAGGTTAAAAACTGATGAAAGCTTTAATTCAGAGAGTCAAAAAAGCATCAGTCACTATTGATAATGAACCTTATTCATCTATAAATGATGGGATTTTGGTGTTTCTCGGCGTAGAAAAAAACGATGAAAAAGAAAATGCCGAAAAATTAGCTCAAAAAATTTCCGTTTTTAGAATTTTTGAAGACGAAAATGAAAAAATGAATTTATCTGTCAAAGATATACAAGGTGAAATACTCGTTGTTTCCCAATTTACACTGTGCGGTGATTGTAAAAAAGGCACCCGTCCGTCATTTGACAAAGCTGCACATCCTGATAAAGCTATAGAATTATATGATTATTTCGTCAAATGTATTAGTGATTGCGGTATTCCTGTAAAAACAGGGAAATTTCGCGCAATGATGGATATTGAACTTATTAATGACGGTCCTGTTACATTTATAATTGAAAAATAAACATGACACTTGCAAATATTTTACAGGCATGTTATAATATATACATTGATATAGAGTTAGAAATCGATTTTTTATACTGAGGAGAAATTCTTATCTTTTATTAACCCGGAATTACGTTATTATTTTTTAATTAAGAGGCTTTCATTATGTATGTAAACAAGTGTATCAAATGTGGTCGTGAGTTTGAAACAAAAAACCCCAAAAGAGTTATTTGCCCGGATTGCTTATATCCTGACAAAAGTATGATGATTACACCTTCTGCGCCTTCAGCAGATGAACAAAAAACAGAAACTCCAATAAGCCAAGAACCTTTGAACGGTTATAGTGCAGGCGGAACAGAAGAACCACCAAGATACTACAGCGCAGGCGGAAATCCTGAACCTCAAAGATATCAAAGACCCCAGAGGAACTATCAAAATAACAATTATAGTAACCGTGGCGGTTATAATAGGAATAACAATAACAGAAACCGCGATAACAGAGGCGGTTATAACAGATCACAGGGCGGATATCGTTCGTCGCAGGGCGGGTATAACAGAAATAATAGTTTCCAGAACAGACGTCCGGGCGGCAGACCGAATTTTCAGAATAAACGTCCGAAAAATAAAGGTCCAAAACAGCTGCTTGTTAGTAAGGAGCAATTAGAACAGATAGAAAAGTTGTATAAGGCTATGTTGCCTTTACCAAATCCTGATTGTCATGAAGTAATAGGTGAAAAAATTGGTCTTGAACCAAGAAAAGTTTTCTTCGGAATTAATCTCGTAAGACAAAAAATGATGCTTCCGAAATTACCGTTCCCGAAACGAAAACTTGCTATTTCTCCGGATCAGCTTTTTGCAATTAAAAATCTTTATGAGCCGCTATTGCCTTTACCTCCTATAGGATGTCATAAAATTATTGCTGCTCAGTTGAAGATGGATGAATGGAGAGTTCACGTTGGTATCGGGCTTATTCGCTCGCAAATGGGGCTTAACCGCTGGAATCAGGACAGACCTGATTTGCCCGAAGAATTTAAAAAACAAAAAGAAGAAGCAAAAGCTGATGTGAAAGAAGAAACCGCAGAAGATTCTAAACCTAAACGCGGCAGAAAACCTAAGAAAGCTGAAGAAAAACCGGAAGCTTAAGCTATGACAAAATATATTTCTGTCGGTAAAATTTTGAACTTCCACGGAATTAAAGGCGAAGCAAAAGTTGGTTTTACAAAAAATCAAGAAGATTTTTTCTGTTCTTTAAATAAAGTTTTTGTGAAAATTGAGCATGATTATAAACCCCTCAATATAGAAACTATCCGTTTGCATAAAAATTATGCACTTGTAAAATTTGAGGGCATAAATTCAATCAACGATTTAATGGAATTTAAAGGCGCTTTCCTTTATGTTGAAGAAGAAACAATAAGAGAAAATCTTGAGGAAGATGAATTTTTAATTGATGAGCTTGTCAGTCTGGAAGTTTTTGATCAAAATAATAAAAAAGTAGGGTTTGTTGTCGGTGTTTCAAATAACGGTGCAAGTGATCTGTTATCCGTTAAAACAAATTCAAAAAAAATTGTGCTCATACCTTTTGTAAAAGCTATTGTTACTGATGTGAGTATAAAAGACAAAAAGATTATGATAAATAATATTGAGGGACTGATAGAATGATTTTTGATGTTCTGACTCTTTTCCCTGAAATGATTGAAAGTTATTGCGGTTTCAGTATAATAAAACGGGCTTCGCAAGCGGAAATTATAACTGTCAATACTGTTAACCCGCGTGATTTTACTCTTGATAAGCACAAAAAAGTTGATGATACACCCTATGGCGGCGGTGCCGGTATGGTTCTGATGGCTCAGCCTTATGTTGATGCCTATGAAAGTGTCCCAAGACTTGCAAATTCAATGACAATAATGCTTTCGCCTCAGGGTGAGACTTTGAATGATAATATAGTAGATGAACTTTCAAAATTTGACCAATTGATTTTACTTTGCGGGCATTATGAAGGTTTTGATGAAAGAATAAGAGAAATTATTAAACCGAGAGAAATTTCTCTCGGGGATTTTGTTTTAACCGGCGGAGAACTTCCGGCTCTTTGCCTTATTGATGCTGTCAGCAGAAAATTAGACGGCACTTTGGGAAAAATTGAATCGGCAGATGATGACAGTTTTGCTAACGGTTTGCTTGAATATCCGCATTATACAAGACCGCGGGAATATAGAGGATTAAAAGTTCCGGATGTGTTATTAAACGGTAATCATAAAGATATAAATGAGTTTAGATTGGAAAAAAGTCTGGAGCGTACAAAAGCAAAACGTCCTGATCTTTATAAAAGATGGATGGAAAATAGATAATTTATTTAAACATTAAAATTTTCTGTTTAAATCGTTGTATTGCCCGAATCCCAAAACATCTTTGAATATTTTTACAACACCGTAAATACCAAGACCTATTGCAGAACCTTTTGACCATTTCCCTTTACCTAATAATGCCCCAAGTCCCAAACCTAAAGGCACGACACTGTCTACAAGCATTGAACCAAAGCCTTTGAAATATCCTATTGCGGAATTTACAAAGGTACGTAAATTGTTATCTATTTCCCATTTGAACACGCCTTTTTTAAGATTTGAAGTCGTTACGCTCGGACTTGTTAAATATTGTGTGTTATCAAATGCTCTGATGCTTGCTTTTGCATCTCTTGATTTTGAATAAACGTCAGATTGCAGTTTGCCTACGATATGAGAATCATATGCAACAATCCCTAAGGCAGCTATTCCTGTCCCTTTGGCAAGATATTTTGTAAAATTACCTTTTATTGATGTTAGTGCTGTTCTGATATTCATTTCTTACCTACTTTGTTTCGGTTTTTTGTGTACTTTTTTTATTATCTTTTACTTCAAATTCTTTTTCAACTTTTTGTCCTGACATTTTCAAGAGAATATTTGATGCTTCAAGAGCGTCTTGTCCGTAGTTAGTTTTAGAATTTTGCATTTGAGTCAGCAATGCCACCGTATAATTGTCGCCTGTTGCTATTCTGGAATTCAGTGCGCCCATTGCAAGTACTTTTACCGGAGTGTAAGGATCTTGAAGCATTTTGTTAATTAAAGCATTTAAAGCTTTGTCATCTTTTCTTGAATGATCTTCTTCAAGTCTTGCAACTACCTCTTTTGCGCCCATAAGTCTTACATCTTTATTCTGGCTGTTTAAATAATTTTCAAGATTTTTAATATATTCGTCTGTTAATTGAACAATTTCTCTTTTTTCAGTTTTCTTTTCTGTCTTTGTACTTGTTTCTGTTGTATTAGTTGTTGTGTTTGTATTATTGTTGTTTCCGTTAGAGAGTCCCCAGTTGTTTGTATAATAACCTGAAGGATAGCATCCGTTTACGGGATTTGTTCCGTAATTTGGGGCATTTACGTTATAAACAGGTGCGGTCGCTCCCGGAGGAGTGACTGTAGGGTTAAATATCTGGATATTTACACCGGAATAATTGGGAACCTGAACATTTTGACTTTGAGGTTGATATTGCGGAACAAAATTTGCAGTTTGTGAATGAACAGGTTGAGTCTGTTGCACCGGTGTTGTTTGATATTGATTATTTTGCTGTATAAGATTTTGCTGCCCTACAGAACTTTGCATATTAAACTACCTTTTACTGCTACCTTATATTAATAAAGTAATTTCATTTCGATTTATTGCGTTTTTTTTAAGAAATATTACATAATTTCTTTAAATTTTCCATGATAGCTATAATAAAACTATGGGCTCTTATGAAGAAAATTATTTATCAAAACGTCCGCAGCACCTGTGTAAGATGTGCGGGAAATGCTGCCGTGTAGTGACAGCTCCGCTTCCTTATAATAAATTAAAGGAAATGGCTGAAGACGGTGATCAAGGTGCAATTGATTTTCTTTCAATATTTGAGCCATACAAGTCAATTTATGATGCCAGAAAAGTTGATGAAGAAATAGTTGATAATATTATTAACAGATTGAAAGAAGACGGGAATTATGTTGAGAATGATATGACATTTTACCGCTGTAAATATCTTCAAGCTGATAATTTATGCGGGAATTATGATAACAGACCGGTATTATGCCGTTATTTCCCTTCATCTCCCTGGGCAATTGTCCCTCCAGGATGTGGCTTTGAGGGCTGGCTTTTCTGGAAAAGAGAAGAAGATAAACAAAAAATAAGACGAGCAAAAGAAGAACTTTTGGAGTTGAAATTACTTTCAAAACGGACTAAAGATCCTGAAACCTTAAAAAAGATTACAGCTGTTGAACATAAAATTCAGAAGAATATTGATTTATATAAAAAATACGGTTCTGAAAACTGGTAGTTATATTTATTGCAAAAGTAATTTATCCAATTTTTTCTGATAAAATTCAGTGTTGATATTCAATTTCCCGCCGATATCAAGAAGCATTTCTATAAATCTGCGGTTTGCGGAGTTTTTATTAACGGCGTCAGTTTCCAGAATATCTCCGATTCTATGATAAATTTTAGCAAAATATGTATTTTGAGCTTCAGCTATATCAACTTGAAGTTCAAGTTTTTCGACATTATCAAAGATTTCTAAAAGTACTTCTGCCTGCTGGATTTCAAAACTATGGACAAGTCTGTTTACATTCTGAAGTATTTTTTTGCTAAATATTACATTAGAACTTTTTTTATCAAGAGTTATCTCTATTCTTTTAGCCTCAAAATTTATATCAACAGCCTGTTGTATCATATCATCATCCAAAAAGCCGCCGGAATGCGTGACTATATCATTAAATTTTTTGCTGAGCGCATATGCTGCAGATATCTTAAATTCGTCAGGTATGTTAAGCCCTAAACCTTGCAGGTTGTATATAGCGCCTTTACCATCGTCATACATCTGCTGATAAATTTGAGAGAATTTTGCTAGTTTACCTTTAAGCATAATTTGAAGAATTTTCCTTCTTTCTTCAATGAATATATCTTTTAAGGTAAAATATTCTTTTCCGAAATATTCATCCATTGCTCTGATGATTTCTGTTATTGTATTCATCAGGTAGACTTTTATTAAATCGTTTTTAAGACGGTTAAATTCCGCGTCATCAGAGTATTCCTTGATTGCGCAATGAAAGTCGCCGCCGGCATACTGCATCAACGCAAAAATAAGATTGGATTTTTGCAATGTAATTTTTGACTGTATTTCAATATGACCTATTGCAAATGTTGAAGTGCCTTTGTGAACTTTTTTATATGCTTTTTTTGTGATTGTGTAGCAATAAACTTGTTCTTCATCTTCAAAATCTTCATAAAGCGACGAAAGTGCCCATAGGCTTGCGATTTGTTTTGTTGTAACAATTGACGGTTTAACAAATCTTTCAAAAATATCTTTACCGGTGCCGTGTTCAGGAATATTGCTTTTTGCCTGAGCCAATATATTGAGGAAATTTTCTTCAAGGTTTTTATCGGTAAACCTTGCTGCAAGCTGCATTGCACGTGCAGCATATTTCATTATCTGAACCGTTTCTATCCCGGAAATTTCTGAGAAGAACCAACCGCAGCTTGTATACATAAGCATTGCTTGCCGCTGTATTTCAAGCAATTCCATTGCGTGGACTTTGTCTTCATCTGAAAGGTCGGGCAAAAAGTTTTCGTGCTGGAAATTTTTGACATTCATTTCTCCGCGGTCAAGAATTACATCAATATATTTATTTCTGACCTCCCAAACATTAACAAAATATTTTTTACCTTCCTGTTCAAATACTTTGACAAGTTCATCCCTTATATAATCAAGTGCTTCCCTCAGCGGTTTTCTCCATTGCTGGTTCCATCCCGGATGACCGCCGGTTGAACATCCGCAATCTTCTTTCCATCTGCCTACTCCGTGGAAACAGCTCCAGCTTGATGCCTGTTTTATTTCAACTTCGCAGTCACTTCTGTATTTTTCCAGATATTCACCGTAATTGGTTATTGTGAAACCTTCATCTTTAGCTTTTATTTTTAAAACATAGGCAAGCGCCATATCACCAAATTTTGTGTGATGACCGTAGCTTTCTCCATCTGTAGCAATATGTACTAATTGCGGATAATCTCTGCAGTCAGATACACCTTCTTTTAGGCGTTTGCTGAATTTGTTGCCGTCTTTTAAAAGTTCATCAAATGCAACAGAGCGGGATATCGCACCGTCATAGAAGAATAAATCAATTGATTTTCCCTGAGCGGATTTAATATTGTATTTGTATGATCTTGCAGGATCAATATTACCCCAGCTTACGTCAGTCCATTCTTTATCTCCGGCTTTTTTAAATTTTTCAGCCTGATAAGGAGAAAGGATTGTAAATTTAATCCCGTTCGCTTCTAAAAGTCTCAGAGTATCATCATCAACAGCAGTTTCCGCAAGCCACATTCCTTCCGGTTTTCTTCCGAAACGGTATTCAAAATCACGAATCCCCCATTTTATTTGCGTTTCTTTATCATGTTCATTGGCAAGAGGCATTATCATATGGTTATAAACTTGAGCAATGGCATTCCCGTGTCCGTTATGTTCTGCAATACTTTCTATATCAGCTTTGATAATTCTTTCATAAGTTAACGGCGCAAAGTGTTCCATCCAGGATAAAAGTGTCGGACCGAAGTTAAAGCTTATGTGTTCATAATTATTTACGACATCAAGAATTCTGTTTCTGCTGTCAACAATTTTTGAAACAGAGTTCGGGTTATAACATTCCTGATTAATTCTTTCATTCCAATCATGGAAAGGGGCAGCACTGTCCTGCAGCTCAATTGCTTCCAGCCAGGGATTTTCTCTTGGGGGCTGGTAAAAGTGACCATGGATTGTCAAAAATATATCATTTTTTTTATTGCTCATATCTTAACTCCGTTAATAAATTTGGTTATTTGGGTTCTGTTTCAGATTTAGGTTTTGTGCTGATTACCGTAAATTTATTCACATCCATCCACGCATCCCCCAGTGCATTTGAAAAAACTTTACCTGTAAATTCAACGATATCACCTGAATTCAAATCTATATGTTTTTCTGCTTCATCTCTGTTCAAAAATATTTTAAGCTCTGAAAGCGGAATATTATGATCAGAAACATCAGGACGTTGAATCAAAAATGAGATGTATTTTTCAGAACTTCTCATTGCGGGTTTGTAATCAAGACCAAGTGTAGAAAATTTGTCAAATTTCGCTTTAATTTTTATATTTTTATTCATGTAAAAATTAGGTCTTGCAACAACGTCAAGCGGGTTAACAGCCATATATGATATAACATTTTTTTGACTTGCAGGTGCATTTACAAGCAAATTTTGCGGGTTTTGTGCATGTACGCTTAGCCCTGCAGCTACAGCCATTATTAATATTAATGCTTTAAATTTATTCATTTAAAAATTCCCCTCTTATTTATCTAACAATAATATTCTAGCACAATATTTAATATTTGTAACTACCTGCCGTAGTAATTTGCAAATATGTTTGTTAATAAAGATTCATAACTTGAATATATAGATATAATATGCTAATATGAAAAAAATGAGAGGATGATTAAATGAGCGGTAATAAAGGTCTTTCTGTAATGGGTTATGCAATCGTGCTTGTTATCATACTGGCTGTTGTTATGATTATCAGTGCTCCTATGATGGTAGATGAGTACAAAAATGATAACAAACAGCAAAAAGCAGAAGAACAAAATAACGGGAATTACAATCGCAGCGATGACAGATATGTTGAAGAGAATTTTATTAATATAACAGATGAAATGCGCAATATTGAAACCCGGCTCTCATCAAGAATTGATGAATTGGAAATGCAAGCTAATGAAACTGTTAATACTGTTCCTGCCGAAAGTATTTCAGATAAATATATCTGTGAAATTGAAGGTGTCAAAAACGAATACGGAAATACAGTCCCAATTACGGAAGATACAGATATATCAGCTCAAAAAATAGTTTTTGTTTGTGAATACAGAAGATAAAAAAAATAACCGGTTAATTTAATTTTAACCGGTTATTTTTTGTGTTGTATAAAATTATTCAACTTCTATAGCGCTAACAGGGCAAGCATCAGCAGCTTCTTTAACACAATCCATGTTATCTGCAACTGCTGACTCATTAACCTGAGCAACTCCGTCTACTGAAAATACAGCGTCACAAATTGATTCGCAAGCGCCGCATCCGATACAAGAATCATTTACTTTTACTGTCATTTCTACTTTCTCCTTATAATTTATACAATTGTGAATTTCTTCACTACTATATAGTAATACAAAAATTTTTAAAATTCAATTAAAAAATATGTTCTTTTATAATTTTTGCAATGTAGTCAAATCCGTTAATAATTCCCAAATCCTTTGGTTTAATACAATTTGAATAAACGAGAACTGGAACTTTTTCTCTTGTATGATCTGTACCATCAACTGTCGGGTCGCAGCCATGGTCTGCTGTTAATATCAATAAGTCATCGTCTGTCATATTTTCAATTATATCATCGATGAATGTATCAATTTCTTCAATGGCTTTCCCGTAACCTTTAGGATCATTTCTGTGTCCGTAAAGCATATCGGTATCAACAAGGTTGGTAAAAATTAAATCACCTGTTTTAGTGTTGATTTTTTTATAATCAGGATAGGCAATCTTATCAAGATCAAGCTTATTTTTAACTGCTTTCAGTGTCAATTCCAACCCTTCCCTGTTTGACCCTGTATGAATTGCATGGGTTATGCCCGATTTAGAAAAAATATCTTCTATTTTTCCTATTGCAATAACTTTTCCGCCTGACTCTTTTATATCGTTTAAAACAGTATGTGAAGGCACCATTGAATAATCTCTTCTGTCTTTTGAGATTCTTGTCGGTTTGCCGTCAATAATTTTGTAAGGTCTTGCAATAACTCTTGATACATTGTAATCTCCTTTATCAAGAAGTTCCCTGGCGGTTTCGCACCAGTTATAAAGTGTTTGCAGCGGAATTAAATCCGTGTCAACAGCAATTTGAAAAACACTGTCAGCACTTGTATATACAATCGGGAATTTTGTTTTATGATGTTCGTCATTTAATTCCGCAATGATTGCAGTTCCGCTGGCAGGGCGATTTGCAAGAACACCACCGCATTTTGTTTTATTTATAAATTTTTCAATCAATTCCTCAGGAAATCCATCAGGGTAAGTTGAAAAAGGCTTTGGAGAAATAAGTCCTGCCATTTCCCAGTGACCTGTAGTTGTATCTTTGCCTTTTGATTTTTCAAACATTGTCCCGTATTGACCTGCAGGGTTAGGTTCTTTTTTTATTCCTTTAAAATCCTGAATATTGCCTAAACCTATTTTTTGCATATTCGGAACATTTAATCCGTTGTTAAATTCGCATACGTGTTTTAAGGTGTTGCATTCAGGAACATCATTAAACTCTTTACAATCCGGCATTGCACCGATTCCCATTGAATCAATCACAATTACAATTGCTCTTTTCATATTTTCCCCCTGTTCGTGCAACTATTTTATCAGTACTATTCTGCAATGTCAATTACGGTATAAGCATTAAATTCAACATTTCCGAAAACAATTTGAACGTGTGCCTCGCCATGAGGTATCAGCTTGACAAAATTGATTGTAGATTCTCCAAAATCTTCATTTGTTTCAACTGCAGGAAGTTTTGCTATAACGTAATGCGCCTGATATAATTTTAAAAAAGTTTTACCGTTTTCTTTAACCCCTTCAACTTGATAGTGTCCCGTCGGAATAATTGAACCGTCCTGACATTTAAGATTTAGAGGAATTAATAGTACCGGCAGTTCTTTTGACGTGTTTATAATTGAATTTGTTTCATTACTCTGTTGAAAACTTTCACCTTTAGGAATATTTTTGTCCCGTTTCTTTTTACCTTTTTTGCTTTCAAGTGCCTGTTCGAATTCTTTATCGCTGACCGGTTTTTGCCCGTAAATGTTTTGATCCCCGTAATTGTCCCATAAATCTCCCTCAGCAAACGCAAAGCTGCCGGATGTTATAATAAATGAAAATATGATTATTAGAAGTTTTTTCATATTTTAATTTTAATGTTTTTACAGTGAAAGTAAACCTCTTTTTATATGAAAATCGCCGTTAATTAAAACGGCGATTTAAAACTTTTTTAATAAATAAACACAAAAAATAAATGTACCTTCTTTAGTCAACGTAAGCTGATAAAACTTCCTGACCTAACACGGAGAATCTCATTTTTTTTAAAGCTCTTAACTCTGTCTGGCGAATACATTCTTTTGTTACACCGTATATATTGCCGATTTCTTCAAGAGTTTTTCGTGCGTTATCTTCAAGCCCGTAGCGCATTTTTACAACTTCCTGCTCTCTTTCTTTCAAAGTTGAAATTACATTCAATATATCTGTTTTTAAATCTTCATACTCAACTTCTTTTGTAGCTGAAGCTTTTTCATCCTGTATAATATCAGCTATATTCAATTCTTTTCCTTCATTGTTTTCAAGACCGCTTTCAATGGAAATAGTTTTTGTATAGGCTGACAAAAAAGTATCAATTCTGTCCGGTTCAATATTCATCCTTCTTGCAACATCTTCGTTTTTAACCTGACAGTTGTTTTCACGTTCCATCTCTCTTTTTATCTTAGAAAATCTGGATAGAGTTTCCTGTATATAAACAGGGATTTTCATACAGTGTGATTGTTCGGAAATTGCTTTAAACATTGCCTGTTTAATCCACCAGCTTGCATAGGTCGCAAATTTGTAGCCCAGCTTGTAGTTAAATTTTTCTGCTGCAGCCATAAGTCCTAAATTACCTTCCTGGATTAAATCAATCATTGGAATGTTAGACATGTGGATTGCTTTTTTCGCAATTGTGACAACGAGTTTTAAATTAGCTTTGATAAGCTTTTGTTTTGCTTCGGCATCTCCTTCTTTAGCTTTTTTTGCTGTTTCTTTTTCTTCGGCTGCGGAAAGTGATTTGTAGTCTGAAATTTCTCTGATATATTCCGATAGAATACTATCACCTTCAAGAATTTCATTTTTTGCAGGATTTGACAGCTGAGATGTCTGTTTCATTTTTACGGGTAAATTTTTTTTCATACCTCATTAAACTCCTTCTTATTTTTTGAACACAAGGTGAACGAGAATAAACTTCACTTAGTATATACTTAGTATATACTATAGTATATAAAATTTCAAGTGTTATATTAAGATTTATTAAAATATCAAAAACTAATTAGTCTTTTTTAGTATAATCAAAGCAGTGGAGGATATTATGAAAAAGAAATTGTTAATAATTTTTGGTGTAATTTTTGTTTTAGCATTTACTTCTGCTGTGGCAATAGCTGTATCTGTAATGAATGCCCCAAAACATCCGTCTGATTATCATATAGGTATTACTTACGATGAGGCGGTTGCAGCATCAGAAAAGCCTATACTTGCAGTTTTCTATGTTGATTGGTGCGGTTATTGTTTAAAATTTATGCCTAAATTTAGTATATTGAGTAAAATTTATAAAGATAAATATAATTTTGTAATGGTTAACACGGAAGATCCTGTTAACGCGAAACTTGTTGAAGATATTGGCATTGGTGGTTTCCCTACGGTTTATATTCTTGATCCAAAATATGACAATCGGGTTTTAATGCCAAACCTTATTTATCAAGACTTGGGTAAATTCAGAATTGAACTTGACAGATATCTAAGGATTCGCGGTCTATTAGATAAAGCTTCCGAAAAATAACATAAAAAAAAGACCTTGATATTCAAGGCCTATCCGTTTAAATAAGAAGAGAGAGCTTTATATTTATATAAAGTATTTGAGAGACAAAAATTTGCTATTTTAAGGTTAAAGTATTAAGAAATATTACGATGAAAGATGTACAAAATTTAAAAGATAATAGAAATGTTGATATACAAAAAGTAGGAATTAAACATTTAGAGTTGCCTTTAATTATTCAAAGGAAAAACAATTCCAATCAGGTTGTTTGTGCAAAAGCCAGGGTTAATGTGTCTTTGCCCAGAGATTATAAGGGAACTCATATGTCAAGATTTGTGGAAGTCCTGGCGGAATGGAAAAATAAAAATCTTCTGGGTGTAGACATAAAAGGCTGCCTTGAAAAAATTATTAACAATCTTGATGCTCAAAGCGGTGAACTGGAATTTAAATTTACATATTTTCTTGATAAAAAATCTCCTGTAACAGGTATGTCTGCACCTATGAGTTATGACTGTTCATTTGAAGGAAGAATTGAAAACAATAATTATAAATTTATTCTCGGTGTTGTAGTGCCTGTTACAACGTTATGTCCTTGTTCAAAAGAAATTTCAGACAACGGCGCGCACAATCAGCGGGCATTTATAAAAGTTAAAGTTTCTTATGACGAGAACCGGCAGGTTTGGCTGGAAGATTTGATTGAACTTGTTGAATCATGTGCTTCCTGCCCTGTTTATCCGCTTTTAAAAAGAGAGGATGAAAAATTCGTTACGGAGCGTGCCTGGGACAATCCTAAATTTGTTGAAGATGTCTTGCGAGATACTGTTGTAAAACTTAGGAACCATCCTGTTGTAAGAGAGTTTGAAGTTGAATGCGAGGCATTTGAAAGTATTCATAATCATTCAGCCTGGGCTTTTCAACATGAGATAAAGTAATTAAAATTTATAAGATACAATTGCGTTAATCCCCCAGTTTTTTGTGGAATTATCTTTTATATTCTGAAGGTTGTATCTTTGTGCTTCCAGAGAGATCGAAACTTTATCATTAACATTTTGGCTTACACCTGCAAAAACACCTATACTGTTAGTCCATTTATTTTTTTTAAAGTTCATTTCGCCGCAGTAGTGAGGATTAACGTATAAATTTGTGTTTTGCCCAAACGGAATATTAGCGGATACCGGAGAATATCGTATTTGTACGGATTGTGATTTGCCGCCGAATTTGGTTCTGACGCGTAAATTTTGGTTTGTAATTGCATTTTTGTCATAATTAAGGCTGTATTTTAAGTCAAAAATACCTGCAATTGTTTTATTGAAATCTGTTCCGCCGCCTAAAAATACTGAGGCATAACCGGATTTGCTTGAAAATTTTTCTTCAACACCGGCGATTGTATAATTGGAACCGTCAAGATTTTGATATGTTGAAACAGAACAGCTGCTGCTTTTTGTAACTAATGATGGCATATTTTCCCCTTTAATTATCCCCTTTTATATATAAACGTTTTTTTTGATAAAAAATTGCTTTTTTATTACTAAATATTTAAAAAGCGGGTTTAAACCCGCTTGTATGTGCAATAGTTATTTATTAAAAACTATTCATTTAAGAGTTTTTCAGCAAGCTCTGATTCTGTTCTGCCGTTTAATGTTTTGCTGACTTTTTGAAGTTTTTGAGCAATAAGTTCCATATTATCTGTCCATATAAAGTTATCGAGAACGTATTTTTCTGCTTTGTCAAAGTTTCCGTCAATTTGTATTCGGATGATTTCTGAAAGCATTTCTTTTGCTATCGGAACAACTTTGTCTATATTTACATGAATTTTTCCGTCAATAATATCATAGGCTCCGCGTTCGGCAAAATATTTATTTTGCATAACGGTTCTTACTCTGTGTGCCTGACTCATTGTCGGCTTTGATTTTAAGAAATTGTCTGTAATAGTCGTTACTATGATTTGTTTGCGTTGTTCATCAGTGTACATTCCAAGTTCCGTTAATAAGTCAACAAAAGCCAGAGAACCCATATCGGCTTTATTTTCTTCAATTATATTGCGATATTTGCCTAATGTTTCGCAAGCCTTTTTCGGACCTAAAGAATGTGCATTTTCATGACCTATTGTAAACCAGTGATCAGCTTCATCAAGATAGTATTTGTGCTGGTTTTTATCTAAAACAGCATCAAGTCTTTCCTGTAATTTTTTTATATCACTGATAAATCTTATTTGTCTGTGATAAACATTTCTTCTGCCGCCGCCTATTGTTAGTGAAAGTTTGTCATCATTAGGAAGATTTTCTGCAAGAGTAATACCGCCTCTGTAAGCTCCTACATCACCTGCTACGGCAACTAAATCAACATCTACCATTGTTTGTTTTAATTTCCCGCCGCCTTGAGGAGATGGTGCCGATGGTGCCGCGGAAGAGGCGTCAATATCTGCAGGCTGAATATTTTGTTCATATTCATTAGCATATGGCATATTTTTTGCAAGAATTGGAAGATATTTTTTTATTGCCATAAGGGCTTCTGTTCCTTTTTTATTGACAATTCCTACACGTCCTCCTAAGAAATCTTTTGGTATCGGTTTAATTCCGTTTTTTTCAAGAAGCTCTGAAAGTTCTTTATTTTCTACAATTGTACCTGTCATTTCATCTTCGTAGTTTTCTCTTGTTATTGTAAATTCCAGCGGTGTATCCTGTAAAGTTGCCCATTTTTTGTCTGCATAAGCATCAAGCATAGGATCAGCTGTACGAAGTGCTTTTGCCTGAAGCTTTAAGTATTCTGTGAAATCTTCATTGGTTGATGTTTCAGCTGCTTTATCAATCTCATCCGCCATTTTGCAAAAATCTTCTTTGAATTTGTTAATGTAATCAATTCCAACGAGTTCATCCCCGTTTCTTTCGACAACTGAACGCTGTGTAAGAATTTTTTTGACTTCCTCTATTTTCCCTTCATTAAGCATATTTGTAAGTATTTTATGAAATTCATCTTTTGACAAATCCTCAGGGTAAACTCCCTTTCCCGGTAGTTCTTTTATCCCCTTTGCAAGGTTAATTTTATTTGACATTGTGTCAATTGCGTTCATCCCTTTTTGGGCGTCAAAAAGAATTTTTGTTAATTTTGCCTGTTCGTTCCCTTTTTCAATTTCTTTTTCAAGAAACTCTTTAAATTCCAGGTTATGATGACAATCAAGCTGCATGTTAATTTTTTCTAAAATGTATGCAGCTTTAACAAGATGCTTTAATGCTTCTTTATCCCCTTGAGCAAGTGCTAAATATTCTGGAGCATCACATTTAAGCATTTTTTTTGTTGTCAGATAATCTTTGTCGGTTCGTTTTTTTAATTCTTCAATAGAAAGATTAAGTTCAAACTCTCTCATTATAATTTCTCCTTTTTATCAGATTTATTATAACATTAGTAAAAGAACTTTAAGTCGTCTATTTGTGGTAGGTTTCCCCTTTAATAATTTTAAAAGCCCTGTATATTTGTTCGAGTAGAATAAGTCTTGCAAACTGATGCAAAAAAGTCATTTTTGATAGACTCATTTTAAAGTCTGCCCTGTCTGAAACTGTTTTTGAAAGCCCGCAGGATGAACCTATTACAAAGGCGATTTCTGATACGCCGTCATTTGTAAGTTCATCAATTTTTTGTGCAAATTCTTCTGATGAAAGCATTTTCCCTTTTATTTCAAGAGTTATGACAAAGGTTTGAGGTTTTATGTGAGAAAGAATTTTTTCTCCTTCCTGTTCAAGAACTTTACAGATAAGGTTTTCATCTTTTATTTCAATCGCGGGAATTTCAATAATTTCAACAGAAGCATAAGGCGGAAGGCGTTTTAAAAATTCGTCAATACCGTCTTTAAGAAATTTTTCTTTAATTTTTCCGAGTGCAATTATTTTAATTTTCATTTTTGGTTAAATATACTGTAGTTGACGGGAATGCAAAATCAATACCTTCTTTTCTGAATTCTTTTATAACTTCCTGCAAAAATTCCCCGCGAATTCTTTCATATTCATTAAATGAACCAGTTTTTGCATAAGCGGTCAGTTTTATATTAATAGAGCTTGAATCAAGAGTATCAAGATTTACTCTATAATCAGAGTGAATATCTCGTCGTGTATGTGCAATATTTTTTAGAATATCTATTGCTTTTTGAATCTTTTCATCTGATGTGTCATATGTAACTCCGAAAGTTATTTTGATTAATCTTTTGTGTGCTTTACTTATATTTTCAACAATATTTGAAGCAATTACGCTGTTTGGAATCGACACTAGAAAATTGTCAAGCGAACGGATTTTTGTGGAGCGGAGGCTTATGGATTCTACAGTGCCTTCAAAATTATTAACTCTTATATAATCCCCTATTTTATAGACTTTATCAGTTAAAATGCCTAAAGTTCCGAACATTGATGCAATTGTTTGTTGTGCCGCAAAACCGACTGCCAAACCTGTAATTCCAAAGCCTGCAATCAGTGATGTTAACGAATACCCCTGACTTTGTAAAAACGAAGCAACCAGAAAAAATACTATTAAGCTTTTTATTACCCTGTCAAGTATAATAAATATATGACCAATGGTAGCAGCATTATCAGATGTAATAAATTTCTTTTTCAGTTTATCTATTGCCATATCGGTAAGTTTAAAAAGCAAAATAATGAGTATTACGTTAATAACAATACCGATAAACATACTGACTTTGAATGTAGCAAATACTTTATCAACTTTATCCGCATTAACAAGAAGATTATCAAAATTCATATTAACTCCTTAACAATTGATTAAAATATAAAATTATTATAACAAAAACATGCTGATAAAAATCAGTCTTGCAAAAAAAAATTTTTATATTATAGTAGAAATATGCGGAAGTAACTCAATGGCTAGAGTACCTGCCTTCCAAGCAGGCTGTTGCGAGTTCGAGTCTCGTCTTCCGCTAATAAAAAACACTCATCATAAGATGGGTGTTTTTTAATTCTTTAGAATTAATTCTATTTAGCTATTAATCATTTTTAAAAGTTATTCTTCCGAGTGGTGAAAATATGTGAAAAAAAGGGTATTATATATATACATAAGCTTGTTATATCCAGGCACTTTTTTCGGGGTTGCGACAAGATTTGTTCTTTGAGCGGTTTGGTTTAAAATATAACAGGCTTATCCCAAAAAATACTATGTACAACAATATATACAGACTCTATGTTTGATATGCAACGGCTTGTCCGGTCTTTGATCGGCAAGTCTTTTATTTTGCAGTTGAAAACAACCGGATTTTATGATAAATTATTTTTTGTAATAAAAAATAAGGAGTTTGTTATGCGCAAAGAAGTCAGAGCAAGTCATATTCTTGTAAAAACCAGAGAAGAAGCCGATAAACTTAGAGAAGAAATAATTTCCGGTGAAAAAAGTTTTGAAGATGCGGCAAAACACATTTCCCTTTGCCCGTCCGGACATGAAGAAGGTGATCTGGGCTTTTTCAAACGCGGAGTTATGGTAAAGCCGTTTGAGGATGCAGCTTTTGAATTAAAAGAAATTGGAGATATTTCAGCCCCTGTTGAAACACAGTTTGGCTGGCATTTGATTAAACTCACGGGATTTGTTGATGAATAGCTGTATTGATAGGATCCGCAAATTCATGAATGATGAGAAAATTTCCTATCTTCTTGTCAATTCATCAAACAAATATCTTGAGGAATACACGCCATTAGAAGAGAATTCACGTTATTATGTGACTGGATTTTCCGGTTCAACGGGCGATGTTCTTGTTACAAAGGATAGAGTTTATCTTTTTGTTGACGGAAGATATCACATACAGGCTGACTTAGAGGTTAATCATGATATTATAACCGTTGTAAAACTTCAAACCGGTCAGACGTTTTTGGATGAGTTAATCAAAAAAATTCCTGAAGAGGAAACTCTCGGCATTTTTTCAAAGAAAAATTCGCAAAAACGTGTTGAATATCTTGTAAACAACGGTGTTAAGCTTAAATATTTTGACAATGATTTTATTTCAAAAGATGCTGTTTCTGACTCTGCAAACGTTGTAAATGTAGACGGTGTTCCGGTTGAAGAAAAAATTAAAAATATAAATTATGACGGTGCGGTTTTGATTACAAATTCAGAAGAAGTTTCTTATTTATTCAACCTGCGCGATTTTTCAAAAAATTATTCGAGTAAAATCCGCGGTAAAGCTGTAATTTTGGCAGGCAGAGCACGTTTACTGGATGATATTGACGATTTTGTTCAAAGTTATCAGGGAAATATTTTTGTTGATAAATCATCAATTAATGCTTATGATTATGATTTAATCGGAGATAAAGTACGAATTCTTGATGACAGTCCTATAAAGTTAATGAAATCAGTTAAGACGGATGAGGAAATTGAACATTACAAAGAAGCTTTCAGGCGTACAGATCTGGCAGTTAAAGCAATAAGAGATTATATTGAAAATAACGACAATATTTCAGAATTTGATATCGCACAGCAGCTTGAAAAAGAATTCAAACGTTTTGGAGCAAAAAGTTTAAGCTTTAAATCAATTGTCGCCAGGGATAAAAATTCAGCTCTGGCTCATTATTCAAAATGTTCTAAAGATGAAATTTTAAAAGATGGCAGTCTTGTTTTGATTGATTGCGGAGCATATTATGAACAAGGGCTTGCGACTGATATTACAAGAGTGTTTGTAAAAGGGAAGCCTTCAGAACTCCAAAAGAGAGTTTACACAACAGTTTTAAAAATGTTTTTGAATGCATTTAAGATGCAAAGAGGTGAAGATGCAAAGAGGCAAAGTCCTTTACGTGGATTTGATATCGACGCTCTTGCAAGGCAAGTTTATTCTGAAAACGAAATAGAAGGTTTTGTATTTAACCACGGGCTCGGACATGGGATAGGAATCGGCGTTCACGAATATCCGCCGAATTTAAGCAAAAACGATATGGCAAAAGTTGAAATTAAAGATAATATGTGTTTTACAATTGAGCCGGGACTTTATAATGAAGATTATTTCGGCATAAGGCTGGAAAATTCCTGCTATATGAAAGACGGGAAAATTCATTCTTTTGTTCACATGAATTATGAAAAAAAACTTATTGATTTTTCGCTTTTGTCAGAGCAGGAAAAAGAGTGGCTTAAAGAATTTGAGGTTTTATAGATGCAGGAAATAACAAGCGTAAATAATAATCTGGTAAAAGAAACCGTAAAATTACAGCAGAAAAAATACCGTGATAAAGAGAATAAATTTTTGCTTGAGGGCTTTAAATGTATTTTTGAAGCTTTTGACGCGGGGATTAAAATTGAATATGCATTTGTATCAGATGTGAAAAAATATGAATTTCTTGAAGATAAGACAATTTTTACAAGCGAACCTGTTTTGAAAAAAATCTCTACAACAGATACAGCACCGGATGCTGTTGCGGTTGCTTTTAAAAAGAATTATACTGTAGAAAGTTTATCTGGTGCAAAAAAAGTTGTGCTTCTGGAAAACATAAAAGATTTAGGTAATCTTGGTACAATTTTGAGAACTTCAACGGCGTTCGGGGCAGATGCGGTAGTTTTGTACGGAAAAGAATGCGCCGATTTATATAATCCCAAATGCGTGCGTTCATCTGTGGGAAATCTGTGGAAAATTCCTGTTGTGTATATTGAAGAATTTAAAGAACTGCAGTCTGTATTTAAAGACTATGAGCGTATTGCAACACTTCCCAGAGCATCGCTATCGTTGAAAAAAGTTAATGTTACACCGCCTGTTCTCGTAATGTTCGGCTCTGAAGCGGACGGGCTTTCAGATGAATTGATTAATTTTGCAACAAAAGAAGTCAAAATAGAAATGGCATCTTCTGTAGAATCTTTGAATTTGTCTGTTTCATGTGCTGTTGTGTTATATAAATTATTTTTATAGTAAAATTAATATATGGATATTTTGGAAGTTAAAAATCTCTGGAGTGATGTAAAAAACGATTTAAAAGAAAATGTGCCTGCCCCTGCATTTCAAATGTGGATGGATGCTTTGGAGCCGGCAGATTATGACGGCAATATATTTTCACTTTTAACTGTACATTCACTTGCTCCGCAGGTTATAAAAGCAAACTATGACAACCAGATATTAAATGCATTAAGAAAAGTTTTGGGCAAGGATATTGCCTATCAGATTACTTTTGATTCTGAACTTGCCGACAGGTATCAGAAAGAAAAGAAAAAAGAACTTCAAAAAGCAAAAAGGGCGCTTCCCGAAACAGAAGAGTCAAAATTTCTTGATAATCTTGCTCAGATGCAATCCTCTGCTAATTTGAATTTGAAATATAAATTTTCAAATTTTGTAGTCGGTGAAAACAGCCGTTTTGCTCATGCTGCTGCATTTGCGGTGGCTCAAAATCCTGCAAAAAAATATAATCCATTATTTATTTACGGAGCATCAGGACTTGGCAAAACCCACTTGATGCAAGCAATAGGACATTACATTATTTTTAATAAGCCGAAATTAAAAGTTAAATATATTAAGACTGAAGAGTATGTCAACGAATTAATAAAAAATATTCAGTGCGGCGGTAATGACAGAAACAGCAGAATGGATAAGTTCCGTCAGAAATACAGAAATGTCGATGTGCTTTTGATTGATGATATTCAATTTTTGGAAAGTAAAACATACACTATGGAAGAAATTTTCCATACCTTTGACAGTCTGCACAATAAAAATAAACAAATAGTAATAACTTCCGACAGACTTCCTAAAGATATTCCGACCCTTCCTGACAGACTGCGAACACGTTTTGAGATGGGGTTGATGGTTGATATAACGCCTCCTGATTTTGAAACAAGGGTTGCAATTTTGAAAAATCTTGCAGAACAGGCAAATGTTAAAGCAGACTTTGCTGTTTTTGAATATATAGCAAAAAACTTTGTAAATAATGTCAGGGAACTTGAAGGTGCGTTTAACAAAGTCAGTGCTTACGCAGATATTGAAAAAGCGGATTTAACTCTTGAATATGCAAAAAAAGTCTTAAACTGTGAAGCAACACGTCAGGAACTTACGATTGAAAAAGTGGCAAAAGCTGTAGGGGAATATTACGGAGTTTCAT
Source organism: Candidatus Gastranaerophilales bacterium (assembly GCA_944322705.1). Lineage (GTDB taxonomy): Bacteria > Cyanobacteriota > Vampirovibrionia > Gastranaerophilales > Gastranaerophilaceae > Stercorousia. The sequence goes on from CALUPR010000005.1 coordinate 25,880, forward strand.
TAAGTGACTTTTTAAGTGCTGCAAGAAATCAAAGAGTTTCATCAGCACGTCATGTTGCGGTTTATCTTGCACGTGAACTAACACAGAAAAGTTTCGAAAGCATTGCGGAATTTTTTAAGAAAAAACATACAACAATGCTTTATTCTTATGAAAAGATACGTGATGATTTAAAAACAAATAAAAATTTGGATCAGGATATAGCTGTAATAAGGAGATCTTTGAGGGAAAGCTGATGTATGATTATATAAAGGGTATTTTAACAAACAAGACAAATTCATCTAAGGGAACTTACGTTACTGTAGAAGCATCAGGAATAGGTTATCTTTTGGAGGTTACAACTCGTGATTTTTCAAGAATGCCTGACGGAGATATAAAAATTTATACTGTTCTTTTGCATAGGGAAGATAAAATGAGTTTTTGCGGTTTTTTGCATAAAGAGGACAGAGATATATTTAATATTTTAACTTCTGTATCAGGTGTAGGTTCTAAAATGGCTCTTACACTGCTTGATGAATTTGAGTCTTCGGAACTTATAGGCTTTGTAATAGACGGTAATTATAAAGAATTAACACGTGCAAAAGGTGTAGGACCTAAATTAGCACAGAAAATAATTCTTGAATTAAAAGATAAATTGATGAACTATCAAACAAAAGAGCCTATAGAAATTGTGTCAATTACCCCTGCAAAAATTGATGACAGAGCTGTTGAAGATGCTCAGATGGTACTTGTATCTCTTGGTTATGAGCGTAAAGAAATACAAAATGCAATATCAAAAGCTCTTGCGATACTGAACGATAAAGCGTCTGCCGAAGAAATTTTGAAAGAGGCATTGAAAATTCTATCTACCTAGTCAACTCCTTTAAAAAGTTCATTTATATCGATTTCAAGAACTTTGGCGATTAGATACAGATTTATTGCATTGGGTATTTGTTTCCCCTGTTCTATTGCAGTAATTGAGGTTTGGCTTAAATCAACCATTTCTGCCAATTCTGCCTGTGATAAAGATTTTCTGTTTCTTTCTGCTTTTATGTTTAGACCTAATGCTTTAATATTCATATATATATTATTTACTATTGACAATTTATCTTCAATAGTGTAAACTTAATAATAAATTAAGTTTACTTATTAAATATTGAGGAGAATTTATGACGAATCTTTCAGATATGATAGAAGATGTTGAAATGAAAATTTATGAAATTCAGTCAATAAACAAATGCATACGCGATGTAGTTGAACACTATGTTAATAATTCAGATGACTGCTATCATGTTCTGCCGATTACAGAAATCGTATGTGATAGATTAGAAAAGCTCACCGATGATTACAGTGAGCTTGAAGTTGAAATATATAAAAAATGTGATCTGAACTGGTGAACCGAGTACAACAACAATTTTTATACCATCAGCGCGATAAGAGCAGCAACAACCATTGCGGGTCCAAAAGGCATATATGTCCTGTTTTCGGGATGTTCTCTTAACCCTTTAAATATAAGAATACAAGATGCAACTCCGAGTATTGCAAGAATAAAGGCACCGATTGTATAAACAATCATTGTATCAGGAGTTATAATTCTTAAATGCTGCAAAGCGTAAAAAGTAATTGCATATAAAACAAAAATACTAAAAGATATTAAAGTTTTCCAATCTTTTGTCTTAACAAGTCCCTTAATAAATATAGGAAGGAATATAACAACCTGTATTAATACTCCGAGTCCAAGTATAATGACAAGAGTTTTCCATCCGAATATTGCCCCCAAACCTGCCGCAATAAAAGTATCGCCTTCTCCGAAAGCACGTGTACCGGCGACTAAATAGCCGGCTCTTGCACATATTTCTAAAATCAATATTCCGACTATTATACCCAGCAGTGAATTTGTTATAGGATTATTCAACAATATGTATTTGGTAAATTCCAGAGGCGTGCCTGTATAGTGCATTTGAGTTACGGCAGCAATTGTGACAATAATTGCGTATAAAAGCCCTAGTCCTACAAGGATATATGTATGAAGATCGTAAACGACTTTTTCTTTAATATCGGTTCCGGCTATAACTATGAAAATAGCGGCAACTGCCCAGACAAAAAGTGTTTGCAAACTAACACCGAATTTCATAAACAACAATGTGAAAATTATACCGGTTAGAAGTTCTACAATCGGATATTGAATACTTATATGTTCTTTACAGAAAGCGCATTTCCCTTTTAAGAAAATATAAGAAATTACGGGTATATTATGCCACCATTTTAAAGGTGTTCCGCATTTAGGACATTTTGATGCAGGAAACACTATAGATTCTTCGCTTAAAGTTCTTAAAATTACTACGTTTAAAAAACTTCCGATGCATAAACCTGTTATAAATACAAAGGCTAATATTGCAATTAGTGCTCCCATAATGTCTCCTTTAGTTTTCGTCTTTAGATTTAATAATCTGATACATTTTGCTTATTGCTTTTTTAAGTCTTCTTGAAACCTGCATCTGCGAAATATTGAGTCTTTCTGAAATTTCACGCTGATTTAAGTCTTGATAGTAGCTTAATTCAATAATTTTTTGCAGATCAGCCGGAAGTTTTTTAATGGCTTCAGCAAGCATAATTTTATTTTCGTAGGAATTCATAAAATCCTGATAGTCACCTGACGGAATTTTGTCAATAAGAGTCAGGTCGTCATCATCAACTGAAGAAATTGCCTGATCAAGAGAAAGAGTACTTTTGCAAAGCTCAATTTCCATAACTTCATGAATCTTTTCAACAGGAATCCCGATAACATCCGCAATTTGATCTTCAGTAGGATCTTCAAAACCTTTGCTTTTTAATTGTTTGACAGCTGAACTTATTTTAAAAACAAGTTCCTGCAACTCTCTCGGAGCTTTTATCATGGAAGCTTTGTCCCTGAGGTAGTGCTTTATTTCTCCGCGAATAAAATATGAAGCATAGGTTTTAAATTTTGCGTTTTTATCGGGTTTAAAAAATTCTATGGCTTTAATCAGCCCTATTGAACCAACCTGTATTAAGTCCTCATTAGAAATACCTGATTGCGCAGATATACTGCCCGCAATTTTTTTTACAAGTTGCATTGCGTTTTCAACAATATTAATGTGCAGCATTCTTTTTTTCTTTTCATCTTTGCATCCTTTATATGCAAGAATCTGCGCATCTAAATCATCTTCAAGTTTTTCTTTAATCTCCGACAAAATTATCTCCAATCATTATTTGATATTATAGCATAATTTCTGTATTAAAAAAATCATTAAATTTATGTAATAATTTACGGGCATGTAAATTTTTTGTGTTAACATAATAAAATAACGGAGTAGAGAATATGATTACAATTAAAGATGTTGAACATGTTGCTAAATTAGCCAGATTGGAATTAACAGAAGAAGAAAAAGAACTTTATACAAAGCAATTAGGTGATGTTTTAAAATATGTTGATCAAATGAATGAGGTTGATACAACAAATGTTAAACCTATGTGTCAGGTTATAGATTTCTATAATGTTATGCGTGAGGATAAAGTAGTTCAGGAAATCAGCAAAGAAGATTTAATGGCTAATGCACCCGAAGAAGAAAACGGATTTTTCAAGGTGCCGAAAATTAATTAAATAAAAGCATATAAAGCAAGACAGATGCGAGGGGTTATGATTCTGAAACAGGTTCAGAATGACAGTTTCTGTATTGTTGGAAAGGGATAAAAAATGACTAAATATATTTTTATAACAGGCGGTGTTGTTAGTTCACTGGGAAAAGGAATAATTGCTGCATCTTTGGGAAAGTTATTGAGATCAAGAGGTTTTTCTGTCATTAACCAAAAATTTGACCCTTATATAAATGTTGATCCCGGAACAATGAGCCCTTTTCAACACGGAGAAGTATTTGTAACCGATGACGGTGCTGAAACTGATTTAGATTTGGGACATTATGAAAGATTTACCGATACTGCTTTAGGAAAGTTCAATAACGTAACATCCGGCAGTGTTTACCAGACTGTTATTGAAAAAGAAAGACGCGGAGATTATTTGGGGGCAACTGTTCAGGTTATCCCGCATATTACAAATGAAATTAAATCAAGGATTATGGGAGCAACAAAACAGTTCAAACCTGATTTTCAACTGATTGAAATCGGCGGAACAATAGGTGATATTGAAAGTTTACCGTTTATTGAAGCAATCAGGCAGTTTAAAACAGAGGTTGGAATCGGGAATGCAGTTTCCGTACATACGACTTTGCTCCCTTATCTGCCGACATCCGGTGAATTAAAAACAAAACCTTCGCAGCACAGTGTTCAAGTTTTGAGGAGTTACGGTATTCAGCCTGAAATTTTGGTATGTCGTACAACAAGACCTATACCGAAAACTGAAAGAGAAAAACTTGCACTATTTTGTTCGGTTCCGAAAGAAGCTGTTATAGAATGCCGCGATATGAAAAGTATTTATGAAGTTCCTCTTGCGCTTGAAGAGCAGAATATGGCAGGTGTAATTCTTGATATGTTACGTGTTGATAACAGAAAAGCTGATTTAAAAGGCTGGGAAAAACTCGTTGAAAGAATTAAAAATCCCAAAGGTGCCGTAAAAGTTGCTATAGCAGGTAAATACACAAAGCTTTCCGATGCTTATATTTCGGTTGTTGAATCATTAAAGCATGCCGGCTATGCAGACGATGTTAAAGTTGAGATAAAATGGATTAATTCCGAAGATTGTCTTGATTATTCCGCATGTAAGGAATTAATGAAAGATATTCAGGCTGTTGTTGTTCCCGGCGGTTTTGGCGTACGCGGTATTGAAGGCAAATTAAATGTAATACGTTATGCAAGAGAACATAATGTGCCGTTTTTGGGCTTATGTTTAGGTATGCAATGTGCTGTTATTGAATATGCTCGAAATGTTGTCGGCATAAAAGATGCAAATTCAAAAGAATTTGATGAAAATGCGCAAAATCCGGTTATTGATTTGATGCTTGAACAAAAGAATGTCCATGGTTACGGCGGAACAATGCGTTTGGGGGCTTATGATTGTATTTTGAAAAAAGGCTCAAGGGCAAATAAAGCTTACGGGAAGGAAAGAATTTCCGAGCGTCACAGACACAGATATGAAGTTAACAACGAATATATAAAACAACTTGAAGATGCAGGTCTTGTATTTTCAGGCATGTCTCCGGACGGAATGCTTGCAGAGGTTGTGGAATTACCAAAACTTGACTGGTTTGTAGCATCTCAATTCCATCCTGAATTTAAATCGCGACCGGAACATCCTCATCCGCTATTTAAAGGCTTGATTGATGCGGCTGTTAAAAGAATTTAAAAAAGATAAATTTTAATATTTCCATGGATAATCTTCTTTAATTTCCCATCCGTCAAGCATTATAAGGTAGCCGCAAACCTGAGCATCCGAATTACCGGAACAATATCTCAAATAAGAATTTCTCGATGAGTTACCATAATTATGCATTGTAAATTTATTAGATGTAAGTTCAAGAGTTATATAAAAAACATCTTTTCCCACTATATTCGGTCCTTTAAAACCATTTGTATCTACTGCAAAAATAATGTTGCGATATGCTCTTTCTATGCATTTACCGTCATCATCTCTTTTTGAACAGGCATCACCAATACCTATACGTAATAAAGTCCCGTTTCCGAGTGTAAGCCAATATCCTGTTTTCTCTTGTTTCTCTTTACTTACAGGCAAGTATATACCGTCATAGCCTATAGTCGCGGAGTTGTAGTATCCAATATCATCAGCTATTTTTACATTTGGCTTAAAATATTTTTCAACAAAATTAATTGTAACTTCCTTTGAATTAACAGTTGACGTGTCAGCCCCATAATTGTATCCGAAATCCCATCCGAAAACATCTCCGTTTTGAACCTGAGCTGCAGTTAATGCCTGACTGACAACAGAATATGCATGTTTTAATTTAGTTGCTGTTTGTTTATTTCTGTAGTCAGCAACAATTGACGGAATCGTCAAAGCAGCAACAATACCGATGATGCCAAGGGTGATTAAAACCTCAGCAAGAGTGAATGCAGCTCGACGGGTATTGTTGGAATGGGCTACGTGCGTAGCACGCTTGCAATAACAATTTTTCAAATGTGACGTGTCAAGCGGCACGCTTGCAGGGGGGGGGGCAATTGTCAGCTTCTTAATTCTTTCCATAATAAAAACTCCTCTTAATTTCCTTCAATACATTTATTATTTACGATTTTTCAGATTTTGTCAACAGTATATATCAAAATTTGCTTGACCTGATTATATTTTGGTAGTATTCTTAAATACACGGACTACACTTGGGGGAGATAATTAATGGAAGATAATAATGTTTTGAAAAAATTTACCACCGTTCAATTTTTAAATTTTGCTCTTGGTTTTTTAGGTTTGCAGTTTGCCTGGCAGATGAGAATAATTTTGTCAGGACCTGTAACAGAAAGTTTGGGAGCTTCTCCTTTTTTATACGGATTAATTTGGCTTGCCGGACCTTTTACGGGAATGGTTGTTCAGCCAATTGTCGGAGCATTGAGTGACAAAACTGTATCTCCATTTGGCAGACGCAGACCTTATCTTTTAGGCGGTGCACTTTTAGCTTCGCTTGCATTGTGGATTTTTCCGAATTCCGCAAATGTTGCAGATTTTTTGCATAACTTTACCGGAGTTAATCTTCCTCCGTTGACAGCACTGTTTATAGCTGCAATTATGATATGGGTTATTGATGCATGCGTGAATGTGGCTCAAGGACCGTATAGAGCATTAGTACCTGATGTTGTTCCTGAGGAGCAGTATTCAATTGCAAATTCTTATATAAGTCTTGCAATCGGGCTGGGGTCTGTTATTGCTGCAGGTACCGCTCCGTTTTTAAAATGGGCTTTCGGCTATCAAATGTCTATCGCAGCTCAATTTATTATGGCAGCTCTTGCATTTACTCTTGCAATGACCTGGACTTGTATGACTATTAAAGAACATCAGACCAGAAAAGAGATTATAAAAGAAGTTGCTGCCGCTGATAAAATAGAACCTACGTTTTGGGATTCAGTAAAAAACTTTTTTGCAATGTCGCCGGAAGTTTCTAAAATTTGTATAATGCAGTTTTTTACTTGGATAGGTACAATGTGTATGATGATATTTTTTACACAGTACGCGGTACATACTATTTACTGTGTTCCTGATTTAACAACTGTTGATGAGTTTTCAAGACAAACTTTCTCTAAGGCTGTTTTAAACGGTACAAATTTTTCGTCTGTTTGTTTTGCAATTTTTAATCTTGTTTGTTTTCTTGTTGCAATTCCGATTGGTGTTTTATCAGCAAAATACACAAACAAAAAAGTTCATATTATTTCTTTGATTACAATGATACTTGCATATTTGGGAATGTTTATTGCAAAACAGCCGAAAGCCGTGGCAATATTAATGGGTGTTGCAGGTATCGGCTGGGCAAGCATTTGTGCGCTTCCGTTTGCAATGCTTTCTCAATTCATAAAAAAAGGAACTGAAGGTTCTGTAATGGGTATTTTTAATATCTTTATTGCAGGTCCTCAGGTATTTGTATGCACTCTTGTTGCCTGGTTGATTTCCAAATGTTCATTCCCTATGGGTTCTGACTACATAAATTATCACTGGGAATACGCATTTTTAATCGGCGCTGTATGTCTTGCAATTGCTGCACTTGTTACAAAAACCGTTAAGGAAAAGGTTTAGCTGATGACTGAAAATAAAAAACGAATTCTTTTAATATATCCGCCGTCGCCGGTTTTAAACAGAGAAGACAGATGTCAGCAGCCGACTCGTGATTTGATTGTCATTCCGCCGTTACCCCCGACAGACTTGATGTATCTGGCAGCAATTGCGGAAAAAGAAGGATTTGAAGCGAAAATTCAAGATTACAGTCAGGGCGGTAATTTTGAGAAAGATTTAAAAGAATTTAATCCTGATTATCTTGTTGTTAATATTGCTACTCCGACTTTAAAGCATGATTTAGAAGCTGTAAAAAAGGCAAAAGAACTTTGCCCCAATATTATAACCATAGCTAAAGGCGCGGCTTTTTTAACTCTTGCAAACAGTATAATAGAAGAGCATGACGAATTGGATTTTGGAATTCTCGGAGAAGCGGAAGAAACTTTAAAAGAAATTTTGCAAGGTAAACAAAAAACAGATATTTTAGGAATTTATTATAAAGAAGACGGAGAGGTGAAATTTACAGGTAAAAGACCGTTTATTGAAGATTTGGATTCTCTTCCTTTTCCTGCACGTCATCTTGTGGATAACAATATTTACAGACGCCCTGATAATAATAAGGTTCAGGCAACAATCAAGGTTGCGCGCGGATGTCCTTTTCACTGTTTTTTCTGTCTGGCAACTCCGGTATCAGGCGCAAAAGTACGGCGCAGAAGCCCTAAAAATATAGTTGCCGAGATAAAAGAATGTGTTGAAAAATATAATATAAGAAATTTCTTGTTCTGGTCTGATATTTTTAATCTTGATAAAAAATGGACTCTTGATTTGTGCCAGGCAATTATCGACAGCGGATTGAAAATTACATGGTCAGCAAATACAAGAGCTGATACCGCTGATTTAGAAATGGCAAATATGATGTATAAATCCGGCTGCCGCCTTGTGAGCATTGGCGTTGAAAGCGGTTCTCAATACATGCTTGAAAAAATGGGCAAAAAAATTACTCTTGATGATGTCAGAAGAACGGTTAAGGTTTTTAAAAAGGCAAAAATCAGAATTTATAATTATTTTGTAATCGGACTTCCGTGGGAAACAGAAGAAACGGTTGAAGAAACAATCAAGTTTGCAATAGAGCTTGACAGCGATTTTATCAGTTTTTATACGGCAACGCCTTTGCCCGGGTCAAGGTTCTATGACTATGCAAAGGAACATAATTTATTTGATAAGAGTACATCTTTTGAAAATGCATATTTTTATCCTGCGGTAAATACACATACTCTTTCAAAAGACAGAGTTTTTGAACTGCATAAATCGGCAATCAGGCGGTTTTATTTAAGACCTCTGTATATTTTAAAGATGTTATGCAGAATAAGATCATTTGAAGAAGTTAAAAATTATTTTATTGCCGGAATGAATGTATTATTGAGAAAGTAGTTTAAAAAAGAAAGGATTCATTAAACGTATCCGAAACTTCAAAGAGGGACAATTGCAGGCTTTCTATTTTCTCTACATGGTTGCGCAATCCAAAAAGTATGTTATAATAGATATGTAGCGTATCATTATTATAAAGAGGGTTTTATGAAAAAGAGAAATTTGTTTTTCAATGTTTTTGATTTAAAACATTTTGCTGCATTTACTCTGGCTGAGGTATTAATCACACTTGGTGTCATAGGTGTTGTTGCAGCACTTACTTTACCGGGAGTGATTGCTGATTATCAAAAAAAGCAGACAGTTGAACAGTTAAAAGTTGCAAAAAGTACCTTAGAGCAGGGTTTTCGTTTAATGCTTGCAACAGAAGGTGTTGATTCTTTAGCAGATACTGAATTTGTGAAATCTTTTAAAGGAACTGCTTATGAAGGCGGTGGGCTTGAAACACCTGAGGCAACGCCTATTTTGAAAAAATATTTTCCGGGTATTGATATTGTAGAGACTTCCGATAGATTATCTCAACTCAAGGAATATTATAGTGACTCAAATTATTTTGGTGCCAACTGGAATTTGCCAGACTGGTTTTTCCCTAATGGTTTTGCCGTAAATATAATTGTGAAAAAAACTCCTTACACAGGACCTATTGACTGTGACACCATAAAAGCAAAGGGCGGTGCTTACTGTTCTTTAATGGTTGGCGGTTGGAACTATTTATATATTGATGTAAACGGTATTAAAGGACCTAACAGACATGGGGCTGATGTGTTTTATTTTGTTTTAACCGAGAATGGAATGTTATATCCAACCCATGATTCTAATTGGTCTATTTTTAATACCGGCGAACCTGCAACTGCCTGGTATATTTATAGTAATCCCGATAGACTTTGTCCTGACGGAGCTGTAGCATCTGCGCACGGAAGCAATTATGCCGCTTGTGCTGCCCGTATTATACATGACGGCTGGCAGATAAAGTATAACTGGAAAGGTGCCAAAAAAGTACTATAATTTTTAAATTTTAATATAAAAAATCCTCTTTTTTAAAGAGGATTTTTTTGTGAAAAGATTATGAACTTCAAACTAAATTTTCAGGATAAAACCGCCTTTATCAGCATTTTCAAGTTTTTCACCTTCAATTTTAGCTCTGAGATTTTTAATATATTTATATACATAGTCTCTCGGTAAATCCAGCAATGCCGCAAGATCTTTTGCATATACTATTTTGCCTTTATTTTGAGCAAAGTGATCAAAAACTTTCTGTTCTCTGTCTGTCAAAGCTTTTTTAAATACTACTCTGACTTCATCTCTCAAAGAGGAATTGTTTTCGCTAAAAGTTGCTTTTTTAGCAGTTTTAGTTGGAGCAGTCTTTTTTGCTGTTTGTTTCTTTTTTGGTTGAGTCTTTTCTTTTGGGGTTTTTATTGGAGTTTCATCCGAAATCATCTTATGTATTGAGAAAGGACTCGGGGCAATTTCTCTTTCACGTTCGTAGCTGCGTTCTGCAATAGCGCTTAGCCTTTCTGCGTGTGGCTTTTCCCAGTCATCCTCTGATGAAATAACCGGTTTTCCTTTTAAAACTATATCTATTAAGTCGTTTGTAGGTTTAGCCTCTTCGATTTTTTTCCCTAATCTGGCAGCATATTCTTCTAATGTAATCTTTTCTAATGAACTTCTCCATTGTTTAATCTCTTCCTTGCTCAGATATTCCGACATTCATTAATCTCCTATAAACTATAATATGTGTCTCATTACATTTTTAAATGTATCATAAACCATGACGTATGGCGCAAAATGTTTCATAACGTAAATTTTTATTTATTTAAGTAACAATTCAAGATATAAACAAGATATGCACTAATATAACACGCCGGAATCAAGAATTTTTTGAACTTCATGATTCATAATGGAATGAATCTCGTCTATTGATTTTGTTCCGTCAATACTTATAAAGTTGTATTCTGATTTCATTTTTTCATACTGTTCAAGACATTTATTTTGATATATTTCAAAACTCTTGTAAAAATCTGATGAAAAACC
>CALUPR010000006.1 GCA_944322705.1 Candidatus Gastranaerophilales bacterium
CTTGGCGCGATTCGAACGCGCGACCTATCCCTTAAAAGGGGAGTGCTCTACCTGCTGAGCTACAAGCGCGAAAATATGTGCTATTCATTTTCGCCAGTAAAATTATTCTATCAAGAACATTTTTTATTGTCAACAATTTTTTCTTTAATTTTTCACCTATTGTGTTTGTTTTATAACATGTGATAAAATAGCCTGTGATGGATAAAAAAGATTTTAAAGCTCAATATTATAACTATTTAAATAATAATTTAGTTATTATTCAAAATTTTGAAAAATACAGAAAAAAGGTACTGCATAACGCTATTATGAAATCATTTATATATTTTATTCTCGCGGTTATAGTTTTGTATCTGTTATGTATGATGATATTATATGCAGAATTTAATCCGATTTTATTTCCTGTTTTGCTTTTTTCTCTATATGCTTTTGCTCTGAAATCAATTACAGGAATTATTTTAGCAGATAGGCAGTACAGGCAAAAATTTAATGAAGAAATTCTTCCTTTGATTTTTTATCCTGTTGCAAATTTTAAACAATGGCCTAAAGAGCAGAATACTGATGTAATTATAGATTCTCTCATTTTCCCGAATTTTGACACCCGTGAGGATAATTTTTGTATTTTTGGTTACTATAAAGGTTTAAGTATTACATTATCTGATACAAAACTTACCTTACCGGTAAAAGCTTTTGGAAAACCTGAAATTTTTAAAGGAACCATAATTCAAATAGATTTCAAAAAAAATATTGAGAATCATATTTTATTGCTATCAAAAAATGTATATAGAAATCCCCGATATAAGTGTTATAAAACAAATATTTCTGATATGGATGATTATTTATATACGTTTGTAAAAGAAAATTCTGGTATAACTTTTTTAAACACAAATTTCTGGCAGATTGTAAAAAATACGGCTCGTGCTTATTCTGCAAAGAGTTTTGGTTTTTCTTATAAAAATAATACAATGCTTATTGCTATGAATCAACGAAAAGCTATGCCTTTCGGATATCTTTTTAAGTCGCTTTTAAAGATGAAAAATTACGATGAATTTATAGAAAAATTCATCGTAATTTATGAATTGGTAGATTTTATTAACGAAACTTAAGCAGCTTTATCAATTTTTGTAGCTGTATCTTCTTTTTTATTTGTTTCTGTTGCTGTTTGTTGTTGATCTTTAGTTTTATCTTTATGTTTTTTTATGTACATATAAGCTCCGGTTCCTATGGCAACAAATGCAGCTGCTATTCCAACCGCAGTTTTAACCCATTTATTTTTAGTTTTTTCAACAGTTTGTTCTGCAGCTTTTTGAACATTTTTAGCTGTTTCTTTAATAGCAGTTTTAGCCTTTTCGCCGGCAACTCCCAATTCCCCTACAAGACGTTCTAATTTACCGCAATTCCTTGTGCTTATTTCTTTGTTTGTTTCAAATACTTCTATCATGTAGCGTTCATTTGCAGATTTACCAAGATTGTATTCTGCATTTTCATGCCAGTCAATTTTTTGTTTAAGGCAATCTCTCGCCATTTCCGCATATTTTGCCAATTTACCTTCTTCCGGTTTAAGGTTATAGTCTGAAGTTGCGCTAATAATACATTTTTTTATTTCTGCGGCGTTTGTAAACATTCTTTCCGCATCAATTATGTTTGCAATTTCTTCGCCTGTTTTACCTGAAAGTTTCCCTTCTATATTTAAATCCTTAGGGTTTCTGAGATATGGATGTTCTGTTAAATAACCTCTGCTTGCTTCTATAAAATCGGGTGCTCCGCCTGTTTTTGTCGATATTACAGGCGTTCCTGCCGCAAATGATTCTAAAGGTGTAATGCCGCATGGCTCAAATCTTGACGTAAATATAGAGTATGTAGCACATCCTACAAGTCTGTTAGGAAAGAACCCGTTGACATAGCAGGCATTTCCTTTATAGATCCCGCCATCCAGTTCTTCAATCTGTTTTATTATATTTTTTACCCAGGTGTAATCTCTTGCATGTTCATCCCAGACGCCGGCTCCTACTATTAATTTTGTATGTTTTTTTACTTCGGAGTCAACAGCAGGATCTTTTAAAAAGTCTAAAAATGCCTGAAATGTTGAAGGATAACCTTTTTGAGGGTCAGGGCGCCCCCATCCCATAAGAAGTATGTCCCCTTCTTTATATTGTGATAAATAACCAGTAACACTTGTTTTGTTATTTGAAATTTGTTTATCAGTAAAGAACATTTTTGTAACAGCAGAAGAACCTCCTCTGTCAAAGGCATTGCCAAGAGAATCCATTAACCATTTTGTATTTGCTTTTTTGGCTTTTAAAACTTCTTCAATGTTATCTGAAATTAATTTCCCTGCTTCGTCGTATACAGGTTTGTACTCATAAGGAGTAAAACCGGCTTTTAATTTTGTTAAATCGTTTATGTTGGTGCCTTGACAGAAATTAGCTGAAGGGTCGTTTAATCTTAAATTCGCAGGGGTACTTCCGTTTGTAATATCAATTGTTTGTATTTGTGCAAGTTTGTTAGTCATATACTGTGCAATATCAGGAGTCTCAGGAGATTTCATTTCTTTCCCGTAGTTTATTGATACTGTTCCGCAGCTCATGTTTTTCGGATTCATTTTTACTGCGGCTACCGGTGTCATTGAGATATTGTATGTATGTATCTCGTTTGCGGCATCAATATAATCATCAATGAAATTAGCCATAAACGGACGCATTATTTGGTTTACAAAACTTCTTTCCTCTTTGCTCGCCTGCCACCATTTGGCTTCTATTTCTTTTAATTTTGCTACTTGCGGGTGTTTGTTAAGTGCTTCTATATCTTCTTTATTTGCCACCATTCTGAAAAACTCAAACGGATTTCTTTCAGCACCTTGATAATCTCTGCCTGGATTATGGAAGGTACTGTGGATTTTCAGCCCGTTATAATATTCATCTCCAAAATGTGATTTGTCTGCTACAGCATTCATTATCATAAAAGCAGGTCTGTCATGAAGCCAGATATTGCCGGGATTATAATACCCGTGCGCTTCTGTATTAAGCTGAGGTAAAATCTCAACAAAAGCTCTGTTGCTGTCAGCAAAGGCTACATTTGTACTGACGTATTCTCTTACACTTGCAGAAGAAGATGTGCCTGCTGAATGTGAACCTGTTGTTCCATATGCCCCGTATGCTCCATAGGCTCCGTATCCACCTGCATTACCTCCGCCTCCTGCACCGTAAGCTGTGTCAAATTTTGCCAGATCTTCTGTATGGATAAAATATGCTGCATTTCGTTCTTTTACTTCAGGCGCCGATTTTATTTGTGCTTTTATTTCTTTAATTTTATTTTGAACTTCTTCAGAGTTTAATCTTTCATTATATGTATTATTAATTTTTTCTATATTACTTTCATCATTTAAAGAAGCATTATCAGCCAAACCTTCTTTTATTGATTTGACTACTTCATCATATATTTTCTTTTTGTATTTATTTATTGGAGTTTCTGCCGTATCCGGAATGTCAGCTGCTTTGAACAGCCTGTATGTAATATTTTTTGTTTTCGTGATTGAATCGTTGGCAGGTCTTGTGAAAGATCCTTTTATTCCTGTATCTTCCAGTCTGATAATCTGCGAAAGTTCTTTGTGGTCAGGGTGAATTCTTATTACATAGGCAAGTTCTTCTCCTTCTTTTAGAGTTACCCTTTTGGCAACATCTTCCAGAGTTTCATTTTGTTTTGCCGAAATAAAATTTTCAGCAGGATAATGTTCATTGTATTTTCCATTATTATCTTTTGTTAATTTAGCAACGGTAATACCGCCGTCACCATTATTAAAACTATGGTAGGGTGAAAAATCTCTGACATCAGCTCCTTCTTTAAGCCGCCAGTTTTCAGGAGCTTCTTGTGCAACAACTCCCAATCCGCCAAGGTTATAAGGTTTAACTCCGTATCTTTTATTTTCGGGAGCATAAGAAGCAAATTGATGTATATTTTTGTCATTTCCGGTAAAAGTTAAAATAACACCTGAACCTTGTATAGGTCGGCTCTCTGTTGTAACCGGTATGATTGGATTGTTTGATTTTAATTTATCATTTTTTGTGATAATTCTTGGACTGATTTGTGCTCTAACCGGATACACATGCATGATTTTACACCCCTTACTTTCTATATACTCTATTTTTTGCAGAAAAATTCTCCCGCTTTTATAATAAAATGTGTGCATATTTTTTTTCAATAGTCAAACGTATATTTTTTAAGAAATATTAAGTAAATTTTTTTTTATAATTAAAGTTTTTTTTTCTGATTTCTATTAAAATTAAGAAATAAATGTTTTAAAAGGTAAAAAATGGACAGATTTTTTGGATTATTGGGAATTATTTTGATATTCGGGATAGCTTATTTGATGTCAAATAACAGAAAAGCTATAAATTATAAAACAGTCGGAACAGGTTTTGCTCTGCAAA
This sequence comes from Candidatus Gastranaerophilales bacterium, assembly GCA_944322705.1. Lineage (GTDB taxonomy): Bacteria > Cyanobacteriota > Vampirovibrionia > Gastranaerophilales > Gastranaerophilaceae > Stercorousia. Next base: position 4,425 of record CALUPR010000006.1, read on the forward strand.
TATTGTTTGCAGTGTTTATATTTAAAGTACCTTTGGGCAGGGCTATATTTTTTAATATAGGATTGTTTATCCAAAAAATTCTTGAATTTGCAAAAGAAGGCGGTTCTTTTGTTTTCGGTCCTTTGATGACCGAACATAAAATTACAGCAGTTTTTGGCGAAGGCGCTCAGGTTTTTGCTTTACAACTTGTAGCATCACTGATTTTTATGATGATTCTTGTTAATATGCTTTATTATTACGGAATAATGCAGAGAGTAGTTCCGCTTCTGGGTAAGGCTATGAATAAATTAATGTGTGTAAGCGGAGCTGAGGCTTTATCAAATGTTGCAAGTGCTTTTGTAGGTCAGATTGCCGCACAAATTATGATAAGACCGTATCTCGCAAAATTAACGCGTTCGGAACTTCTTGCTTCAATGGCTGGAAGTATGGCTTGTATTTCGGGAGCAACCATGCCGATTTATATTGGTATGGGAATTCCTGCGCAATATCTTCTTGCCTCTTGTATAATGGCAGCTCCTGGCGCTCTTGTTATATCCAAAATAGTTTATCCTGAAACTTCTGTGCCGGAAACAAGCGAAGATATTAAAATTACTTACAGTAAAAGAAAAAGACCTTATATCAATGTATTTGACGCTATTTCTGCCGGTGCATCCGAGGGTATGAAAGTTGCTATAAATGTAATTGCAATGATTTTGGCTCTTGTCGCACTTGTAGCGATGATTGACTGGTTTTTAGGATGTGCAGGTAATTTAATAGTTAAATACCTCCATATAAATTTTGCATCTTTCGATTTGACTCATCTTTCTTTAAAATTAATTTTAGGCAAAATTTTTGCAGTGTTTGCTTACTTTATGGGAGTCCCGTTGAGTGAAGCAACAACAGTCGGAAGCCTTATGGGTACTAAACTTGTTTTGAATGAAATGGTTGCGTATTTTGATTTAACAAATCTGCCGGTTGCGTTATCCGATAAAAGCTTTTTAATTGCTAGTTTTGCATTATGCAGTTTTGGAAATTTCGGCTCAATTGCAATTCAGTTGGGCGGTATCGGAGAACTTGCACCAAACCAGCGTAAAAATCTTGCAAGGCTAGGGGTAAGAGCTTTAATATGCGGAACATTAACCTGTTACATGTCAGCAGCAATTGTCGGTGTATTATTTAATTAATTTTTAGGCAGATGTTTTTGCCAATCAGCTTCAAGTTTTTGAATGAATCTGTGTGCATCTATTACATCATCATAATTAATAGGTTCAGGTCCTTCTTGAACTTCCAGCGGCTCATAGTTTTTTACATCAATATCGGTAAATCCGACAAAAGCTATGCCGAAATTTTTTCCGCAATGATTACATTGAAGGTTTACAACCATTAATCCTTCTTCTTCACGTTTGATAACTATTGAATTTTCATCAAAATTATTTCGACATTGTGAACAGCAAAGATTATTAAATAATTTTTCTATTTTCTTTTTCATAATTTCCTCTTTTATATTATAATAAAAATGTTAATTTCCTAATGAGCATGGGAATAATATAAGTGTAGCGAATTATATATGTCGTTTCGGTTCGCTAAAGCTAACAGATAGGAGTTATATCATGGAAGCTATCAACTTAATTCTATTCGGATTTATTGTTTATACTGCGCTAATCGTAGTACCAAGTATCTGGGAAGAATTAACAACAGAAGGGTAAATCCTTTTAAAATTTAAGACGAAGTATTTGTTTGAGAGTTCCTTTTTTCGTCAAAAAAATTGTCAAGTGTTGGAGTGTCGTTCTTAAAAAGTGTAGTTAGTACGTTATTTATTTAACGCAATGGCTTTCTGCGGGCAAAATTTCATAAAGACATTTGCGTGCAATATCTGTAACGTAATCCATATCATTTTTGTTAATAATGAGCGGCGGATTAAAATAGATAACGTCACCCAGAGGTCTTAAAATAACTCCCTCCATCAAAGCCTTTTTGTAAATTTGGTAGCCTGTACGCAGGTTACTGTCAAAAGGCTTTTTACTTTGTCTGTCCTCAACGAGTTCTATTGCATTAATAAGTCCTATATGGCGAACTTCACCAACATTCGGGTGTGATAGGAATTTTTCTTTAATTATATTATTAAAATAAACAGCATTTTCCTGTGCCTGTTTTAGAATAGTGCCATCTTGAAGTAAATCCAATACAGCATTAGCGCAGGAGCAGGCAAGAGGATTTCCGCTGTAAGTGTGACTGTGCATAAAGGCTTTTTTGCTATTGTAGTCATCATAAAATGCATCATATATTTTCTGAGTGGTTACAAAAATTGCCATAGGCATATAGCCGCCGGTAAGTCCTTTGGAAAGACATATTATATCAGGTGAAACTCCGGCATGGTCAAATGCAAACATTTTACCTGTTCTGCCAAATCCTGTAGCAATTTCATCCGCAATCAGATGAACGTTATATTTGTCGCATAATGTTCGGAGTTTTTTTAGATACAAAGGCGGATAAATCTTCATTCCTGCAGAACCTTGTAAAAGCGGTTCTACGAGTATTGCGGCAGTTTCTTCTCCATGCAGAGAAAAAACTTTTTCTGCTTGTTCAAAACATTCACAAGTACAATTATCACGAGTTTTTCCGTAAGGACATCTGAAACAGTCAGGTCCTTTTACTCTTACAATGTCAAGTAAAATCGGTTTATATAATTTTGTGTATAAATCGCAATCGCCGGCAGATAAAGCTGCAATTGTTTCTCCGTGATATGCCTCTGTCAGAGCCATAAATTTTGTTTTTTGCGGATTGCCTGTTTGCTGATGGTATTGAAAACTTACTTTCATGGAAGCTTCTATAGCTGACGAGCCGTTATCCGTAAAATTGAACTTGCAAAGACCTTTAGGAAGTATTTGGGTTAATCTTTCGCAAAGCCTTATTGCCTGTTCATGTGTAAAGTTTGCGAATATAACGTGCTCAAGTTTTTCTGCCTGTTTTTTTAAAGCATTGCTTATATGCGGATTGCAGTGTCCTAGAAGGTTGCACCACCATGAACTTATGACATCATAATATTTTTTCCCTTCGGTGTCGTAAAGATAAATTCCTTCCCCTCTTTTAATTACAATAGGGGCAAGCGTTTCGTAATCTTTCATTTGAGAGCAAGGGTGCCATATATATTTTAAATCTTTTTCAGCCCAGATATTCATTATACCTCTTTAAAATATTCTGATAAATTCTCAATCGTTTTTGCATTATTTGGAACAGTCGAAATAACCTTTACTTTGGTTAGAGTCTCAATCTGTTTCTTGTTGTCTTTATGCATTAAATTATTTTCGTCATAGTTGTTAAGGATTATTCCTTTTACATTTATACCGTGATTTTTTGCGTATTCGACTGTTAATAATGTTGAATTTATAGTCCCGAGTGCAGCTGAAGCGACAATAATAATATCTAAATTTAGAGCTTTTATAATATCCTGCAGCATAAGTTTTTCTTTAATATTAAACGGGCAGGCTATTCCCCCTGCGCCTTCTACAACTACGTAATCAAATTCTGTTTTTATCCTGTTAAAATCAGATAAGATTTTATCAAGTTTTACGGGATTGTTTTCTATTTCTGCTGCAAGGTGTGGCGAAACTGCTTCTTTATAAATGTAAGATACATAATTCAACGGATCTAAAGTAATTCCCGCCTGTTTAAATACATAATTACAATCGCCTGGGACAAGTTTGTTATTGATTATTTCAGCTCCGCTTAGAGCCGGTTTAAAGTAGCCGCAGTTGTATCCGAGTTCTCTCATTTTTTTCACGATGAGCGCTGATACATAAGTCTTTCCAACATCTGTTCCGGTTGCTGTTATAAATATACCTTTCGGCAATTTTACCTCCCTGCCTGTAACAAAAAATGCGGCAACTCCATGTTACCGCATAATTTTCATAATTCAACCTTTTTTCTATTATAATGAGCCGCCGCCGCCATCATAGAAGTAATCATAGTGTCTTACGTCGTCATAGTTGTTGATGTATTCAGCTTCAACATTCTTCTGGAATTGTGTTTTCGGAGCAGCAGCCGTACTTCTTGATGCAAGTAGAGCATCAATATTCGGAGCAAGTGTTAATTCAAAGTGGAAACGTCCCATTTTACTGTATGGTTCGTTATAGTTGCGAATTAGCGGGAAGCCCCAATATAATCTTGCGCTTAAATCTGCAGGTAATTGAATTCTCAATCCCATACCGAGTGATGCTGCAAAATAGCTTCCGCCCATGTAATCTTCTGAGGCTGCAGGGAATATACCGGCAGTGTCCGCAAATACTGCACCTTTAACATATCTGCCGATGAAAGGAATTTTTTCGCCTGATCTGGGGCTTGTAATTTCTCTGGGCAAAATCGGGAACATCAGTTCTCCGCTGATGAAATATCCGTTTTTACCTATCATCAAACCTTCAGAATAACCTCTCACTGTTGCCAAACCACCTGTTTGCATCTGGTCAAGGTAAGGTATTTGTTTGTCACCCGGTACAATTTGGTAATTACCTCTTAACTGACCGATAATACCATGAGAAAAATCATGTAATCTTACAACACTTCCGCTGTATTTAAAGTAATTGTTATCGCGGTCGCTGTTGAATATCGGGAATGAATAGTATGCATCCTGATTTAAGTACCAAATACCGTATTTAGTATCTTTTCTCAACATCAATGCAACTTCTGCTGAAGTAACGTTATCAACATTTTTTAATACGTCACCGTAACCCGGGAAAATTAAGTCAGAAAAAGTTCTGGCTCTTTTGTAGTTTAATGCACCATATGCTTTTAATTCAAATCCCGGTTTTCTTATAATCGGCTGCATATAGTACAAAGAATATTGATATGCATTACTGCCAAGTCCCCAATCTCTATACGGACCATATTTGATATCGGCAAAAGTTGAGGAGAACATAAAGCCTACACGTCCGTCATGTTTATTTACAGGAATGTTATAATCAAAGAACGGGCTTTGTGCACCTTTAGAAAAATATGAACCTAAAGACATCCTGTCACGTCTGCCGAATAAGCTGTCGGCATAAATCATGGCACCGCCTCTAAGGCTTCCTGTATTGTAACGGCCTGCATTATCAAATATACCCATTACGTGGAAAGGAAATGTTTCGTCCGCAACAACTTCAACATCTGTAGTACCCGGTTTTTGTCCGGCTTTTAAGTTTGCGGATAATTTTACGCCTTCGTTATATCTGTTGAAGTCCAAGATATCTTTTTCAAGTTCAACAATATCAAACAAATCACCTTCTTTTTGAGGTAATCTGTCTGTGATATATTTATCTTTTGTCCATCTGTTTTCTTGAACCGTAATGCTTCCGATGCGGCTTTCCGTTAATGCAATATATATATTGCCATTTTCAACTGTTTGTTCCGGCAAGAACGCTCTTGCTGTTACAAAACCTTTTTCAGCGTATAAGTTATTTATGCTGTCGATAACCTTTTGAATATCTTCAATAAATACATTTTTGCCGACAATAGGCTGTACAAGGTTATTAATTTCTTCTTTTGTCAGTATTTCTGACGGCGCAACTTCAACAGAATTAACAAATACTCCTTTAGTATTTAATTCTTCGACTGTTGCCTGTTGCATTGAACCGCCGTTATAATTTTGAATAACCTGATTTTCTTTATTTCCGGGGTTTTCTTCTAACTGTTTTTTTCTTTGATAATATTGATAATCCTCGTTGCGGGAATTATCTTGAAACCTGTCTTTGAGATAGTTTGTATCATGCATTTGGTTCATACCGCCCTGCATTCCGGCTTCTTGTATCATCGTTGGCGATATTGTTGCTCCTCCAAACGGATCTGCTTTAGCGGTGTTATTAGCTGAAGATAGTGCAAAGGCAAGACACATGCACATAATTGTACTTAAAATATTTTTTGTTGAATTAATCTTTTTCATTTATTCACCTTTAAAATTTTAAATATATATATTTAAATCAGGTCAAAAATTTTTTTGCGTTAGGAGCCGAAATTATCTTCACTTTCTTAATTTTTATTAAATTTTGTTAATAAAAATTAATCTTTTTACAAAATTTATTATGACCTGTTATTATTATATAGAATATAGCGGTACTTGTAAAGAACTTAATAAAAATATCAATCTTTATATGTACCATTATTTACAAAAATAGTATAGGTAGTGTATAAGGGAGAAAATATGAACAACAAATTTAAGTTTTTAGCAGTTGCACTTAGTGCTTTTGTAATTGGAATTGCTGTAAATAATTTTGCTATGTCTGATGTGCCTTCAAAAATTGCCGTTGTTGATGTGCCGCAGGTTGTCGGAGCTTCTTCACAGGTAAAATCGTTAAAAAAGGAACAAGAAGCAAAAGCAAAAGAACTTGTTGCATTTGTAGAAAAAGCGAGAAAAGAAATTGCAGCAACTACTGATGTTAAAAAGAAACAGTCTTTAGAAGAAAAATATAATAAAGAATTGAATAATAAAAAGGCTGCAATGGATAAAAATTATGCATCTAAATTATCCGCTATTGACAATACAATTTCCGCTAAAATTACAGAACAAGCAAAAGCCGGCGGTTATGATATAGTTCTGGCAAAGGGTGTTGTTTTGTACGGCGGTACTGACATAACAGATGCCGTAAAAAAAGCTGTTAAATAAGCTTTTTTCTGATAAAATAAAAACTCCCGACTAATTCAGCCGGGAGTTTTTATTTCGTTTTTATTATTTATTGCATTTTGAATTTATACATCCTTATAAGACCCTGTAAATCGGTTTGTATAAACTGTATGCAGTAATTCATGCGCTTTATGGGAATTTGGATGTTCCAAATATTCCTGATAAAGTTTTTGAATTGAAGGGTTCATATGAGATTTTCTCTGAGGTAATTCGGCATCTTCTTTATAAAGTCCCTGAGCACGTTCTTCTTTAATTTTGCTGTCATTGCAGCTTACGGGTTGTCCGCCGCCGTTAATGCAGCCGCCAGGGCACGCCATAACCTCAAGCATCTGAAATTGTGCTTTACCTTCTTTAATTTCTCTGATTGATTTTTCTGCTTCTTTAAGAGTAGATACAACCCTTACAACAAGTTTTGTTCCTTTAAGATCAAGTTCAATATCTTTAGAACGGTTTGAAGTCCCTCTCATTTGTTTAATATCAACATCTTGAAGTATCTCACCGGTTGCAAATTCATAAGCAGTACGCACAGCAGCTTCAGCAACTCCGCCTGAAGCTCCGAAAATTGTTCCTGCTCCGGAATATTCGCCAAACGGTGAATCGTGATCTTCTGGTTCAAGTTTGTCAAAATTAATACCGGCTTCTTTGATCATTCTGCCAAGTTCCTGAGTTGTTAATACATAATCGGTATCAGGACGTCCGTTATGTGAAAGCTCAGGTCGCTTGCATTCATATTTTTTCGCAGTACACGGCATAATGCCGACTATTACGAGATTTTCACGTTCAATATTAAAATGTTTTGGAACTAGTTCTGCAAGAACCGGAGATAACATTGACATAGGTGACTTGCAGCTTGAAAGATGGTTTAACATATCAGGATGCTGATCTTCCATATATTTCACCCATGCAGGGCAGCACGAGGTAAATAAAGGCAAGTTTTGTCCGGATTTCAATCTTTCAAGAAATTCGGTCGCTTCTTCCATAATTGTTAAATCTGCAGAGAAATTGGTATCAAATACGAGATTAAATCCGATTTTTCTGAGTGCTGCATTCATTTTTCCTATAGAATTAACACCTGGTTTCAGACCGAATATTTCGCCTATTGCCACTCTTGTTGCAGGTGCCATTTGAACTGCAACCGTTTTTTGAGGATTTGTAATTTCTGACCAAACCTGTTCAACATCGGATTTAATGGTTAAAGCGCCTGTCGGACAAACAGCGGCACATTGACCGCAGTTTACGCAATCAACTTGTCCCAGAGGTCTTCCGTTTATCGGCTGAACAACAGTTTTAGAGCCTCTGTTTGCAAAACCTAATACTGAATGACCTTGAAATTCAGTGCAGGCTCTAACGCAGGCTCCGCATAAAATACATTTATTTGGATCTCTTACTATAGAAGGACTTGAGGCATCTATCAAATGGTATTCCGCAAGATCTTTGTCAGGATAGCGGATGGTTCTGATTCCGTATTCTTCTGCGTACTGCTGCAATTCACAGTTCCCTGATTTTTCGCAGGTCAAGCAGTTTCTGTCGTGGTTTGCAAGAAGCAGTTCCAGAACAGTTTTTCTGATTCTTCTTGTCTTTTCTGTATTAAGATGTATCTTTAAGCCATTTTCAGGAGGCATTGTGCATGAGGATTGAATGCCTCTGCCTTCAACTTCTACAACGCACATTCTGCATGCCCCGAAAGATGTTAAATCAGGGCGATAACAAAATGTAGGAACATTCATTCCTGCTTTTCTGATTACTTCAAGAAGATTTGGTTCATCAGTAAATTCAACTTCTTTTCCGTCTATAAATAGTGTTTTTTTATCTGTCATTTTGTTATTCCTTATATTGGAAGCCCGGAAGCTCAGATGTCAAGAGGTCAGGCTATTATCAGTAAATTGCTTGCCGTCTTGCCTTCCTGACTTCTGATCTTCTATTCTAATACTATTGCCTTGAACGGGCAGTTTTTCATACATGCTTCACATTTAATACATTTAGATTGGTCAATATGGTGAGGATGTTTAATTGTGCCTTCAATTGCACCGACAGGACAAATTCTTGCACATTTAGTACAGCCTCTGCAGGCAGATTCATTAATAACGATTTTTTTCATTGCAGTGCAAACCCCTGCAGGACATTTCTTATCTCGAATATGTGCAATATATTCATCTTTGAAGTATTTTAATGTTGAAAGAACAGGATTTGGTGCTGTTTTCCCAAGTCCGCAAAGGGAGCCGTCTTTAACAGCCTGCGCAAGTTCTTCAAGTGTATCTAAATCCTTCATTTCACCTTTTCCTGCAACAATTTTTTCAAGAATCTTAAGCATATTTTTAGTTCCTTCACGACAAGGAACGCATTTGCCGCAGCTTTCGTGCTGAGTGAAGTTCATAAAGAATCTGGCAACTTCGACAATACAAGTTTTATCGCTCATTACAACCAGACCGCCTGAGCCTACCATTGCACCTGCTTTGATTAGATTATCGTAATCCATCGGGATGTCAAGATGTTCTTCTGTTAAGCATCCGCCTGACGGACCGCCTATCTGTACAGCTTTGAATTTTTTGCCGTCCCTCATTCCGCCGCCAATGTCAAATACTATTTCTCTCAAGGTTGTTCCCATCGGAACTTCAATAAGACCTGTATTATTTACTTCGCCGGTAAGAGCGAATGTTTTTGTGCCTTTAGAAGTTTCTGTTCCCATAGAGGCAAACCAATCAGCGCCTTTCAAGATGATTAAAGGTACATTGGCAAGTGTTTCGACGTTATTAATCAAAGTCGGTCTGCCAAATAATCCTTTATTCGCAGGAAATGGCGGTTTCGGTCTTGGCATTCCGCGTTCGCCTTCGATAGATGCCATAAGAGCTGTTTCTTCACCACAGACAAATGCTCCTGCCCCTTCTTTTATATGAATTTCAAAGGAAAAATCACTTCCCATTATATTTTTGCCGAGATAATTCCTTTCTTCTGCATCTTTTATAGCTTTTCTTAAACGTTTAATGGCAAGCGGGTATTCTGCTCTTACATAGATATATCCTTCATCTGCACCTATTGCAAAAGCAGCTATTGCCATACCTTCAAGGAGTTTATGCGGATCACCTTCCATGACGGATCTGTCCATAAAAGCTCCCGGGTCACCTTCATCACCGTTGCAGACAACATAGGATTTTCCGCCTTTATTGGCAGCCGTAAATCTCCATTTGCGACCTGTGGGAAAACCACCGCCGCCTCTGCCTCTTAATCCTGATTTCTCAATAGTTTCTATAACACCATCAGGGTTGTTTTCTTCTATAACTTTAGCTAATGCCTCATATCCTCTGACAGCAAGAGCTTCATCAATGCTTTCTGCATTTATGTTTCCGCAGTTTGCAAGTGCAGTTCTTGTTTGTTTTGCGTAAAAATTAATATGAGCGTCATCCTGAACATGTTCATGTGTTTTAGGGTCAACATATAGAAGTCTTTCAACGGGTTTGTTATTTTTTATATGGCTTTCATATATTTCTTCAACGTCTTTTTCTTTGACTTTTACATACGTTACATGTTTGTCAGGAATAGCAACAAGAACTCCCTGTTCACAGAAGCCGTGACAGCCTGTCGGAACAATTGTCATTTTATCGTAATCAGTCATAGTCGAAACATCTGCTCCGAGTTCTTTAAATTTTTCTATAACTTTTAAAGCACCGTTTGCAACACAGCCTGTCCCTGCACATACAAGGACTCTTAATCCTTGTGATTTAACCAGTTCGCGTGCTTTTTTTTGTTCTTCTTGTATATTTATATTTAATGCTGTTTTTTCCATTAGTTTTCCTCCTTCATAATTGTATCAAGCACTATAGTGATAGCGTCTGATGTCATTTGAGGATAAACTTTATCGTTTATAACAACTACAGGTGCAAGCCCGCATGCTCCGAGGCAGCTGACAGTTTCTAAAGAAAATAGCCCGTTTTCACTTGTCAGTTGACCTGCCGGTATATTTAATTTTGCTCTTATGGCATTAAGAACCGGCATTGAACCTCTAACGTGGCACGCTGTTCCGTCACAAACCTTTATTTCATATTTCCCTTTAGGTTCAAGGGAAAATTGTGCATAAAATGTTGCAACTCCAAATACTGTTGCGGGTGACAGCCCTTCCATTTTTGTTCCGATATAAATCATTGCTTCTTCAGGAAGGTATCGGTATGATTCCTGAACTTTTTGTAAAATCGCAATCAGGTTAGATTTGTTATAGTCATAAGAAGCCATAATTTCATCTAACTTTGATGTGTCAATTTTATGAGGATTTCCTACACTCATCTCCAACTCCTATGTATATGTATTGTTTAACCCCGATTGTATTATATATAAAAAAGGTAAATAAAGTACAATCTTAACAATATTTTCACACAAAAGTTCTTTTAAAGCAAGTTTATTACTTATTTATTCCTCTTAAATCTTTCACCATACTTTCAATTTTTCTGTAAAAATTCCTTATAAAAGAGTCCTCATGTGATTCTGCTATAAATTTTCGAACAAATTGTGTTTCATCCTGAGTTTCATAAACTCTGTAGTCTGTTCGGTTATATAAATAATTTTTAGAAGTTTCAGCGGGTATAAGTGATTGTTGTTGTTTATTGTTATGTAAATCTGTTACAGTAACGAAAAGTTTATTTGAGACTTTTTCCTCTTCTTTGCCGGTAACTAAATCACTTAAGATATGATCGCCGTTATAAATATCAATATTTACCTTTTTATGACGAGCATAATTTTCCAATCCTTTTTGTGCGGTTAGTATTTGACCGTAAGAATCCGTTGGCAGATTATAACCGTGAATTTTTACATGTTTTAATTGGGAGTTGAATATCGCTTTTATTTTCATATCTTTTTCCTTTTAGTTTTTATTTTAATATATAAAGAGAAATTTTTTTGCCATTTTATAACAATTTATTAAGCTGTTTATACTAGTTTTTTACAGTAATCGTTTATAGGGCATTCGTTGCACTTAGGATTTATTGGCTTACAAACATTTTGACCATGAGTTACTAGCAACGTATTTATATCAAGCCAGTATTTTTTAGGGAGCTTTTCTCTCAGAGCAAATTCTGTTTCTTCAGGAGTTTTTGTTTTAACATATCCCAAACGATTACAAATCCGGTGAACATGCACGTCAACACATATTGCAGGAATATTAAAACCTTTAGCAAGAACAAGATTAGCAGTTTTTCTGCCCACTCCGTTAAATTTTATAAGTTCTTCTATTGTATCTGGCACTTTATTATCAAGTTTCTCTACAATAATTTTTGATAATTCAATAATTTGTTTTGCTTTATTTTTGTAAAATCCGACAGGGTAAATTGCTTTTTCAAGTTTTTCAACATCGCAATAAGCAAAATCTTTCGGTTCCCTGCCTATTTCAAGCATCCTTAGTGTCGCAGGATAAGTTGTCAAATCGTTTGTTCTCAAGCTCAAAATACACGCAATTAACACCAGATAAGGATCTCTGAACTCTTCCATAAGCTGAACAAATTCACGTCTGGGCTGTTTGGCATTTATAAGGTTTTCAATTATTTTGTCAATATTAACATCAGTTGTCTGTATCATGTAATATCCCTTCAACATCAATATTTATTTTTAATTTCAGTGCATAAATATCTGACCGGTTGAAGTTGTGCATTTTTACCGCATCTTTTTCTGTGGTGATAATTACTCCGTCAGGTATTTCATTTTCCGTATATATGTGATGATCATCAAACGTAATTTTTTCTTTTATATTGTAATCTTTCAAAAAGTTAAAGAATTGTTCCGGCTGACCTATTGCGCATATTGCTGTAACTGCCGTACCTTCATCCAGAAATTTGCCTGTTTTAATATTATAGACGCTATCAGGTTCTGTTTTGCAGAGAAAAGTTTTGACATTCATTTTTTTTGACATTATTCTGGCAAGTTTTTCAGCCCGTGTATGGTCAGTATTTTTGCTTACTATAACTAGCTTGTTAACCCTTTTAAAACTCTCAATGCCCTCTCTTAAAGGTCCTGCAGGCAGAAGCTTTTCGTTGCCAAAGCATTTTTCACTGTCCATTAAAATTATGTCCATGTCCCGATAAAGTTTTCTGTGTTGAAATCCGTCGTCAAGAATAATCTTTGTTACCCCGAGATTTTCTATTGCATATTCGCAGGCTTTGTATCTGTTTTTTGAAGTTATAACAGCAGCACCTTTTGTATTTTCAGCGAGCCAGAAGGGTTCGTCACCCGCAAGGTTGGCGTTGTAATAGATTTTTTGCCCGTCAGAAATTACGTTTATATTTTTGTTTGAAAGTTTTCCGCCGTAACCTCTTGAAATTATTGCAGTTTTTTCACCTTTTAATATAAAATATTTTGCAATTTCAGATACTACAGGGGTTTTGCCGACGCCTCCCGTTGTTAAGTTCCCGACAGAGATGACAAATGCGTTAACTTTTTCAGGCTTTAAAATATTTTGATCATAAAGCCAGTTTTTAAGTCTGCTTCCTATTCCGTAAAATATAGAAGCAAATTCAAGTAATTTTATGAGAAAACCTTTTGCGTTTTTATTATAGTGAATTTTTGTGATTTCTGTCTTTATATTCAAAATTATTCCTCATCCGCCTTTCATAACCCTTCTCCCGCAAGGGCTGAAGAATCAAGAATACTTGTTAGAACATCAATCTCCAGAGCAAAAATCTCTTATTCAATTTTTCGGAGAATTTTCTTAAGTTGCATGTAGTTGCTCTTGTATTTTCAACAATAGATTCAAGTTCCGTTTTGTTTTCAGGTGTTACCTTATTTACAGATTCAAGAGCTTTTGATATTTCGACCATTGCATTGTTTATATTTGCAACAGCTCTGTTTATATCTTTCTTAAGTTGATCATCTTTGGTTAGTGAATTTACATAACTGCTTATTTCATTTACGTTATGAGTAATAACTCTTATATCTTCAGCCATCTGCTCTGCCTGTTGTTCATCACCCATAATTTTATTTAAATTCTGTGACAACTTATCAAGAGAATTTGCTGTTGACATCATGGTTGTTTTGAATTGCGGGTCGCCGATTATATTATTAATATTGTAAGACAGCATATTAAAATCGGTCGTTGCTTTATCCATCATTATCATAAGCTGTTTTAAGTCGCCTTTGGATGTATCTATCAAATCATTAAGTTTAGCCATAGTATCGCTCGTCTGTCCTGTAAGAGCATTTATATGGGAAACAGACATTTTAAGTTCTGCGATAACCTGATCAGACAAAAGTTCATTAATTTTCTGATTTGTTTCCGTTAGAGATTCCGCTGCCTTATATTGCCAATCCATAAAATCTGCTATTCGCATAGGTTCAATAATTGTATAAGGAGATTTTTGCTCCGGATACGGTAGTGTAACATCATCAAGAGTTGATATTCTTAACACATTAGTTCCGTTTTCTCTGACAACTTTACCTTTCAAAAATTCAGGTAAAATAAGCCCTGGAAGATTTATTACATAATCTACTTTGTATGCGAAATTTGTTTTGATATTATCTTTTATCGCATATGGAAGAACGTCTTTTGATACTACTTCAATATTTGTTATTTTCCCGACATCGTAATATGTTTTGTCAAGTTTCATCTGCACATCATCATCTTTATATAGAATATCTTTTGTCAGCATCGGAACATAAACAGTTCTTGTCTTGGGCGGTGTAATTTCCAGAAATAATTCCCCGATAAGACCTGATTGTTGAATGGACAGAATTGAAGCTTTCGGAATATCAACGTTCGGTTCTGTAATAACAAATTTTACTTTGACATAACTGTTTTCACCGTCAATAACAGGAGTAATTTCTTCTACCTGACCTACACGCAGCCCCATCATTTGTACACCGGCTCCCGGACGCATGCCGTTTACATCTTTGAATTGCACTTCTACTCTGTCTGCTGATGAAAAAGTACGCCCTTTAACTTTGAAAACAACTCCTATTAATAAAACTATTGCCAGTAATGTTAATAATCCGACTTTAAAAGATGATGAAAATTTCATTTATTGCCTTTCCTACTTTTAAATTATTGTAGCAAAAACAACAAAATTGTGCAAAATTGTAAAATTCCCGAATACTACAGATAATTGGCTAAAATATTTCTTACGTAATTTTGTGTTTCTTTATAAGGAGGAATGCCATCGTATTTGTCAACAGCTCCCGGACCTGCATTGTAAGCAGCAAGAGCTAAGATCATGTTGCCGTTATATTTATCAAGCATTGATTTTAAATATTTTACGCCGCCTTCTACGTTTTGAACAATGTTATACGGGTCTTTTACTCCGAGATTTTTTGCGGTTGACGGCATTAATTGCATTAACCCCATTGCTCCGGCTTTTGATTTTGCTTTAGGGTTGAATCCTGACTCTTGCTTTATCAATGCCTGAACAAGTTTTTCATCAATACCATGTTTTTTTGAAATTTGTGATATAACATTAAGTATTTGCGGTTTGCCGGCAGGTTGTGTGTTTGCCTGTATTGCGGCGGCTTCATTAAGAGCATTCGTAAGACTTGTTTGAGGTGATTGTTTTATAATATCTGCATTAACTGATTTTAAATGCGGGTCTAAAAGCAGAGTTCCGAAATTTGATTTTGTTGTTGCCTGAAGGACTTTTTCAAATGAAGGAGTATTAGCTTTGTTATTGGGGTAAATTGTATCCAACGGGTTTAGCGGCTCGTTTGCTGCACTTAGATTATTAACTTTGTTAGTAATTTGTGCATAACGCTCTATAGCCTGAGCCTGCCCGCCAGTATTTAATAAGCCTTGAATAAACTGTGAGAACATACTTGTTAATACCTTCCTCCGATTATATTCTACACGCAATCGAATATTTCTGTATCCTCTATTTGAATTAATGATTTTTGAAAATTTGTCAAATAAACATAAGATATGTTATTTGAAGTCGATAAGACACTAGGACGATAAGATGATAAGTTCTTTACGGTGCGCTTTGCACACCGTAAATAGCCTGTCCTCCTGCCTTCCTATCCTCTGTTAGCGCATATTTCCCCTATCTTAAGATAGGGGAAATATGCTGATAACATATCTTATGTTATGTACATGCAGTCACCGTAGGAGAAAAAACGGTATTTATTTTCTATAGCTTCTTTGTATGCATCAAATATAAAGTCTTTCCCCGCAAGTGCACTTACAAGCATTAAAAGCGTTGATTTCGGCAGATGAAAGTTTGTTATTAAATTATCTATAACCTTGAATTCATAAGGCGGGTAAATAAATAATTCTGAATGGTCATAACATGGTTTTATACAACCGTATTTTTGGTAGGCTGTTTCTAATGTTCTGACTGTTGTTGTTCCAACCGCAACTATTTTTTTGCCTTGTGCTTTCGCTCTGTTAATTTGTTCAGAGGCTTTTTCTGAGATTTCAAATGTTTCTGAATGCATTTTATGATTTTCAACATTGTCGCACTGAACCGGTCTGAATGTACCTAACCCTACATTTAAAGTGATATAGGCAAGTTCAATCCCTTTATTCTCAAGCTTTTTAAGGATTTCTTTTGTAAAATGTAAACCTGCTGTCGGAGCAGCAACTGAACCTTCATCTTTAGCGTAAACGGTTTGATATCTTTCAAAATCCAGTTTTCTTAAATCTTCATTTGGAATTTTTCTTTCAATATAGGGTGGGAGCGGTATCTGACCGTTTTTGTGAAGAACGTCAAGTACATTATCCCCGTCAAAAATTAGTTCAACAAGCCATTCTCCGTTTTCTTCCAGACGTTTAATTGCCCTTACAGAGAGTTCATCGCTTATTTTAATAATTGTATCAGGCTTAACTCTTTTTGACGGCTTTATAAGTACCTCCCAACTGTCTTGTTGTTTCCCTCGCCCATTTGGGGAGAGGGAATAATTGATTAATGAACATTGTGAATTTAGCAATTCGGGTGAGGGACTATATTGTTTCAGTAAAAAAACTTCAATTTTTGCACCGGTATCTTTGTGCCCGATCAATCGTGCGGGCAAGACTTTTGTATTATTCATTACAAGAAGCGTATTGCTATCGAGCAAGTCTACAATATCGTAAAAATGCTTGTGAGAAATGGTTCTATCCTTTCGGTCCAGAACCATCATTCTCGAATTTTCTCTTTTGTCTGCAGGCATCTGCGCTATTAATTCTTCAGGTAAATTGTAATCATATTCTGAAAGTAACATTTTAATATCTCTTATTTTTGAGATGCTGAAATAAATTCAGCATGACTGTTAGTTTTTTGTCATTCCGAACTAGTTTCGGGATCTATTTAAATTATTCCTTAGGTTCAATTTTTTTTGCACCTGCTATATCGGAATCAGTTACAATATTTTTTGTGCGTTCATGCTCCATATCTATTTGTTTATTAACAATGATCGTTTGCAGAATCTGTATAATATTGCTTGTTACCAGATATAAAAGAACACCGGCAGGAATTGGAATTATTACAAATGTACCGATAATCATAATGGGCATGAATGTTCCCATTGATTTTTGGATTGCTTCCTGAGTAGGATCAAGTGCACCGTCTTTCGGCTTTTGAGTTGCCATCATAACTTTTTGAGATGCAAACATTGTGAGTGCAAATAAAGCAATCAAAATAAATACATCCCAGTGGAAAGTTCTTTCAGCCGCAGTTGTCGGAACTGATGCTGCTAAGACACTGCCTTCTTTTTTGAATGTAATATTTTCGATTTCTTTATTTGACATATCAGTAACAGCAATTTCAGCTTTTTCAATACTGTCTAGCTGTGCAAATTTTAAATTCAAATGATCTAAATCAATTTTGAAATCAACGTTTTCTCCCGGTTTAAATTCTCCCTGAATTTCGATAGCTTTATTAGGATCTTTAACTTTTACATTTTCAAGAGTTTCATCAGGCAGATATACTGTTGCAGTTTTTCCTAAAGTAAACGTATCACCCTGCGAAACTCCGAATGTTCCGTCATAAGAACGTCCTGCAGTAGCTCTTAGAGTAGTATCAAGCCTTCCTAAAAACCCGAATGAGGTATCGCCTGCAATTTGAATAAACTGCGGACTCATCAATGCGGAATATAAAAGGATAAATATCGGCAGCTGTATTAATAAAGGCAGACAGCCTCCCATCGGGTTAAACTTATGTTCTTTATAAAATTCCATAAGTTTTTGCTGCATTTTTTGCGGATCGCTTTTGTATCTGTCCTGAATAGCCTTAATTTTCGGCTGTAAATTTTGCATCATTTTCATAGAACGCTGCTGAGAAACGTTCAATGGCCACATAGCAAGCCTTATAACAACAGTCAATAATATAATTGCAAGCCCGTAGTTTCCAACAAGAGTCGCCAGAGCTTTTAATGCTTCAATAGTTAAAGTTGTAAAATCCAATTTCCCTAATCCTCATTTAATAGTGTAAAATCTCTCTACACAAGTTTAGTATAAAAGAAAGGGATAGTCAACTTTGAATAATTACATATTGACTTTATATTATTTTTTGTATAATTTAAATATTGCAATGATGAAACGGGATGTGGCGCAGCTTGGTAGCGCACCTCGCTTGGGACGAGGGGGTCGCACGTTCAAATCGTGTCATCCCGACCATTTATAAAAATTGGATTTTATAAGGTTTCGAAACAAGTACGGAATAAAAGAAATCCAATTTTTTTTATTCTTTATTGCTCAACAAGCTTTGTTTTGCTGCAACTCCTAAGCCTA
The DNA here is from genome assembly GCA_944322705.1 of Candidatus Gastranaerophilales bacterium. Classification (GTDB taxonomy): domain Bacteria; phylum Cyanobacteriota; class Vampirovibrionia; order Gastranaerophilales; family Gastranaerophilaceae; genus Stercorousia. Next base: position 22,721 of record CALUPR010000006.1, read on the forward strand.
TACCTGCTATTACGTAAGTCAGCCAAGCAAAGAAATAGTTTCTTTTTAGCGGAGCAAGATTAACTGCTTTACCTAAAGTTTGTTTTGCGGCTTTTACACCCCTTATTGAAGCAAGTCCTTCTTCAACAATTGTAGGTAAGAATGAGGCAAAACCTATAAGACCTGCATTACGTTCTACAAAATTCTTTTTATTATCATTCCTTTGCGGCATAGCATTGTTTAACAGAAGCAATGCTGTCGGAACTGCTGAAACATAACCGCGTGATTTTTGGAGAAATCTTAAAAATTTCCCTTTGTGTGCATTTATTGCGTGTCCCAATTCATGCAAAATTAATGAAGGTTTGCTTTTTGGCGCAACCGCAAGTTTCAATTGGTCTGTGTAAAATGCATTTTCTCCTCTTGCAACAGGTTTTAGAAGTCCTCTGAGATTTTCGTTGTATCTATTAATATTTTTGCTGTCAATAAAATCTACTGTTACATTGAGTTTATTTTTGTTAACCATGTTTTTTGCGGTTTTGTAAATGTTTTCCGCAGAGGTGAATTCTTTGCCCTGCATAAGTTTGTTCCCGCACCACCGGGATGCTTTTTGCAGAAACATTGCAAAAGCCTGAAGTAGCCCTGCTGTTATGAGAGTTTTTGCGGTATTAGGTTCATGTGTTTCTTCCTGTTGCGGCAGCATATAGTATTGTCGTCTATCAGGTATATTCCCGTAATAGCCGCTATAATTTCCAAAATTATGTTGTACACTACTTAAACCATTCACAATTTTATTAAAACAGGAAAATGTTAAAAATTGCTAATTTATTCTTCTTTGCTAAACATATCTTTACTAACTCCGCAAACAGGGCAAACCCAGCTATCCGGCAGTTCGTCAAATTTTATTTCTTCTTTTTCTTCATCATAAATATATCCGCATATGTTACATTTATATTTCATTTATTTCCCTCCTTGTGTTATAATAATTGTGTTATGAAAAATGCTTTTGAAACTAAAGTTTATTATTCTGATACTGATGCCTATGGAGTTGTCTGGCATGGCGCATATTTGAGATGGATGGAAAAAGGCAGAGTAGATCTTTGTGATAATATGGGTTTAGATCTTGTGACTTTGAAAAACTCAGATATTTTAATGCCTGTAACAAATATGAATGTCAGATATAAGGCTTCTGCAAGACTTAATGACTCAATTATTATTGAAACATGGATTGAGAAATACAATAGCCTGTCGATTACATTTAAACAGGTTATTAAATCCAAAGAAACAGGAAAAGTTTATATTGATGCGCTGTTTGATGTTGTTGCAATAAGCGAGGCATCCGGTAAATTATACAGAAGATTACCGCAAGAAATTTTAAATGCAATTGAAAAGGACCTTGAAAAATGTCCGGCGTTCGTTTAAACAAATATATTGCATCTTCAGGACTTTGCTCGAGAAGAAAAGCCGATGAACTTATTGAACAAGGTGTTGTTATTGTTAACGGCAAAATCATTAAAGAATTAGGTTATCTTGTACAACCTAAAGACAAGGTATTTGTTAATCAAAAGCTTGTACGACCTGCCAAGCATGAATATTACAGATTTTATAAACCTGCAGGTTATATTACAACCTGTGATGATGAAAAAGGACGCAAAACAATTTATGATTTGCTGCCGGAAAATATGTTCGGTTTAAAACCTGTTGGACGTTTAGACAAAGATTCAACTGGACTGTTGATTTTGACAAATGACGGAGAGCTGATTAATGAACTTACTCATCCCTCAGTGAAAGTCCCGAAGGTATATCTTGTGACTATTGAGGCAAAAGTTCATAAACATGAACTTGAGCAGATGGTAAACGGAATTGAAATTGAACAGGGAAAAATTGCTTATGCTGATATTCAGGTTATTGATATGGACAGCAGGCATACCGAAATGCAGATTACACTTTATCAGGGAATGAACAGGCAGATTAGAAAAATGTTTGAATATTTCGGATATGAAGTTAAAACTTTGAAACGGATACAGCATGCGACAATTACTCTTGACGGTTTAAGACGCGGAGAATTTAGACCTATTAAGCCTATACAAATAAGAGAATTGAGAAATTTTTTAAACAGGATATCAAATTCATGAAGAAAATAGCTATTTGCGGGAATATAGCTTCCGGGAAATCAACCGTTCAAAAAATGCTTGAATGCAAAGGTTTTAAAGTGCTTGATACGGATAAAGTTTCTCATAAACTTTTGACAATTCACAACAAGCCGCTTTATGAAGCTTTTAAAAATTTTGATGTATTTGAAAACGGGGAATTTTCCAGATTTAAAACTGGTAAGCTTATATTTTCGGATGAAAATGCAAGACAAAGAATCTCAGAAATTATGCATCCTCAGATAAAAGATGAAATATTAAAATTTTTTGATAAAAATAATCAGGAAAATTTGTTATTTGTCGGAATCCCTCTTTTATTTGAAGCAAAGATGCAAGATATATTTGACAGTATTATTTTTGTCTATGCAGATGATGACTTGCGGCTTAACAGATTAATTAAGCGGAACGGATATACACTTGAACACGCAATGGCTCGTCTGAATTCTCAAATGCAACAGGAACAAAAATTAAATCTGTCAGATTTTGTTATTTATAATAACGGATCTATTGCGGATTTGGAACAAGCTTTGAATATAATTTTGAAAGAGATTTAAACCGGTACAAATACTCTTGCTCCCTGTCTTATATCACTTGTTATTCCGTCACTTGCCGCCTGTCCGTTTCCTAGAGTGATCTCTACGTGTCCGTATTTGCTGCTGTATCCTGCTACCCCTTTATCGTAAACTAAAATACATCCGGCCGGAAGATCGGACAGATCAAGATTTGATGTAGAAATTTCTTTAAAGTTTTTATTGTTGCTTAAAATATATGCATAATCATGTCCGTCTCCTCTAATACCTGTTCCGAGTCCGCATTCTTCAAGAGCTTTTCTTACCGAACGTGCACAGTGACCTTTGAAAGATGTTGCATTCATTTTTACTGCTTGTGCAAGTTTTAGCCCTTTTTCTTCATTATATCCCACATTGCTTAATGAAAGTTTGTTTTTATTAAAATTCAGTCCCCAGGTTTTTGAATAGCTGTTGGAACTGCTGTCGAGATTTGTTAACCCTGTAAAAATATTTGCAGACGGCTGCATCAAAGAAAAATTCAATGGCGTAAATGTAAATGTCTGTAATGGATTAAAAAAGTTGCTAAAAATGTTGAAACAATTGAAAGAAGGTGTCAAAAAGCTTGTAAAGTATGGATTGTAATAGTTAAATACACTCGGCATTGCAGGTGTGGTATATGTTTGACTGAACAGTCCCGCGCCTGCAAATTGATTTGTATTATTTTGAAACAGTGATATATTATCAACTGAGTGTACGTTAATTAAACCCAAAATTTTCCCCTTTGATTTTTCCTCTATAAATATAAAGTATTTTGGGGAGAGAAAATTGCCTTTTGTAAACTATTTTTAAGATTTTATTATACTTGCTTCAGCCTTGCCCATATCAACCATTTCAAAAGGCTTTTCAATATCTTCAGTAACTTCATAATCAATAGGGGTAAGTTCAAAAATCTTATCAATATCAACATTCCCGTTAAACAAATAAAATTTATTTACATTTTTCATGTAAAGTCCGAAATTATTTTCTTTTTCAAGTTGTTTTAAAAATTCTTTTTTTATTTCGTTTTTTGAGAAACCGTCAAATGTAAAATCCTTTACGAGTTTGCAATCTTTTTTTAATGTTTCAAGCAAAACGTATGGTTCTATCCATTTTGTTATTATTTTATTCATATTAAACTTCTGCCATATCTTCTTGGTTTTTAAACTGCATTTCATATAGAGTTTTGTATTTGCCGTTTTCAATTTGCATTAACTGTTCGTGAGTTCCCAGCTCTACAAGTTCTCCCTCGTTAATAACGGCAATTCTGTCAGCATTTTTTATTGTTGATAATCTGTGCGCGATTACAAAAACCGTTTTATTTTGAATTAAGTTATCAAGAGCTTTCTGAACAATTGCCTCAGATTTATTGTCAAGGGCTGATGTTGCCTCATCCAGAATTACAATAGGAGCGTCTTTAAGCATAGCCCTTGCAATTGCCACACGCTGTCTTTGTCCGCCGGAAAGGCTGGCTCCGCGCTCGCCTACATAAGTATCAAGCCCTTTTTCAAGAGTATGAGCGAATTCATCAAGATGCGCCATTTTTATAACTCTTTCAATATCCGCTTCCGTTGCATTTTCATTGCCCATTAAAATATTGTCTTTAATTGTGCCGGAGAAAAGAAAATTATCCTGAAAAACGAATGATATTTGACTCCTTAAGGAGTTAAGTTCAAATTTCCTTATATCAATACCATCAAATTCAATTGAACCTGATTTTACATCATAAAATCGAGGCAGTAAGCTTACGACAGTACTTTTCCCGCCGCCGGAGTTGCCTACCAATGCAATTGTTTCATTTTTGCTTACATTAAGACTGAAATTTTTCAATATAGGAGTATTCGGTTCATATTCAAAATAAACATTTTTAAATTCGATTGAATTATTTAGCCCTGTTAATTTAATCGGATTTGCAGGAGATTTAATTTGCGGTTGAATATCAAATAATTCAAATACACGTCCCATTGCAACAAATACTGTTTGCAGATTTGTTAGAGTGTTGCCAAGTGTTTTTGTAGGCTTGTACAGCAGCAAAAGCGAAGTAACAAACGATGCGAAACTGCCTGCAGTCATTTGACCGGTAAGTATCAAATGGTTACCGTATGCCATAACCAGAGCTATTCCTATTGAACAAACAAAGTACATAATAGGTGACATCCAGCCAACACGTTTTGTTAAAGACATTGCAAGATGAAATTGTTCATGTATTTGATTTTCAAATTTTTTATTTTGATCCTCCTGTAAATTGTATGCAGTTATAATTTTGTTTCCAGCAAATGTTTCATTAAAGTTAGTTGTCATGTTGCCGCCTACAACCATTGTAGCGTTAGAAACTTTTTTGATTTTTTTTCTGATTAAAGTTACAGGTGTTATTGCAATTGCCATAACAGTTACACCGATTATGGCAAGTTTCCATGAATTGTATAAAAGAACTGCAACCAGTCCAACAAGACCAAAAAATGTAGCAATAAATGATTTCAGCATTTCAATAATGTTTTTGGATGCAGTATCAGGGTCGGATAAAAATCTTGTCAGTACAAGTCCTGATGAATTAACATCAAAAAATTGAGGATCCATCATCGTAAGTTTTTTGAATAAATCTATTTTTAAGGCATTTGAAATTTTAAGCCCTGTCCAATCTGTGAGGTAATTGCTTAAATATTTCAAAATACCTTGGAATAAAGCAAAAGCTACTATACCGAAAGGAATTATTGCAGCAAGCCAGGCCTGAGAATATACTGTAAATCCCATAAATGTCCAGGTATGGTTAGGATCTCCGTTGACTACAAAATCAAGATAGGGTTTTAAAGCTAATGCCACTACACCGTCAAGTAAACCTAACGGTATGGCAATAATAAGATTTATAACGGCTCTTCCCAGAACCGGTTTTATATAAGGATAAATTTTATTTAATAAATATCCGTATTTAAAAGCATCTTTTGATACAGTATTTTGAAGTCTATAGTCCATGAAAATCCCTCTTTATCTCTAATTTATAATAAATATTATCTCATGAAAAAAATTTTTGTGTTATTCTGTGATTAAAAGTTATTTAATATAAGGAGTAGAGATGAAAATTTGTGTAATCGGAACGGGATATGTAGGGTTAGTTGCGGGAACATGTCTTGCTGATATGGGAAATAATGTTATATGTGTTGATAATGATTTGGATAAATTGGAAAAATTAAGAAACGGTGTTGTACCTATTTATGAACCGGGACTTGAGGAGTTAATAAAAGCTAATGTTATGGAAGGCAGACTTAGTTTCTCAGATAATTTGTCTGATGCTGTTAAAAAATCTCTGGTTTGTTTTATTGCGGTTGGAACCCCTCAAAGTGAAGACGGGTCAGCAGATCTTCATTATGTTGAACAGGTTGCCGAAAGTATAGGAAAAGCAATAAACGATTACAAGGTTATAGTCGATAAATCAACAGTACCGGTTGGAACTGCTGATAGAGTCACTCAAATTATCAAAAAATATTATGACGGTGAATTTGATGTTGTATCAAATCCTGAATTTTTGAAGCAGGGAGCTGCTGTTGATGATTTTTTAAAACCTGACAGAGTTGTAATAGGCTCAAATTCTTCCCGTGCTACTGCTATTATGCAGGAAGTTTATGCCCCGTTTTTTAGAACTGCAAGTCGTTTTGTTATAATGGATGTCAAATCTGCCGAGATGACAAAATATGCAGCGAATTCTTTTTTGGCTTTAAAAATTTCTTACGCAAATGAGATTGCTAATATTTGTGAGGCTGTCGGTGCAGATGCTGAAATGGTTCGTATAGGTATGTGTTCGGATAAACGTATAGGAACACAATTCTTATTCCCCGGTTTGGGGTATGGCGGAAGCTGTTTCCCAAAAGACGTAAAAGCTCTGTTAAAAATTGCGGATGATCATAATTGCGAGCATCGTTTGATTGAGGCGGCAGATGAGGTTAATAAAGAGCAGAGAGTTATTTTTATTACCAAAATTCTGCAAAGATTCGGCGCTGATTTATCCGGCAAAACATTTGCAGTATGGGGGTTGACTTTTAAACCAAAAACAAATGATATGAGAATGTCGCCTTCTATTACTATTATTAATGCGCTTCTTGAATTGGGAGCAAAGGTTCAAGCTTATGATCCTAAAGGCTTTGAACAGGCAAAATTAATCTGGGGAGACAAAATTGTATATGCTGCGAATTCTTATGATGCGCTTAATAAAGCTGATTGTTTGCTGTTATTAACCGAGTGGAACGAATTCAGACGTCCTGATTTTGACAAAATTAAAGAGTTAATGAGCACTCCGATTATATTTGACGGTAGAAATCAATATGATGGAGAGAGATTAATTCAGCGCGGGTTTGAATATTATTGTGTAGGTAAAAGATATAAAATGTTAAATCCCCGATAATCCGTTAAATGCCTTGATCTTTTCAGCATCAATTGAGTGACCGCCGGTTTTAAGTACTACAAATTCTTTTAAATTTTTGGTATGTTTAGCCAGTTCTTTTGTTGATTTTGTTGATATTACACTGTCATTTTCCGAGTGTATAAAATAGACAGGAAGTTTTAGATTTTTTATCTTACGTGCATTTTGGAATGACCAATCTACTATGTCCATCAAAAAAGGAAATTTTACCATTAAATATTTTATCGTCTTCGGAAGTTTAACAGTATGTCCCTTAAGCAAAAAGTCAGTTTCATTTTTCATTGAATTAAAAGGTGATATAAGTACGAGAAATTTTAAATCTTCATTTTTATGCGCGAGTGTAATAGCCGGAAAGCTTCCTAAGCTGAAGCCTACAACTCCTATATTATCTTTTTCTATTCCCTTCTCGTTAAGATATTTTATCGCACTTTTGGTATTTTGTCTGATAGATTCGGCGGTAACAGTTCCGGTACTGTTTCCAAAGCCTCCGTATTCGGGAGCAAAAACACCATAACCCTTTTTTATTATAGATTTGTATAATTCCTGGTTTGACGTAATATTTTGTCCGAGACCGTGATAAAAAATAATATATCTTTTTGAGTTATTTGGATTAATATCCCACGCTTGAAAAACATTTTTTCCTGTTTTAAGTTCAATAGTTTTAAGATAAGATTTCAGCTCTTTATCCACGGCGAATTTTCTTAATTTTGATATATATGTAAATCTGTCGAAAATTCTATGCATATAAGAATTTAACGGAGATAATTGTTCAAGAGTATTTCCGAGTCCTGTAAAATCAGGATTGATATCCCTTCTAAATTTTTTAGATTTTTCCCCGTAAAGTATAGATTTATTGTTGTAATATGTATTTGTTATCGGGCTTATAAGCATAACAGCCTCTTATTTTTACAAATAAAAACCTTATTTAATTGATTTAATAAGGTTTTTTATAATAAAGAACTGGGCATGAAGAGACTCGAACTCCCACGCGTAAGCACTAGTTCCTAAGACTAGCGTGTCTACCATTCCACCACATGCCCATATTTAATTTTCAACCAGTCAGTTAAGACTATAAACGTGTAAATCTACATTAAACTGAAAATATGCTAAAGTCAAGATTATTTTTCAATTTTTTCCGGATGAGCGGAATTTGAAAGGATTATTTCATAGTATTCATTCTTATCAATATTAACCCCCATAGTTTTAGGGTCGGCAAATTTTTTCTTTTTATGTTTGTTTAATAATTTTTTGTAATCACCTGACATAACTTAATTATATTACAAAATTTTAAAAACTGCTTGAAATTTTTACACCTTTGTTTTACTATACCTTTACGTGCGTCGGTGTATTTGTGGAGCATCGATTTAAGGAATTTTAAAAAGTACGAAATATAAAGATATAAAGGAATTGTGATATGAACCCTATTATTGATGAATTAGAAAAACCATATTTAAGAGAAAACATGCCGGATACAAACCCAGGTGATACTGTTAAGGTTTTTGTAAGAATTGTTGAAGGAAACAAGGAAAGAATTCAGGCTTTTGAAGGAACTGTTATTAAAAAACACGGTTCCGGTATTAATAAAACTATTACCGTTAGAAAAGTTTTTCAGGGTGTTGGTGTAGAACGTGTATTCTTACTTAATTCTCCGAGAATTGAAAAAATTAATGTTCTCAGAAAAGGTGATGTAAGACGTTCTAAACTTTACTATCTGAGAGAACGTTCAGGTAAGGCAACTCGTATCAAGGAAAAAATTGAAAAAAGATAAACTTCATATACACTGGTATCCGGGACATATAGCAAAAGCTGAAAAACAGTTGAAAGCTCAGCTTTCTCTGGTGGATGCGGTTATAGAAGTAATTGATGCAAGACTGCCTTTATCAAGCAGTTATGATAATATTACGGGGCTTTTAGGCGATAAGCCCCGTTTAATTTTGCTTAATAAAGCTGATTTAACTGACCCTAATGAACTGAACAAATTTATAAAAATTCTTGAAGAAAAGACGGGGTTTCCTGTTTTAAAATCTGATGCAAAAAACTGTAAAGATTTAAATATTGTTGTAAAAAAAATTGTAGAACTTTCAGAACCGCGGATTCTGGCTATAATGGCTAAGGGACTTCTTCGCCGCCCTGCACGTGTTATGGTTGTCGGAATGCCCAATGTCGGAAAATCAAGTATTATAAATAAATTAACAAGATCTTCCAAAACTAAAATCGGGGCGAAAGCAGGAGTTACACGTCAGCAGCAGTGGGTGAGGATTAACCCGCAGCTTGATTTACTTGATACTCCGGGGATAATTCCGATGAAACAGGAAGATCAGATTAGAGCTAAGAAATTAGCATTTGTAAATTCTGTTTCAGAGAATGCATATTCAAATGAGATAGTCGCAAAGGAACTTCTTGCTATGTTAGAAGAAAAATATCCTCAAACAGTTAAAGATTTTTATAAAGTAGATAATTTGTCGCTTGAAGATATTGCAAAGTCGCGCAATTGGATTAAAACAGGCGGAAATTCCGATATTGAAAGGACTGCCGTTTTCATTTTGCGAGATTTCAGAGAAGGTAAAATCGGAAAATTTATTCTGGATGAAATATAATGGATGAGTATAACAAGTTTGGGCATAATGCGTCAGAAGATGCTTTAGAAATAGAAAAGAACAACAATAAAACAAAGAGACGGTTAAAAACAAATTTAACTGTAGATTCGCGTATTGTTCAACTTTTTACGTTTGATATAAATCAGAAAAGAAGATTTGTTATCGGAACCGATGAAGCAGGACGCGGCTGCGGTGCAGGCGGTGTTTTTGCAAGCGCTGTATGCTTTGATAAACGTTCAAAAGACTTAGTGGAAAAACTTGAGGATTTGAACGACAGTAAGAAGCTTTCGGCTAAAAAGCGCGAGTATTTGTACGATATTATTAAGGAAAATTCTATTAATTCAACGGTTTGTATTGAAGTTGATGAAATAGAAAGAATAAATATTCTTAATGCTTCATTAAAAGCTATGCGTCTTGCTCTTGAAGATGTAATAGAGCAGCTTTATCCGGTATCTGGAAATAAAGAAAAACTTATTGCGCGAAATATGCTTAGCCGAAGTGAAATAATGATACTTATTGACGGCAATAAGCGTATTTGGGATTTTGACTATTCTCAAAGATATGTTGTAAAAGGCGACAGCCGCTCTGCTTCAATTGCTGCTGCAAGTATTTTGGCAAAGGTCAGCCGCGACAGATATATGTTAAAACTTGATGAAGAATTTCCTCAATATAACTGGAAAGAAAATGCAGGTTATTTAACTAAAGAACATATGGCATTGATTGATAAATACGGACTTTGTAAGTATCATAGACCTTCTTATCTTCAAAAACATTTTGCAAAGCAAGAGCAGCTGACATTCTTCTAACTTACCAGTATTTTATTTTCCAGCCGTCTTTTATAATTTTAGCAGCACATACAAAGCCCCCAACAGGTGCATTAAGGTTGCAGCTATTTGTGCTGACGTTTGATAATGCCTCACTTTTTTTGTCATATCCATATGGTTTTATGGAGTTATCTTTTATCAAAAAGAAAAATAAATCATAGCCTGCCATATTAGGACCTTTGGAACTTCCGTTTATGTCTATAAAAATAAATTTTGCATACCCTTTACCTTCCGGATTTAATCCTATACATGTACCGTCAGAAAGCTGAAAAGAAGCAGTTTCACCGGATATAAAAGGCGAACTTATATAATTTTTATCCATCCATCCATATTGCGCCCCGTATAAATAATCCGAAGGCGGCTTTCCCTCGTAGCACATATTATTTATAGTACCTTTTTTAAGTTGAAATACGCGTGCTCCGTTTAATTCTGGGGCTATATATTTTTTTATAATTTCTTCAGAATTGCTCCACTCAGGCCATTCATCAATTTCTCCATATTTAGATTGTGCTTTTACAAATGCTTGGCTAATTGTTGAATATGCTTTTTTTAAACGAGTTTCAGTTTCAGTTCGTTTATAATTTAAAATAAGTGACGGCATCGTCATTGCTGCAACAACTCCTATAATGCCAAGGGTGATGAGCACTTCTGCCAGAGTAAACGCATACCTACGTTGATTGTCCGGCAGGACTACGTGTGTAGCACCCTCAGCCAAGGTAAATGCTGCTTTGTGTTTTAGTGAAGGGTGAAGCGTGAAGGGTGAAGCGAGTTTTTTTACTTCCCTCCCTCGGGGGAGGGATTGAGGGAGAGGGTTATTAGCCATGAGATGCACAAGTTCAGGATGACGTCGTAATTTGTCAGACTGAACTACGTGCGTAGCACGCTTGCAATAACAATTTTTCAAATGTGACGTGTCAAGCGGCACGCTTGCGGGGGGGGGGCAATTGTCAGCTTTGTATCTCTTTCCATAATAAAAACTCCTCTTAATTTCATTTAATATATTTATTATTTATGTTATTTCGTTTTTTGTCAAGTTT
>CALUPR010000007.1 GCA_944322705.1 Candidatus Gastranaerophilales bacterium
TGCTTAATTATTTGTTCGTTATTATCATTAAGCTAAATGTTTTTTTATTATCTATAAAAGAACTTCCAACACTTATATTAATCTCGTTATACCGTTCATAACCAAGATATACTCTAAAACGCATCTCATCCATATTCATTCCATCACGAAATGGTAAAGGCCTTACTGATAAGATTATATTTTTTACTTTCTCATCAAAATATTCATTTTGAAATACTGATGTTTTAATACCTTTTATTTCTCCACTACGGGTAACTATAAACTCACAGCTTGATCCCCAACCACGTAGACGAAAAATATGGCTTGCTTCAAGAGCGTCTTTTAGTAAAGACGCATAATCTTCAAAGTAACCCCAATATATCGGGTTTGTTTCTTTTGTTACTTCAATACCTGCGCCAACAGGCGGAAATTCCTCTCCTGACACAGGAATTTGAAACATTAATAATAGTAATATTAAAATTATTTTTTTCATAATCATATTCTACTAAAAAAGTTCTATTTGTATATAGACTTTTAGCTATTCTATCAAAAAAGTGCCGCAAATGCGGCACTATGATTTATTTTCTTCCAGTAAAAAATTGTTTGAATTTTCTACACCATACTGCTCAAGAACAAATTTGAAACATTCAAGCCAATCAATTTTTTCTTCAACTTCTGGCACCTGAGCGAATGAACTTACAATTTCAAAAAGTTCTTTCAATTTTGCCTTGCGTTCAAATGTTGCCTTACGATCTCCGTACCTGTAAACATAATCAGCATTTCTGATTTCATCTGTTATCTCAAGAAAACTTGTTTTTCCCCTGTCATTTACGCCGATAACTTCTGTTCCCAGTTTGAAATAAGAGATAATCTCAGCTGTTTTTTCGACCATTGGAACAATAACCTTCCTGTTTATTGCATCCAAAATCATATTCAAACGCGCTTCCTGCCCGCTCACTGAATAATTTAATTCCGTTGCCGTCCGCTCAGCCGCCTGAATATTGCCTGCCATATTTTTGAAAATACCTGTCGCGCTTTCAATTGTCGATTTGAAATAATTCAAAAAATCCCAGCCAACCATTGCTTTGTCAAATGACAACGGTGTCGGAGCCGCAGGCATCAATGCAGCATCATATTCTATAATTTTACCGGGTTTTACATCCTGTTGCCCTTTAAAACACCCTTTTGGAGCCAAATATGGAGGGTTCATCATTAATGCAAGTGCATCTATCTGCTTATTCATTATTGTTGATGCTAGATTATTCAAAATCAACGCAACCCTTAACGGTGAAATTCCTCGTCTTGTGTAAGGTGACTCAATGATATTCGCATGAATAAACGGATTTATCACAAAAGGATTACTTTCAAATCTTATTATTTCGCGCCTTGCTGCAACAACAATAAGCCAATTTTTCAACAGTTTCCCGTTTGAAAGTTCAATATCTCCCCAGTATTCCAGAATTTCTACCTTTTTGCCCTCTACAGCGCCGTCATTATCATCATTATTTGGATATTTTTTCCCTGCCACCACTCCTTTCAATACTTCCAATTTCTTATCATCAAGCAAGTTGTTTGCCTTGTCTGAAAACAATTCATCAATTGTTGAATAAGTCCGGTAAATTTTGGCACACTTATCCCAGTTATCAAGATTGTACTTGTCAAATACAAAATCTTCGGGATTTATATGTCTTACCTTCGGATTGTCATAAACAATTTTTTCATCTATCACAAAACCCTTTTTATCAGGATTTAAAATCTGTTCCTCAATGGTTTTGGGACGGCGGATTGATTTGATTTTTGTTTCCCATCCGACAAAAAGAGTGCTTTCTCCTGTTTCTACAATACTGTCAATCACCTTTTCAATTTCATCTTCTATTTTCATGTTTTCAAAAGTGTTAACAAGCATTGCTTTTTGTCTGTTTGCAAACCCTTGCGTTGTCGGTGTGGTTCCCGAGACATCAAACATAGCATCAGGATGAGAATACAAGTTCTGACTGATATGCGACTTTAATGTCTGGGCAAGCTCATAAATATCAGGAAGTTCAATTTTATTATCCCAGCCGTTAATTTTCGGAATATCAGAACTGTAAACAGCATCCCTTACAAGTTTTATATCAGATAACTGTGAACTTCTCTGTTCATTAAAACGATCATATTTTTCCGTTATATTCCCCAGTAAAAAACTTTCCTCTACATCAGAAAGTTTGTGTGTCAAATCTTCTGTTTCAATTTTCATTTTTTAACCCTTTCTATAAATTATTTATGGAATTTTTAATATTATCATCATTGCCAGATGAGATTCTGAAACGAGTTCAGAATGACAGAAATCGACAAAATGGCATTTTAAATCACCTTAAAGCTTTGTTAAACAGCGAATATACTTCTATATCCTGCAGTTTGCCTTTTCTTATTGTTTCATTTTTTAATAACGCTTCCTTTTCAAAACCTGCCGATTTCAAAAGTGTTTTTACTCGAAAATTCTCAGGATACACAAGTGCTTTTATTTTTACAAAATTGTATTTTTTAAAGCAGTATTCAAAAAATATCTTTGCACAATATTTTGTATAACCTCCCCAAAAACGCCTGTCGAAACACGTTGTCACTTCAGCACTGTGCAACTTTTCCCTGCTGCCTATAATATTATCAAGATAAACAAAACCGCTGACACAATCATTTTCAATAATTACAAAGAAAAACGGATGTGTCCTTAATACAAGATTATAAAAATATTCATAAACAGAAAGCCCGTTTACGGCATAATCATCATCCAAAAATTTAGAATATTTTGTATATAAAAATAAAGCCTGCTCAAAATATGCCGGCTTTACTAAAGGTGATATAAATTTTGTCATTTAAAATACGGCTTTCTCAAACTTTATATAAGAATCATCAGTTGTAAATGCACTCAACTCGCCATGAAGCATCTTATTTCTCACTACATCCTGTATTCCGATATATGCATCAGCCTGTATTCCGTTTATAAAGGTTTCGCATTTCGTGTTTCTGTTAAAGCAGCGAAAAACAGAACTTTTAGAAAAAATTTTATCTTTCGGAACATCTTTTATATCTGTATATTCAACCTTTTTCGGTTTTTCTTTTGCTTTTTTCAAATCTTCCATATATTCTTTTTCTATACGCATCTTTATTAATTCATCCAGAGATGCATTATTTAAAAGCATCTCTTCAGCATCATTATTTTTCATAAAAACTTCTCCTTTTAATTAAATTTTGCTGTCATCAAGATTAGAAATAGTAATAATTTTGGCTTGTTTATACTCTTCCTCCTCCTGATTTGCGGTAAATCCCAGATACTTACAAAGACTTTCAAGCGCTTTCAATCCTGCAGACGTATCTCTCAATTTTTTCTTACCTGTAATGCAGCCTTCCTTATCCAAAATATCCTCTTCTTCAAGTGAAAATTCCGCAATTTGAAGTAACTTTTGAATAACATAGCCTTTATTAACTCTTAATGAAGCTATTTGTTTTTTTAACTGATATTTTATTTCGTGAATAACAGAATCTTTTGAAAGAAGTTCTGAAGCAACTGCTTTTAAATCTTTGGATTTGTATCCTGCTTTTTGCGCTGAAAGTTCGCCGTTAAGGGATTTTATATATTCTAAAACAAATTTTTTTTGCTGGTTGGTTAACTGTTTCATGGTCTTTGAAATTTGTTTAATTATGTACTTTCGTTACAAATCTTAGTATAATTTGTAATTTTTGAAAAAAAATTGTATAATAAACATGCTATTTATATTTCGGCTAGTGTAAATCTTAACAGGAGGGGAAAATGAATTTTAAACTTCCTGTTTTTTTTGCCGGCGAAGCCGGCTCCCACATTATTTACAATTATACAGAAATAGACCTCTTACCTTCTAAACATCCTCACAGAGGGCACATCGTCAGCACTTGCCGAAATTCTTGAACGTAAATTCATCAATGCTTCTTTATACATACTGTACCAGTAACTGAAACGTACATGCTCCGGATTGCCTTTTAATTTCATACAAGAGCCGTACACAATAATAGGTTCGACATAAGGTTCGGGTATCAAAGAACAATCATCCTCATTTTCCAATGAAAATTTTTCTTGTCCCTCAGCGTCCGATGCACAATTTTTTGTATAATATATAATTTCTAAAGTTTTGTCCGTATTAAAAATCGGAAACAAAATCTTATCATTAAACAAACTATACGTATTTTGAGGTTGAGAATTAACAAAAAACCTTTCAAAATCATGATAATATTCAAATTTCGCTCCGTCTGAAATTATTGCTTCTATTCTTCCGTCAATTGTATTTTGTATTTCTCCGGTTTTTGCCGGCAGGGTAATTTCTTTTTTGCGAATTAAAAAATTCCATTTTTCAGAACCGCAGACATCAGTGTTCACAATATTTATAATATTTTTTAACTTTTTATGATCATTTTTTGTTAACTCGGAAAATGCATTAACCTGTTTGTAATTTAATTCCACAAGACATTTATTTATAAGTTCCAAATAATTCATAAATTCCCTTTCATTTAATCCTTAAGGAAAAACAGCCTGAAAAGACTGTTTTCCCTTAAAAGATTTTTGATTTTTGCTATTTTATGAGACCTTTCCTTAACTGATCCATAATCATACGTTCGTATTTAGCAAATTCTGCACCACTCATTTTGCCGATTTGTTCACGGGTAAAAACCAAATTCTTATTACCGTCCGAAGCAGAATTTTGTGCGTAAGCACGCAGCTTTTGTTTGGCGGCTTCGTTTTCGCTGTTTAATGTTTTTTCGTGGTCCTTTTCTCTCAAATATCTTTCAACTGCAGTATTTTCAATTTTTTCTACAAGAGCGGATATTTTAGAGATTTCATCCTCATCAAATACGGCATTTGCATTTTTCAAATAATCAAAAACATCAACTCTTCCATCTCTGTTGAAAAACTCAGGAACAGCTGCTGCTGCCAAAGCATTTTGCACTGGAGAAGGAGTTTGCCGAGTCATGTTAACAGGAGTCTGACTGTTTTGTTGACTTAATGTGTACTTTTCAAACGCCTTTTTAGTTACATAATTCATTAAATTTTGTCCTTGTTCTTGCGTCATAACACCTGTTTGTACAAGGTTTTCAATTAATTGAATATCATTTAAAGCCATTTGTTTTACGGATTGTGCATCTTTTGACAATGGCTGTGTTACTTCTGCCGCAGTTTGATTACCGGCAGAGGATAAAACATTTTCATTATTTATCGGATTCATAGTACCTCACTTTTCATATATTTCACCGCCCATTCAACCGCGTCATCAATAAATGATGATAACAACATTGAAATAAGCGGTTTTAAAGGAGCAAATACAGGAATATTATTTACAATATATTTGATTGCCATATCTTTTTTCTGCTGACCTTTCTGGCTGCCTAAAGCTTCTTCAGCCTTTACAACAGCAGTTTTTGCAAGCTCCTTTATTGTTTCTTTTAATTTGTTAAACATAATTTACCTCATTTGTTTTAAATAATGCACCTCCGGAATAACTTACCGGAGATGCATTCGGGGTATAAATGAACAATCTGTCGTTATGAAGCTGACGGTGCAGTAACTATCATTTTAGCTAATGCGTTTGGCTGAACGACTTTTGCTCCGTAAAGATATAAACCTCTGACAAGATCAGAGAAGCTGCTTTGATCTCTCAAGCTTTCAATTTTGGCTAATTGAGATGCAAATGTAATAGCTTCATTTGTACCTGCAAGAACGTAGTATTTACTTGAAACAGCTGTCAGGTTAGTACTTACAAGAACATCCATGCCTGCAATTCTACCGATTGCACCTTCTCTTAAAGTTTTATCGGCAACATTGTGAGCGCTGATAAATTCAGAACTTTGAAGCAGGTAAGATTCAATTGTCGGGTTAATAACAACCCACGGTCTAACACCTGCAGATACCGCATCTGAATTTTTCAAACGCAAGGCAAGATCTACAAATTTTGAATAAATAGTTGTTTTGTCAAGAGAAATTGCAGAAGATTCAGATCCTACAGTATTTGCTGTTGTAACATTTGAATGCAATGAAAGCAGGTAAGCATCTTGAACTTCTTCAATAGCTTTTTTAGCATTTCTTAAATGAGCTTCCATAATATCAGTATTTGACTGAACCTGTGCAACGTCATTAATTTTAAATGCAAAGAATTTTTTCTGATCAATTACAAGATCAGTAGAGGTCGGCGCTAATTCTTTGTATTCAAGAGTATCTGTACCGAGTGTCGAAATCGTTACATCAGCAGGCTGAATAATTTTAACCTTATCACCCTGATTTTTGATTTCACCTTCCCAATTTCTGTTTACGCATTGGAGCATAACACATTCTTTAGTCAACATGTTGTTTAACTTCTGGCTCCAAATTTCCGGTATAAACACGGAATAAGCGTTAGTTGATGTTTCTGATGCCATTTTTGTTTCCTTTCTTTTTGTTAGTTAGTGTAAATATGAGTAGTGCAAATATTCAAAAATTAATCGTCATTATAAATTTCTCTGAATTGCAGACCTATAATTGCGCAAGACTGTCCTGCATTCTCTCCTGAAACACAGAGTTGAATTGAATAATTAGATTCTGATATTTCAGCTTTTTCCAGAGTATCTTTATTAACAGGCCATACAGGATAATCCTCATTGTCCTTTGCCCAGTGACACGGAAAATTATCAGATGTCGTATCATCAGCCCAGATCAAGTGTTCCGAATGAACTGAATAAATTCTTTCCGAATCGTCTGCCAGTTCGCTGTCATAATCCTTATAAACAGAAAAATTAAAATCATTATCATTTTCAGTATCAAGAAGAAAATAAAATTCATCAATCATTTTTCTGTGATGCGGATTAGATATCGCAAGAAATGGAGATTTCCATATAAATTTAATAGTTTGACCGTTAAAAGTCGTTCCGAAATCTTCTCTGTAAATTTTCCCGTCATTATCTGCTGTATAAACATTTCCGTTATAAATACAAGCTGTTACTATATTTTGCGGAAGAACACGTTTATACCACGCTTTATTTACATAATCATTTATCCATATTGTATGAAAATAATCATCATCTGCATAAGGAAAGAAAAACCACATCTGGCTTTTCTCTTCATAATGCAGACAAATCGTATCTTGAAGCCTGCCGAAAGACGAGAATTCCTCCTTTATTTTTAGTGAAATTTCATTTCCGAGCTGAATTTGATTTAATTCTCCGACCTGCTCAAGTGCAAAAATCCCGTTGCTTAAAAAATATTGTTTATTTTCTACGTTGACTATAGCATTAGCTGCAACCGCACCCTTATTAGCAAACAGAGTAATCGCAAAATCTTCAGGACTTGTACCGGTCAAAAGGTAGACACTGTCTTTTTTATAAATTGCGAGATAGTCCTTATACATTTTTAAGGCTGTTATAGAACCTGTATCCGTATGAAATTCATTAATATATCCCGCATCATTTTCGCTTGTAAAATCATTATAAGTTCCGAGTGCCGAATAATAAATTGTCGCATCTTTAGCAACCCATACCCTGCCCTTGTAAACGGCAAGAACAGCTCCTGTTAAAGTATTACCGGATAAGTCTTTTAAATTACAATCAACCGCATCATAATCATCGTTATTTTTAATATAAAACAATCCGTCACTTTCACTCATAACGAGTATTCCGTTTAAAAAATTCAAAAATACGGGCTTTACACCTGTAAGTGTTTTGGAAACAAGAGTTATACCGGAAGAAATTTCATCATAAATATAAATTTTACCCGATATGGTTGTTATAACAAGCTTATTTTTATCATAAGCAGACATCTGAGCCAGCCCCGTTATTTCTTCATTTACTGTTGTAAGCAAAGAATTTCCCTGCTGTCTTATAATTCCTCTGTTTTGAAATATTTCAATATTCTCGGAATCTGCCCAGTAAATTTTTTTTGTATCAAGACCAAGTTCTGTTTTTGTCAAAGATTGGTTTATACCGCCTGCCAAATTGTAATAAGAAACTTCCATACTTTACACTCCATTTAATTTGTACCAATTAATTTTTGTTCGAATAAAACTTCCGATTTCATCTTTCACAACCCACGGATAAGGCGGAAGATATATAATATCAATTTTTCCGGCTGATGTTGTTTTTGGATTGTTAAGTCCGAATTCATAATGAGTCATAACAGTTTGCGGGGTTATCGGGATATTATATTTCTGGCAAAGTTCAGCGCAAAATGCCATTGTACTCTCAAACTGTTTTTTCAAAATAGGAAAATTACCAGTGGAATTTTTATTTTTAAATCCTGCCATACCACACAAGGCAACACCGATACTGCCGGTATTACCACCTCCTGTATGAGCTGCGTATCTCCCCACACGACAAATTTCATTATCCTGCGGTTTAAATTTTCCGCTATGAACAACTCCGTCTTTATCGATCAAAAAATGATAATGCTCTTTTTCATAATCAGTCGGATAGTACCCTCCTGCACTCCAGTGTATTATTATTCTTTTCATAATATTCCTCCAACCAATCCCTTTTTATAAATTTATAAATCATCACCGCATGTGTTCTGTTTTGTGCATTTAATTTTAAAACTGCCTTATCTATATGATTCCTTACTGTTCCGTATGTTATATTCAATCTGCCAGCTATTTGCTTATCTGAATATCCAAGTGCAACTAAAGATAACACCTGTTCTTGCTTGAAAGATAGTATCATTTGTTCCTAATCCCTTTTTGGTTCAATTTTTACATTCAGAGTACTAAAAAATCTGTAAAATTCATTCATAATATTTCCGTTCATAAAAAAAGAGGGCGGGTAATCCGCCCCTGAGAGTAAGATAATTTTAAGGATTTATTTTCAAATCTTTATTTTCAGCAAGCCCGATTTTTAATGTTCTGAGATTTGAATAACATCTCTTTTTTACACCGAACTCGTTATAATTAAGATAAAATTTCCCTGTATTTATCCTGTTATAATTTATTGGACGAATTTCATATAAAATTACATTTTTTAGTTTTTCAAAAAATAACTTTGCTTTTTTATTAACTTTCCTGACAATAGAAATATTATCATCATCGTCAATTCTTGTAAGCTGGACAACAGTGTGTCCACACACAGGACACTTTGAAAGATAGTCCAACTCGCTCACAACAAAGTTGCCCTGCGGAACAATACGAAACGTCCTTGTTCTATGCAAGGCACCGCAGCAGTGAATATAGCCCATACACTATCCCCTCGCGTGGTAAACAATTTTGCCGTCTTTGGGCGTGAACCTTAACCACATTTTTAGTATAACGTATTTTAAAAATTATAAAAGTCCACGATTATATATGCATGAACTTATATACATGTTTTCATGGATAAAAATTTTTACTTAACACAAAGCTCGCAGCACATTTGGCAGGCTCCGAAAACCTTTGCCGCCTTAAGATTTTTCCTGAAACATCTGTAATGCGGCAGATTGAAAACTTCCTTTAACGGCATATCTTTTACATTACCGATTTTTTGCGAAAGACAGGGATAAACATCTCCCTGAGGATTTATCATCATATTTGAATACGGATACATACAAGGTTTATAAATTTCCGACACAGGCTTATCAGCGGGAGTATTAAAAAATTCCTCAATTTTAGCAAGCGGATCTTTTGAATATTCAAATTTCGGAGAAAATCTTATTTTAACCCTTGACTTTTTACTCAGGCTCTCCAATTCTTTATAAACCTCTTTAAAATGCTCCATGTCAAAATATTTTTGTATAGGATAACTTGCATTGAATTCAGGGACAAAACTGTCAAACAATACAGAATTTTGCTTTAAATTATTGTTTCTTAAAAATGAAATTGACAGAAAGTTAAACTTTTTATCATCACACATTTTATAGAGTTTTACAAGGTCATCAAGATTATTTTCAAGTACAATTGTTTTAATATCAACCATCGGACGTTTTTTACGGGAATTCATATTATCAAAGTTGTTCATTATCTTATCCCATATACCGTCTTTTGCCCTGTTCAAATCATGATTTTTCCCGTAACCGTCTAAAGATACGGATAAAAGCATCATTCTGCTTTTTATAAACGCTTCAATAATTTCATCATTAATTAAAATACCGTTTGAAACTACGTTAAGTTTACCAAATGTTTTTTTAGAAGTTTTCATTAAAATATCAATAAAATCTTTTCTGATTAAAGGTTCGCCGCCAACAAGCGTAACAAAGGAATACCATGGGATTTGATCTATAATTTTAAACCATTCATCAGTTGTAAGTTCATCTTTTTTCCTGTCATCTCCTACATAACAGTAAGGACATTGAAGATTACAACGATACGTTAATTCAAAAAAATATCTTAAAGGTACAGGTGCAAGCCCGCTTCTGCTATAGTAAGCAGGAAGTGCATATAAATTTCTTCCAAAATCAAATAAGTTTGACAAATTTACCATATTAACCGCCGATTAAAATTAAACTAACCCAAATTACAAGAACACCTGAAATTATCCCTATCAAAGACTGGTGCCAGTCGCCGTATTCCTTTGCCAGAGGTAATAAAGTATCAAATGAAATATAAATCATAATACCTGCAACAGCAGCCATCAAAACACCTATTAGAGCCTGAGGCAAGAATAATCCAAAAATAAACATCCCGACAAGCGCTCCTATAGGTTCAGTAATTCCTGACAATGCGGCGTAAAGCATTGCATAACGTTTTTTCCCGGTTACGTGATACATAGGCAAAGCGACTGCAATACCTTCAGGAATATTATGAATTGCAATTGCAATCCCGACAGAAAGTCCCACAGTAATATTTTGAGTAGTCGTAAAAAATGTTGCCATGCCTTCCGGGAAATTATGAACACAAATAGCAATAGCCGTAAAAATACCTGCCCGCTTAATTTTATAGTCGCGTCTGGACGGTTCATCAGGATGCAAAACATCATCGGTATCAATATGATCTGGCAAAAAATAGTCTATTAAAATTGCGACTATTAAACCTATTATAAATCCTGCATAAGCTAACCACTGAGATTTATGAGGGAAATTCATTGAAAGAAGTTTTTCAGCTTCCGGAACCATATCCATAAAAGAAACAAAAATCATCACTCCCGCAGAAAAACCCAAACCAACTGAAAGAGCTTTGAGGTTATCTTTCTTTACTATAAATGCTATAGCACCACCTATTGCTGTCGATAGACCTGCAAACAGGGTAATTAACATAGCGGGGATAAAATTCTGCGGTAAATTCATAATTTATAATTCCTTTCGGAAAAATTGTACCACAAAAGTATTATTAAATATCAACATCCTTCATCATGTCTACCAAAGTCTGCACTGTTGTATCCATGCTGACAATATCAGTTGTTCTCTGCTGCAAAAATGCATTAATCTTAGGCATCAATTCAATTGCAACATCCAGTTTTGGATTTGTTCCCTGTTGATACATACCGACATCAATTAAATCCTTATTTTCTCTGTAAAGAGCCATTACTGCACGCATTTTACCCGCAGCCTCTCTGTGTTCCGGAGTAACAATAGATGACATAAGCCTTGAAATACTGCCCAAAACATCAATTGCAGGATAATGGTTCATTTCGGCAACTTTTCTTGACAGGAAAATGTGTCCGTCAACAATACCGCGAACAATATCTACAATAGGGTCTGAAATATCATCCCCCTCCATCAAAACTGTATATAAAGCGGTAATCGAACCTTTAGGGCTGTTACCTGCACGTTCAAGGACTTTTTGAATCCAAGAAAAAATTGAAGGCGGATAGCCTTTCATAGTTGGAGGTTCCCCGATTGACAACCCTACTTCACGACCTGCCATTGCACAACGTGTAACAGTATCGGTCATCAAGAAAACTTTTTTACCCTGATCTCTAAAATATTCGCAAACCGCTGTAGCTGTTAAAAGAGCTTTTTGACGGATTAACGGAGGCTGATCACCGGTTGAACATACCAGAACTGACTTTGCCATACCCTTTTCGCCCAGAGCATCCTCTACAAATTCTTTAACCTCACGTCCGCGTTCTCCGATTAATGCAACAACGTTAACATCCGCATCCGAATTCCTCGCAATCATACCGAGTAAAGTACTTTTACCGACTCCAGAGCCGGCAAATAGACCTAAACGCTGACCGCACCCCATTGTCATACAACTGTCAATTGCCCTTACACCGGTTGAAAAAATTTCTGTAATAATCGGTCGTTCAAAAGGTCCGGGCGGCGGTCCTTCAACAGCACGCCACATAGCACCGGTTGTATCAAGAGGTCTGCCGTCTATAGGCTCTCCCATCGGGTTAATAAGTCTGCCTAAAAGAAAATCTCCGACAGGAATAATAATAGGTTTACCTGTGGATGTTACAAGACTTCCCTGTCCAATGCCTTCACCGTCATATAGCAAAAGCAACTGTGCTGCTTCTCCTTTAAAAGCAACTACCTCTGCAGGTTTTTTACGTCCGTCATATGTTTCTATAAAACATAAATCACCTATTTTCAACCCTGGCAATTTGACTTCAACAGTCAAACCTAAAAGCTTTGATACAGTTCCTTTATATTGGAACAATTCAGTTTCATCCAGTTTATTTTTAACTCTGGTCTTTAGCTCATCCAGTCTTGTAATATCTAAATCAGTCATATCTTTATTATAATTGTTTTCACAAATTTTTCAATTTATTAACATAAGCATATATTGAAAACTACTTTAAATTTTTTGTAATATAATTTAATTATGGAGAGAAATGAATTTATTAAAGCAAAACGTATTGTTTTCAAATTCGGAACAAATATTTTAAGGGGAGATGACGGCTATGTATCCCTTCCCCGCGTATTTTCATTTATTGAAGATTTAGCAAGACTTGCAAGACAGGGGAAAGAAGTCATTGTAATAACATCAGGCGCCGTAGGTTTAGGTAAAAAAAGACTGGGGATTGACAGCACGGAAGGAGTCGCTCTTAAACAAGCCTGTGCCGCGATAGGACAGAGCAAACTGATGTCAATTTATGAAACAGGATTTGATACCTATGGACTTATTGCTTCTCAAATTCTTTTAACAGAAGATGATTTTTCTTTAAGGCAAAGATATCTGAGTTTAAGAACAACTCTAAATAAACTTCTTGAACTTGGAGTCGTTCCGATTATTAACCAGAATGACACTGTTTCAACGGTTGAAGTTCATCCGCAGTTTGAGCATATGCAGGTTTGTTTTTCCGATAACGACAAACTATCAGCTCTTGTAGCAAGTGAATTGGATGCAGATTTGCTTGTAATTCTCTCTGATGTTGAAGGATTGTTTGACAAAAATCCGAAAACTAATCCTGATGCAAAAATTATCAGAACTGTTGAAGAAGTTACGGAAGATATTCTATCACTTGGGACAGACGCATCAGAAGGCGGAAGAGGCGGAATGAGGACAAAACTGAAAGCCGCACAGATTGTTACAAGGTTTGGCGGAAAAGTCTTAATAGCAAACGGTAAAATCCCTTATGTTATTAAAAGAATTTTTGAAGGAGAAGAAATAGGAACAATGTTTCTCCCTCAAACCGAAAATCTGCCTGACAAAAAACGCTGGATAGGATATGCTACAAATATTATAGGGCAAATTGTGGTAAATGACGGCGCAAAAAAAGCATTAAAAGCACAAAAAAGCCTCCTGCCAATCGGAGTCTGCGAAGTTATTAACGAATTCAACAAGGGGGATGTAGTATCAATTCTTGATGAAAAACACAATGAAATAGCCCGCGGAATAGTAAATTACAGCTCAGATTCCTGCCGTAAAGTAATTGGCTGCCATTCTGATAACATTATGGAAATTCTCGGTTTTAAAAACTACGACGCAATAATTACACGCGACAATATTACACTGTTATAACTCCTCCCTCCCCTGGGGGAGGGAATGAGGGAGAGGATATGAGGGGTAAAAATGGACTTTATACAAATCGCAAAAAACGCAAAAGAAGCTTCCTTAAAAATTGCTGACTTATCAACTGAAATAAAAAATAAGGCATTAATCAAAATTGCTGACGAAATTGAAGCGTCAAAATCAGAAATTTTTGATGCCAATAAAAAAGATTTAATAGAAGCTGAAAAACTCGTTGAAACAGGCAAGCTCAACAAATCAACTTTTAACCGCCTAAAGCTTGATGAAAACAAAATGCGCGATATGGTTCAAGGGATAAGAGATATTGCAAAACTTGAAGATCCGGTTAACAAAAAACTTCTGGTACGCGAACTCGACAGCGATTTGACTTTGTATAAAGTTTCATGTCCAATCGGGGTTCTCGGCATAATTTTTGAAGCAAGACCGGATGTTATTGCACAAATTTCATCACTTGCAATAAAGTCTGCCAATGCAGTCATTTTGAAAGGCGGAAAAGAAAGCATTAACACAAACAAAAAAATTCTTGCTGTAATAAATTCCGCACTGGAAACAGTTAAAGGCTTTCCTCAAAATGTAATTCAACAGGTGTTTACACATGAAGATATTGCTGAAATGCTCAAGTGCGATAAATATATAAATTTGATTATCCCGCGTGGCGGAAACAAACTCGTTAAATTTATAAAAGAAAATACAAAAATCCCTGTTCTTGGGCATGCTGACGGCATCTGCCATATATTTGCAGATGAAACAGCAGATTTAGAAATGGCAATAAAGGTTGTGACGGATGCAAAAACTCAATACCCCAGCGCCTGCAATTCCGTTGAAACACTTTTAATTCATGAAAAATTTCCGTATATTGATAATTTACTAGCAGCCTTGCAATTGTCTGAAATTCAGCTTATCAATAACCCTGAAAGCTGGTCGCATGAATATGGTGATAAAATTTTATCTTTCAAAACAGTAAAAAATGTTGATGAAGCAATCGAACATATAAATACATATGGTTCAGGTCATACTGACAGTATTATTACAAAAAATATTGAAAATGCAGAAAAATTTATGAACAAAGTGGATTCTGCAGGGGTTTACTTTAATGCCTCAACGCGATTTGCCGACGGTTTCCGCTACGGTTTTGGCGCTGAAGTTGGCATTTCTACAAACAAAACGCATGCAAGAGGTCCTGTCGGATTAGATGGATTAACCATTTACAAATATAAACTTATCGGCAACGGCAATATTGTAAAAGATTATGTTGACGGCACAAAATGTTTTCATCATAATGATATTACACTTAAATAAAAAAGGAGAGGTGTCCGAGTGGTTTAAGGTGCGGATCTCGAAAGTCTGTGAGGGGTAACACTCTCCGTGGGTTCGAATCCCACCCTCTCCGTTTTTAAAGATTATGAAATTATAATAAAAAACAGGGATATATAGTAATGTTAAATGAATGGTTAAAAGCTGTTATATTATTACCTTTTAATGTGTTAGTTATAATTCCTGCATTAATATTGTATTTTGGCGGGTACAAATATATTTTTAACGGATTTTTTTCAATAATTTCCGGGGGATTACTTTTAATAACAGGAATAATATTAGCTCTTTACACAATGCTGTTGTTTAACAATATAGGTAAAGGAACAGCTGCTCCGTGGGCTCCGCCGGAACATTTAGTAATTGAAGGTCCTTACAAATACGTGCGAAACCCTATGATAACAGCAGTGTTAACAATTCTTATATCAGAGAGTTTATTATTAAATTCAACAGCAATTTTTTGCTGGTTCCTTATCTTTCTTGTAATAAATATGATTTATATACCACTGGTAGAAGAAAAGCAATTAAAAAAACGTTTTAAAGATGAATATTTTGAATATATAAAATATGTTCCAAGATGGATCCCAAGATTAACACCGTGGGAAAAATAAATTTATAAGAAATGTTCTTCATGTTAAAATATTTTTGTAAATGTTATTTTATTAAATAACAAAGTTTAAAAAGGCTTATATGGAACAAAAATCTCTTTTTGAAAATGAGAATAACCAGCCTCTGGCATCACGTTTAAGACCAAGGGATCTTGATGAATTTGTGGGGCAGCAGCATTTAATCGGCGAAGGTAAAATTTTACGCAGATTGATAGAAGAAGACAAAATTTCGTCAATGATATTCTGGGGACCTCCGGGAGTCGGGAAAACTACACTTGCCAGCATTATTGCTAATCGTACAAATTCCACGTTTATAAATTTTTCTGCTGTAACTAGCGGAATTAAAGAGATAAAAATTGTAATGGCACAAGCTGAGGAAGCGAGAAAAATCGGTCAAAAAACAATTGTTTTCGTTGATGAAATTCATCGCTTCAATAAAGCACAGCAGGATGCTTTCTTACCATTTGTAGAAAAAGGCAGTATTATATTGATTGGAGCAACAACTGAAAATCCGTCTTTTGAAGTTAACGGCGCGCTTCTTTCAAGATGTAAAGTTTTTGTTCTGCAAGGTTTAAAAATTGAAGATTTAGTAACACTTTTAAAGCGCGCAATTACTGATAAACGCGGATTTGGAAATCAGACCGTTCACATTACAGATGAACAACTAGAAATTGTAGCTAAATTTGCAAACGGTGATGCAAGAAATTCTCTGTCCACCCTAGAAATGGTTGTATTAAACGGCGAAGTTTCTTCAAACGGTGAAATTACCGTAACAGAAGAAACTCTGGAACAATGTATTTCAAAAAAATCTTTACTGTACGACAAAAATGGAGAAGAACACTATAATATAATTTCAGCTTTGCATAAATCAATGAGAAATTCCGATCCTGATGCCGCTGTATACTGGCTTGCAAGAATGCTTGAAGCAGGGGAAGATCCTATTTATGTTGCAAGACGGATTACAAGATTTGCTAGTGAAGATGTAGGGCTTGCAGATCCGCATGCACTTGAAATAGCCGTTGCCGCATATCATGCCTGCCATTTTATCGGGATGCCTGAGTGTTCGGTACATCTGACACAGGCAGTTGTTTATATGTCACTTGCTCCGAAATCCAATGCTTTGTATATGGCATATGAAACTGCTAAAAGAGATGCTGTTAAAGAGCTTGCAGAACCTGTACCGCTTGTAATCAGAAATGCTCCGACAAAGCTTATGAGAGAGCTTAATTACGGCAAAGGCTATCAGTATGCACATGATAGCGAAGAAAAATTGACAAATATGCAGTGCCTTCCTGATTCTCTACTCGGGAAAGAATATTACCATCCGACAGAACAAGGGTTAGAAGCAAAATATAAAGCTAAATTGGAAAAAATTAAAGAATGGAAAAAAACACATTAAACTTTTAGTGCTATAATAAACTTATGAAAATAGGAATTATCGGTTTAGGACTTATAGGCGGTTCTTTATTTAAAGATTTGAAAAAAGATTATGATGTAATTGCAGTTTCACAATCACAAAACGGTGAAAATATTTACAAATCTTTTGATGTTTTGAAAGACAGAGATATTGTTTTTGTCTGCACTCCAATGAACAAAACCCTTTCAGTACTAGACAAACTTGAGTCTATTCTTCCGGTTCAAACAACAGTTACGGATGTTTGCAGTTTGAAAGAATTCGTATGTAAAAAAAAGCGTCCTTATAATTTTATTCCGTCGCATCCGATGGCTGGAACGGAAAATAAAGGATTTGAAAATTCTTTTGAAGGATTATTTAAAGGTGCAAAGTGGGTAATTGTCGGAAGGCAAGATGACAAGAAGATAAGAGGGCAGGCTTTATTAATAGAAATTATCAATTATGTCGGAGCAAAACCTGTTTTTATGACAGCAGAGGAACATGACAAAGCAGCCGCAATGATTTCGCATATGCCGATGGTTATAGCACAAGCATTAATGCTTGCCGCCAAAGATAACCCTCTTGCATTAGAAATTGCATCAAGCGGTTTCCGTGATATGACAAGGCTTGCACTATCTAATGAGGAAATGGCTTGTGATATGGTTTCCATGAACCATAAAAATATTGAACATGCTATTTTAAAACTTTACAAAGCTATCGGAGAACTCTTAAACGGAGATTATCCGAAAACAATTTCAGAATTAAAAGAAATTCGTTCAAAAATGTTTATTTAAGAAACGCTTCTGTAATAGATTTATTATAATCAGGTCTTAAAATACCCTTTTCCGTAATAATACCTGCAATCAACTCATGCGGAGTTACATCAAATCCAGGATTAATAACGTTCACATCAGGCGCGCATATCAATTTACCGTTTATATGTGTAACTTCATCATGCGAACGTTCTTCTATAATAATCTCATCACCTGTTTTAATTGATGTATCAATTGTTGACAGCGGTGCCGCAACATAAAATGGTATATTATGGTATTTGGCGGCAATTGCAACTGTATAAGTCCCGATTTTATTTGCAGTATCACCGTTTGCGGCAATTCTGTCCGCACCGACAACTACCATATCAATCATCCCTTTTTTCATAAAATATGAGCACATTCCGTCAGTTATTAAAGTTGTCGGAATTCCGTCCATTGTAAGCTCAAATGTTGTAATTCTTGCACCTTGCTGACGCGGACGGGTTTCATCAGCAAAAACCTGAATTGTCGGATCTTTTGCGTATGCAGAACGTACAACTCCAAGTGCAGTACCATAACCAACTGTTGCTAAAGCACCTGCATTACAGTGAGTAAGAATTGTTGCGCCTTTTGGAACAACTTGTGCACCGTAATCGCCTATTTTTTTGTTGATTTCGATATCTTCATCTTCTAATTTTATGGCATTTTGTTTTAATTCTTCAACAATTCCTTTTATATCTGATTTGGAATTTTTAATAACTTTTTTTTGTTTTTCAACTGCCCACATTAAATTTACGGCTGTAGGACGAGATGTTGCCATATAATCAGCTTTTTCAAGAAGCTTATTAACAAATTCATCTCGCGGAAGATTTTCTTTCGCAAGTTCCTGAGCATACAAAACAACACCGTGGGCACCCGCAACACCTATTGCCGGTGCTCCTCTGACTATCATTGTTTTTATTGCATCAAACATCCCCTGACCGGTCTTAATTTCAACATATTTAAATTCATATGGCAAAACCGTTTGATCAACCATTTTTGAGTAATTATTAACCCATTGTATCGTTTTAATTTTTGAATGAAATTCTGTCATTTTATCTTCCTTTTTCTACCATAACCTAATACAATTATACGTAAAACATGTTTAATATATAATAAAAATATGAAAGAATACGATTTTTATATAGTTCCGACACCTATAGGCAATCTCGGTGATTTGACGTTAAGAGCAATAGAAATTCTAAAGTCAGTAGATATAATTGCATGCGAAGACATGAGAGTAACTCAAAAACTCCTTAATCATTTTGATATCAAAACAAAATGCATTTCATATCACAAATTTAATGAGAAAGAACGAATTAATTTGTTTTTGGAAATATTAAAGAAAGGGGAAAAAATTGCCCTTGTATCAGATGCCGGAACTCCTCTGTTTTGCGACCCGGGAGCAGTTATTGTAAATGAACTGAGAAAAAATAATTTTTCCGTAACAGCACTTGCCGGAGCTAATGCTGTTGCAACATTTCTTTCTCAAATTCCAAGAAATGGAGAAGATTTTATATTTACCGGTTTTCTACCCAAAAGTAAATCGCAAATAGAAAATATTCTAAAAAAGTATAAAACAACAGACATAATATTTTACGAATCACCAAACAGAATCTTAAATACTCTTGAAATCATTAACGAATACCGACCTGATTCTGTGTGTGCAATAGGCAGAGAACTAACAAAAATTTTTGAAGAAGTAGTCATTGATAAAACAGAAAATATTATTCAACACTTTAAAACAAATATACTCAAAGGAGAAATCGTAGCAGCAGTCTTAAGAGAAAATATATCAACAACTGATGCTGATGTTGAAGAAAAAATATCTATACTAAAATCCAGAGGTTATAAAGCAAAAGATATTTCAATAATATTGTCAGAATTATATCAACTAAACAAAAATGACATTTACAAAAAGTGCTTAAATTAAGTAAATATAATATTATCCAACTACCTCATACAAATAGTTTATTTCTTCTTTAAATGTTTCACTTTTTTTAATTTATGATATAATATTTTTAGGATAGTATAATGAAGTTTTTAAGGTAGAGATTTTTTGAATTTAATAAACAAAATATACATATCTTTGATAGCCCTGCTATTGTTGACTATGTGTCCATTGCAGAGCTTTGCTGAAGAAAATTTTTGGGGAGATACGGTTGATTCAGGCATGCATGAGCTCCAACCGCCTTCTGCTGTTCAAAATGACAGTACTCCTGAACTAGAATCATCTGCCGTAAAAACTAAAAATACTAAAGGTTCAAAAACCGTTAAAGATATAGAAATTTTAGGCAATAATGTTATAGAAACTTCCTTAATACTTCAACAAATGAAACTTCAAAAGGGTGATGTTTACAGTAGAGAAGCTATTCAACAGGACCTAAAGGCTATTTATCAGCTCGGATATTTCACTGAAAAAATGAAAGCTATCCCTGTCAACAACCATGACGGCACTGTTACATTAAAAATTATCCTTGAAGAAAATGCCCCGATAACAGATTTCACAATTGAAGGGAATACTGTTATCTCTACCGATGAAATACTTTCTTACCTTATGCCTATGAAAGGCAAACCCCAAAATATTGCACAAATTAATGAAGCTATAGCAAAAATTCAAGACTGCTACAGTTCTAAAGGTTACATTCTTGCAAGAATTGATTCAGTAACAGATGACCCCGACGGTACTGTCAACATCAGCATAAAAGAAGGCACAATCAACAAAATCATGATTGCCGGCAACGAAAAAACAAAGGATTATGTAATAGAAAGAAATATTCTTACAGAACCTGGCATGATTTACAATGAAAATCTTTTAAAAGAAGACCTGGTCAGACTTTATGCGACTCAAGCGTTTAAAGATGTAACAAGAGAAATTGAACCGACAGAAGAACCTGACAAATATGACATAACAATTAATATTGAAGAACAAAGAACAGCAAGCGTTTCAATCGGCGGTGGTATTGACTCTGTAACAGGTGTGTTCGGGTCTGTCGGAATTGCTGACAACAACTTTTTAGGTAGAAACGAAAGACTATCCTTAAACGGTATAGCAGGTACCGGTGTAATTTTAAACGATGCATCCATAAAAAGAAGAATGAATCTGCAAGCGGAATTAAGCTATTTTAAACCCTATTTTTATAATGCAGATACTTCATTAATGAGTAAAATTTTCTACAGAGACTTCGGCAGCTATCAGGTACCGCTTGCGATTGAACGCAGAATAGGAGCAGAAGCCACAGTTGCACACAGAATGAAAAGCAACAAACATGTAACATCAACCTTCTCACTCGGTGTTGAAAATATTGATGTTTCTGAAGGCGACGGCAATAAAATCAGCAGCTTGTATTCAAAATACAATATCCCTATTTCGGAACGTGCAAAACAATTGGAAGGCGGCTTCTTCCTTTCATTAAGCCCTGCATTGTTATATGATACCCGCGATAATGCAACGGTAACACGTAAAGGTACAATGGCAAGTATCAGATTTGATGAAGAAATAGGTATTATTGATTTTGACAAAACTCACGGGAAGTTAACCGGTATGATAAAACAATACATTCCTGTCGGGAAAAAATCTTCATTATCTTTCACTGCAAAAGGCGGCGGAAAACTTCACGGTGACAACATGCCAGAAGTAATGGCATACAGATTAGGCGGACCTTACACAATAAGAGGTTTTAAAATGAGCGGTGTCGGTACCGGTGATGCCTTCATTATGGGAAGTGCAGAATTTGCGACTCCTATTCCGTTTTTGGACAGAACACGCATAAACTTCCTGAACAACCTGAGATTTACTGTATGGGCTGACGCAGGTAAAATATTCAACCCGTCAATTACGGATAAAATTTATGACAGACCGATGTATGCGGTATCTGCAGGTATCGGTTTAAAATTGTATATTCCCGGAATGGGACCGTTATCAATTGATTACGGTATTCCGCTTACCAATCCGGGTGATAACGGAAACAGAGGCGGTTACTTTACTTTTGGTGTAGGCGACATAATGTACTAATATAAAAATCCTTAGGAGGTATTAAATGAAAAAATTTAAATTAGCAGCACTTTTAATGGCAGCAGGCTTGTTTCTCTCACTAGGCAGTCAGGCAAATGCAGCCGGAATAGGTTACATTGATTATCAAAAAGTACAGGACAATTTCCCGTTCGCACAGCAGGCAATAAAAGAGATTGATGCAAAAGCTCTTGAAATGCAGCAATATATGGTTGATAAAGAAAAACAATATAAATCTTTAGATACACCGTTGAAAAAACAGAATTTTGAAGAACAAACAGCAAAAGAATTTAAGCTTAAACAAGATGCTTATATAAGATTAAAATCTCAAAAAGAAGAACAAGTTTATAACAAAATACAGGCTGCTACAAAACAGGTGCTCGTAGAACAGAAGCTTGATGCTGTTGTAGATTACAGAGTAATATTTGTCGGCGGTGTTGATATTTCCGATATCGTAATACAAAAATTAAAAAGCGGTAAATTCTAAAAAGAGGATTAAATAATGAACTATTCGGAAAATAATGAACAGTATCATATAGGACTAAAACCGGGAGATGCAGGAGAATATGTTATTTTGCCGGGAGATCCAAAACGATGCAAAAAAATTGCCGAATATTTTGAAAATGCACAATTAATTGCTGACAGGCGCGAGTTTACAACCTATACCGGTTATTTAAACGGAGTTAAAGTAAGCGTAACTTCAACCGGTATAGGAGGTCCTTCAGCGGCAATTGCGCTCGAAGAACTGGTAAATGTCGGCGCGAAAACATTTATACGCGTTGGCACCTGCGGCGGGATGGATATCAATATTAAAGGCGGAGATATAGTAATTGCAACAGGTGCAATCAGGATGGAGGGTACTACCAAGGAATATGCCCCTATTGAATTTCCGGCTGTTGCGAATCTTGATATTATAAATGCGCTTGTTCAATCTGCTAAAAACCTCAATTTTGAATACCATACGGGAATTGTTCAATGCAAAGACTCTTTTTACGGTCAGCATTATCCTGAAAAAATGCCTGTCGGATATGAACTTATGAACAAATGGGAAGCATGGAAAAAATTAGGCTGCCTTGCTTCAGAAATGGAATCGGCAGCACTGTTTGTAGCAGGCAGTCTTTTAAGAGTAAAAGTAGGCTCAGTATTTTTAACTGTTGCAAATCAAGAACGAGAAAAACAAAATCTTGATAATCCTGTTATCCATGATACTGATAAGGCAATTAAAACTGCAGTAGAAGCTTTAAAAATTCTGATTGCACAAGACAAGGAGTAATATATGTTCAATAAAAAAATGCAGTATGTCATCAAAACCTGTTCAAGTGAAAACACACAGGAACTTCAAAACCTGTTAAATGAAATGTCAATGAACAACTGGGAACTTTACAGCATGCAGGAAGTTGAAAATGAAGAAGGACAGGTCTTATGCCACTGCATTTTTATGAAAGAGGCTGAATATGACACAGCGGAAACAAATGCAGATGTTATAAACATCTCTACATTTAAAAGTCAGATGGAAAAAATGCTTTCATCAGAACAAACTCCTTATGATACTTGTTTGGAAATTCAAGGAAAAATTAGAGAACAAAAAACAAGAATTGCTAAAATTAAAGAAGAACTTGAACAAGAAGCACCGGCATCAGTAAGCAGAAAAAAATTAAATGATAAAATTTCTGCAGGCTTAAAAGAATTAGACGAATTGAAATTAAAACTCGCGCAGGCAACTTCTCCAAACGCTATGTATTCAATGCTTAAAGAAGAAAAACTGGCTATTCTTTTGAGCGAAGAAATTTTGGGATATGTTGATCCCGCAGATGAAATACTGGAAGAAGAACTTATCTCGGAAACAGTAAAATCAAGACTCAAACTTACCGAAACTCTGGGATATGTTATACCAAAAATAGTATTTAAAGATGACGAAAACCTTAATCCCTATGAATTCAGTATTAAAATTCGCGGGCTGGAAGTTTTTAAAGCCTGTGTTTATCCGGGATTCCTAATGTTTTATAACGATGAAATCCATCTGGAAAAGAAAATTAAAGGCTCTATATCAGATATAGATAAAATAACCGGTAAAAAAGTAATATGGATAGAAAAAAACAAATCGAAAAACTTCTGGCAAAAGGGAATATCAAGTGCAGAATACATTGCTCATGCTCTGGAATTCTGTGCCGTAAAATATGTTGATGACCTTTTAAGCTATGAAGATCTTGACAAATATATTGATGTGGTAAGCAAATCAAATGAATTTTTGGTTACAAATATAATTCCGGATTTTTTATCTCTTTCTGACTTAAGATTTATTTTGACAAGTTTAATCAGAGAGAAAATATCAATAAAAGACATCTCTTCTATTTTTGAAAAAATCAATGATTTTGCAGCAGATAGTACAAAATCCGATTTGATAAAAAAATTAAGATTGTCACTTTCGCGCCAAATTTGTAAAAACAATCAAAATACAGAAGGTATAATCAATGCGTTTGAAATATCCGATGCAACACTTGATAAATTCTGTCCTGATTTTGATGAAAATGATGATGCAATAATTAGAATTGATGCTGATTTTGCAGAACAGCTTGCAGAAAAAATAAATAAAAAGGCGCAAAAATTAAACATTGAAAACCCGAAACTATTCGTCCCATTGGAATTCAGACATCTTATTTTCACTCTTTTAAGCAATTATATGAACAATATAACAGTACTTTCAAGAGAAGAAATCGGGTGTAACGCTCAAATAGAAATAATTTCTGAAATATAAAATAATAATGACAAAAAATTTTTTGTTCAAGTTTTAAAATATTATGAAGATATTAGGGATAAATAATAAAATAACATTTGAAAGACGCCCTACAAAAGAAGAAGAGCCGGGTTTAAAAACAGCATGCCAAAAAGCTTATGAGGCTTTAGGAGCAACAGACAGAATTATCATAACGCATGGTTCATGTTTTCCTGCACTCGGCAGAGATACATATATAGGTTCTCCTTACGGAAATGGAGCAAAAGAGTATATCAAATTTTTACAGCTTTACGGATTTAACGGAAACCAGCTTGGACCCGGCGGGGAACTTGAAACAAGCCAGAGCGGCGTAAAACTATCCCCTTATAATTCTTCCGCTTTCGCAAAAAACAGACTGTTTATTGATCTTGAAGCTCTTACAACAGAAAAATACGGAAAAATTTTATCAGAGGAAACATATAAAAAAGTAACTAAAAAACCTGAACTTTCTGATAAAGATTATGACATGACAAATTTTAATGAGGCAGTAAAAACATATGATACAGCTTTAGCGGAAAGTTATAAAAATTTTAAGGCAAATCTCGCTAAATGCCAGCCTGAAACAATTGCGCTTAATAAAGAATATAATAAATTTTTAGAAAAACATGAAGAGCGTTTGACAGAAGAAGGTGTATTCAAAGTTCTTTCAGCATATTATAAAACTGATAAATTTGAAACTTGGGATAATGAACTTGACAAAAATCTAATGTTAAATGTTGAAAATGGGGACATTGACGCAGTTGAAAGATTTTATGCAATTAAAAAATCAAACAAAAATTATATAGAACAATATAAATTTGAACAGTTTATTGCAACAAAACAAATTAAAGATAATAAAAAATGGCGAGACAAAACTAATTTTAAATATATAAATGACCTTCTTATAGGCTGTTCTAAAATGGATGAATGGCGTTACAAAAGCGCTTTTTTAGATAATTTTAGCATCGGTGCATATGAATATTCCGGCAGACATCAAGTTTGGGGAATACCTGCACTTGACCCGAGAAAAATATTTAAAGGTGCTAATATGGAACTTAATATAGGAGGACAATTCTTAAAAGAAAAACTTGATTTCAATCTGGAATTTTGTGAAAATACAAGGATTGATCATGTTCTTGGTCTTGTAGAGCCTTATCTTATACATAAAAGCAGTATTGTTTTTGATGAAAACGGCAATATTGACTACAGCAAGTTAAAAGGTTCTTATATGTCACAAACGTACGAAAACGGGCAAAAAGTTGATGATTATTATAATTATCCGCGCATACTGGAAAAAATAATACTCCCTGCTTTAAAAGAACATGGTCTGCAGCCACAAGACCCTATATGGGAATCAGTATGCAGTAATCCTGAAGAATTTCGAAAAATATTTTACAATAAACTTAAACTGCCTGAATTAATCCAGCTGGAATGGTCAAAAACAGAAAATTTTGATAGAAATCATTGGGCTATTGTAGGCTGCCATGATAATTTGCCTGCGCAATTAATGATTAAGCAGGAACAAATAGAACAAAGCCCCGCCTGGAATGCTTTGTATCTGGCAGGTTATTTAAATCAAGATCCAAATAGACTTGTTGAAAATAAAAGTTTCTGTGAAAAAATTTCATCGACAAATCCTGACGGTTCCAAAAAAGAAGGAGAAGCACGTATAAAAGCAGATATTGCGCGGGTCAATGCAAAATTTGCAGAACTTTTGACGTCCAATAGATTTGAAATATCTTTCGCAGACCTTTTTGGAATAACCGACATGGTATATAATATGCCGGGAGCAAAAAATAAAAATAACTGGAAAGAACGTATATCATCTGATTTTCAGAAAAAATATTATGCAAATCTTTCAAGCGATAATCCAACAGCTTTAAACATGCCTGAAATCATTAAAATGGCACTTCAGGCTAAAATTGATATGCAAATAGTAAATAGCCGGAACAGCGATGCAAAACGGCAGGAGTTATATAAAAAATACCAGCCTATACTTAATGAATTACAAAAATATGCAGATATATTAAAAGAACCGGAACTTGAAAATTATGATTGTTAAATATCTCTGTGAGTTCCTGTTTCAATTCCCGGAACACAAAGGAATAACGGAACTATTCTCTGTATAAACGAAGCTCCTTTTGATTTATCAGCCATCAAAGAAACTGCCATTCCCAAATCATCAACATGCGGAGCAAAATCAGAACCTTTAATATTCCTTTCAACTTTTTTATGGAATAGTTTTTCATTAATAAAATTAGAAACTTTATTACCGGCAACAATACCAATTCCCAAAGAAATTACTGTTGCTAATGAACCTGGCAGGACTCTCAAAACCTTATTAAAATTGTTAGCCGCTTTACCTGTATTTTTCAACTGGGGCATAACAGAAATAAGTTTTTCCTTGTGAGCTTTATAAAGTCTTGAAGCAGCGCCTACACATGCAACAGGCACCAAAACATTACCTAAAATCTGGTTAACAGATTCTCTTAATTTGGCTTTAAAATGCTTTTTATCATCAAAAATTGCACCGCCTGTCAAACCGCCGGCAACAGATGCAGCTGCCATTGAAATAATTTCTTTTTCCTCAAGTTCAATAGTTTTTTTATCAGGAAGTTTTTTGTTAAATAATCTAAAAATAGCCCAATCCTTTACCGGCGTATTTTTGATTGAAGAAGGTTTGAGCGAAAATCCTTGTTTTTTTGAAATAACAGCAAGTGCTGCACCGACTCCCATAGCAGAAGTTAAAACAACAGCGGGTTTTAAATATTTATCTTTTTTTTGCTGTTGATTTGAATTATAGCCGTTAAATGATATTATTTGCCTTATAGCCATAGTTACTACCTTCTGTATCTATTGTAACAAAAACAGTGAAGAAAAAACATTGTTATTTTTATTTATTATTTTTACAATTCTTAATTAGTGTTAAAATTACATTATATGTTGTAAAAAAAAACTTAAAAAAACTTAAACATAAAGCAAAAAAAAACATTCAGGAATATTAAATAAAATATTCTAAACTGGTAAAAAATATGAAAGTAACACCACAAACAATTTCACAATTCAGTTACTCCCGGAGATTTATACGCGGGCTTGCAAGCCGCAGTTTAGCACCTTTAATCTTGTTAGAATGTTTTGTAACAGGGGGAAGGACTTTTCAAGCTTATGAAAGAGGCGGTTTTGAAGAAGCAAGAGAACGTTTCACCGAAGAAACAATAGGTGCAGGTTTCTGGTTTGCAGGTGTCAAAATGTTCAACAAAATGAACGATCATATAGGCAAAAAAATTCTAAAACTGCACACCGCAGATTTTGATGCACAGGAAGACGGAGTAAGAAAACCGCTTAAAAATTTCTTATTTAAAGATAAACAGTTGAAACAACAAGCAAAGCTTGAAGGAAAAACTGGAAAATTAATCCAAAATTTAACCAAAAATCAAATCGCTGTCTTTAAAGCGCTTAAAATAGGTTCAAGTATAATACTTGCAAATATACTTGTAGGTTTTGTTGTTCCGAAAATCAATCAGCACATAACAGCTGTTTATCACGAAAAACATTTTGGGCAGAATAAAGAAAATGAACAGCACCAATTAAACACAGTTCAATCGAATTATCAAAAAATTTCAATGGACAAATTTATTAAATCCGAAAATAATAAAAATGTACCGTTCGGAATGAATTATAATGCCTTGCTTTCAATTGCAAACAAATTTGAAAATGATGCAACATACCAACTTTTATCAACTGATGTCGGTATAGCGGGCGGAAGAGCAGTCAGTGCAAGAAATGAACATGAAAGAATTGAAGTTTTATTCAGAGATTTAACTTCTATATATTTCTATATGTTCAGCATGCCAAATATTAACAGATGGCTTAATCAGATAGAAGACGGAAGAAAGACCAGACTTGACCCTGTAGCGGCAAAACAGGTTACCGACCATCTTGAAGCAGTGCTAAAAGAAAACGGCAGCAAGATGAATATAGACGCATTTGCCCGTGCCGCAACAGGTGACAACAGTAATGTAGGTTTTATAGACAGAGATTTAATCCGCAAATTTGATGAACATAAAGTTATAACTCTTGACGAATTCAAAAAGTATTTAAAAGAAACAAAACAATTTACAGATAAAGATATTATAAAATATACGGACCTTGCCGAGCGTATGTCAAAACTTCAACCCGAAGTTGAAGGAGTATCTGTCCTTACTAAAAATCAGGTAAAAGATATCTTTAGAGAAGGTGCAATTAACATGCCTGAATTTTTACAAAACGTATTCAGCATAGCTACAAAAAATGCTTCAACTGATAAATTCCGTTATGTAAATTTTGAGGAACTGGCGACATTGAAAGAAGACATATTCCAGTATGTATCCAGAATTATTGAAAAGGCTCGTAAGAATAACACCGAAATAACATCAGAGTTACTTGAAAAAGCCTGCCGTGAAAACTTTATTAAAAATACCTGCAACTGGTCTGTAGGTTTTGCAATATCAGCCATTTTCTTATCAACATTGATTCCGAAAATTCAATACTGGATCACAAGAATAACAACAGGCAAAGACAGCTTCCCGGGCACAGCAGATTACTCAAACGATCCTAAGAACAAAGACGCCAAGCTTTTTTATCGTAAACAATAAACTTTATCACAATTTTCATGCTTGTAAAAAATTCTTGCCCGTGCAATAATTTTGTTATCGGAAGGCTTGTCATGTCAAACACTTTAGTATATTTACTCGACGGGAAAATTTATATAAATCTTACTAACAGGTGCACAAATGACTGTATCTTTTGCCTTAGAAAAGACAAAAGCGATGTAAAGGGGCAAGAACTCTGGCTTGATAATGAAAATTCCACTGCAACAGATGTTATTGAACAGTTTGAAGCCATTATTAAAAAACATTTCACTCTTCACTCTTCACCCTTCACTGAAGTAATCTTTTGCGGATACGGCGAACCTATGATGAAATTAGATATTTTAAAAGAAGTCGCAAAATATATTAAAGACAAATATCCCGATACAAAAATCCGCGTAAATACAAACGGGCATGCTAATTTTGTTTATAAAAGAAATGTTGTCCCTGAATTAAAAGGACTTGTTGATGAATTTTCCGTAAGCCTCAACGGTTCAACAAAAGAAGAATATGATGAACTTTCGCAGCCAAAATTTGACGAAGCTTACGATGAGATGAAAAAATTTATAAAAGCCTGCTCTAATGAAGGAATATCAGTAGTTGCAAGCATTGTAGAAGGTTATAAAGGCAGACATCTTGACCTTGAAAAATGCGAACAGATTGCAAAAGATTTAGGCGCAAAATTCAGAGTCAGAGAATGGATTGTTAACGGATATTAAAATAAAATTTATAATAAATTATCTAAACTTATAAACTAAATAAGAAAGAAAGGACAAAAAATGAACATTTTAGACAAAATCATGAAACCGAAATCAATAGCGGTTATTGGTGCGTCAACAAAAGAACACACCATCGGTTCTGATATTATGAAAAGATTACAGGAATACAAATTCAACGGAAAAATTTATCCTGTAAACCCTAAAGGCGGTATAATTGAAGGACTTCAAGCTTACACATCAGTTCTTGAAGTTCCGGGCGAAGTTGATCTTGCTCTTATCGTTGTAAACGCAAAATTTGTATTATCAACAATTGACCAGTGCCACGAAAAAGGCATTAAAGGTTTATGTATAATCACTGCAGGCTTCAAAGAAACAGGAGCTGAAGGCGCTGAACTTGAAAAACAATTAGTTCAAAAAATTAAAGAATACGGCATGAGATGCGTAGGACCTAACTGCTTGGGCGTTGTAAACACCAACCCTGAAATCAGAATGGATGGCTGCTTTGCAGAATCTCTGCCTGAACGCGGAAACATCGGTTTTGTATCTCAGTCAGGCGCTTTAGGCGGCGGGATTTTAAATATTTTGAAAGACCTTAACTTAGGTTTTGCACAATTCATTTCAATCGGCAACCAGGCTGATGTTAACGCTGAAACAGCTATTGAATACTGGGAAAATGACGACGATGTTCAACAAATTCTTTTATACATGGAATCAATCCAGAAC
The DNA here is from genome assembly GCA_944322705.1 of Candidatus Gastranaerophilales bacterium. Taxonomy (GTDB): domain Bacteria; phylum Cyanobacteriota; class Vampirovibrionia; order Gastranaerophilales; family Gastranaerophilaceae; genus Stercorousia. The sequence continues at coordinate 30,761 of CALUPR010000007.1, forward strand.
CCTGCAAACTTCAGAAAACTTGCTACAAGAGTAACCAAGAAAAAACCAATTTTGGCTCTTAAGGCAGGTCGTTCAGCAGCAGGTGCATCAGCTGCATCTTCTCATACAGGCTCTTTGGCAGGTGCTGATAAAGCTGCAGCAGCACTGTTACACCAATCAGGCGTTATCAGAGAGTTTTCTCTTCAAAACTTGTTTGAAACAGCTAAAGTATTTGCAAACTGCCCGATTCCGAAAGGCGACAGAGTAGCAAT
>CALUPR010000008.1 GCA_944322705.1 Candidatus Gastranaerophilales bacterium
TACTAAAAGTTTATTTGTTTCCTTTCCCTTTTTCCTATTGATTTTCCGACGACAAACACTAGTTTGTCGCTTTTTTTAGTTTAGGAGTAAGGTAAGTGAAGATATATAGATGATAATTTTTTATGTTAAAATATTCTATATGAGCTTTAATAAAAAATATTCCGAAATTCTTGACATCATAAAAGATGAGATTCAAGAGGTTACTCAAGGGCTTACCAGAGAAATTGATATTAAAGAACCTTTAATGTCAAAACTTTCAAATATACTTAACGCGCCTTCAAAGCATATCAGAGCGGCGGCGGCTTTTTTGTATATTAAAGCCATAGGTAAAGATATTGATGAAAAACAAATTATGCTTCAAACAGCTGTTGAACTTGTTCACAATGCTTCTTTAATTCACGATGATGTAATCGATGAATGCTCTTTAAGACGTAATCAACAAACTATAAACAAAGCATTAGGGAATAAACTTGCGGTAATTACAGGTGATTATCTTTTATCAATCGCTTTAAAAAAAATATGTCTGTTAAACTCTGTACAATTAACCGAAATGTTTGCACAAACGCTTGATAATATGTGTCAGGGTGAAATAAATCAGCATTTTGACAGGTTTACAATTCCTACTCTTGATAAATATTTAAAAAAAACACAGCAAAAAACAGCTTCTCTTTTTGAAACCGCAATATGCGGTGCTGTGCTTTTGTCCGAGGCGGATTGTAATGCTTTTGAATTTTCTACAAATTTCGGAACAGCCTTCCAGATAAGAGATGATTTAATTAATCTAAAAACGACAAAATCCGACATTAATGACGGCGTATACACGGCACCTGTCATATTTTCCGGAGATTTTAAAACAGCTGAAAAAGGTATTGAAAAAACAGTTGTTTTGTTAAATAATTACGTAGACAAAGCAATAAAATCTATTGATTATCTTAAAAATAATATATATAAACAAAAATTAATTGAGCTTACGGAGCTTTTAGCTGATGAATAAATTTAAGAAAATTATAAAAAATATAAAAACCGAATATGAAAAAATTAATCCGATGACAAGGGAAATTTTGGAAACAGTAGTTTTCGTTGTTGTAATGGTCATAATAATCAGATTTTTCATAGGAGAAATACGCTGGATACCGTCAGCATCAATGCGCCCTACGCTAATTGAAGGTGATAGGATTTTTGTGGAACGTTTCTCAAGATTTTACACAACTCCGAAACGGGGAGATATAATGGTATTTTATCCGCCGTTTGAAAAGCTTCCGAATACTCCATGGAGAATTTTTTCAAGACTCACAGGCTTTTTCTGCAAAGATATTGCTTACATCAAACGTGTAATCGGTGTTCCCGGAGATAAATTTGAAATAAAAACAGATAACACTGGCAAAAGTAGAATCTATATAAACGACAAACCTCTTGAAGAAAATTACATTATGAGTGAATATTACGAAAAACCGTGCACAGAAGATATGTTATGCGGTCCTATTATTATTCCCGAACATAAATATTTTATGATGGGCGATAACAGAGGTAATTCTTACGACAGCAGATGGTGGGGTTTTTTACCGGAAGACAGGTTTGTAGGCAGGGCAGTATTTCTTTTTTGGCCGTTTAACAGAGTAAAAGTGTTTAGATAAACTGCTAAGATAAGATAATAAAATGCTAGGGGCGCTAAGATACTAAGAATTTAATTTATGTGTTTAATTTTATTGCCTTAATACCCCAGTATCCTAGTGCCTTATTATCTTAGTATCTTAAACAACCTACATCAACATATGATAATACTTCATATAATCTGCCATAATCTGAGAACTTGTGGCATTTGCAACAGTAGCTTTAATATCTTGCTGTTTATCATTTTCTGTGGACTGCTGAACTTTATTCGTTTCTTTATTTTCAGGGATATTTTGTTGAATTTTTTCCTGCTCTTGTAATTCATTAACATATTCTTCGACAGCGAGCTGAATTTCTTGCATTCTGGCTTTATCTCCGGCATATGAACCCGTTGATTGAATACCGTTTTCTTCAAATTCTCTCAAAATTTCAGCCCACTCATTGTAATTTGTTACAGATGTACCTTGAGCCTGCGCTGCTGCCTGAGCTTTTTTTAATTCATCTTCTGATTCTATACCGTCTACTCTGATTGCCATAAAATATCTCCGAAATTTTATACTCTAAATATATTAAGTATATTATTCCCGCAGGATTTCAGAAAATAAAAAAGTCGTAAAAAAAGTTAACAATTGACAAATTAAAAAAAATAATAAATAATAAGGATATAAAGGAGGCTGAAATTATGATTAAGAAAGAGCTTAGAATTGCCCCCCCCCCGCGAAGAGCACTAAAATTAGTAATTTAAACGGGTTTACTTTAGCGGAAGTTTTAATAACACTTGGTATCATCGGTGTTGTAGCAGCTATGACAATGCCATCATTAATTGCGAATTACAAAGTGAAACAGACTGTTACTCAGTTGAAAAAAATAAATTCTACTTTGCAAAATGCATTTATGTATATGAGAACAACTGAATTTAGCGGAGCAGATGTAAATAATTGGGAATTCATGACTGAAGATGAATTTAACAGAAAATTTGCTCAAAATTTAAAAGTGGTGGAAGTTTGCGATAAAAGCAATTCTGATAAGTGTTTTAATGATATAGAATATACCAATTTAAGTGGCTCTACAAATGCTCTTAAATTTAAAACAATGCCCGGTATGGTTCTGGGTGATGGTACAGTTTTTGCTACAAGCTGGTTTGTTGATAGAAATCCTGCTCATGCTGCTAATACCGGCAATTACGGACAAATATTTGTTGATTTAAATGGACCTAAAGCTCCAAATGTATTGGGTAGGGACGTATTTTCTTTCTTTATATTAAAGGATCGTGTTGTAGCTCGTGGAACAGGAAATCAAAAATTATCAGAGAATTATTGCTCTGCGTTTAAAAGCAGCATAGGACATAATGGTCTGGGTTGCACCGCATGGGTTATATATAACGAAAACATGGATTATTTAAAATGTGACGACTTAAGCTGGAATGGAAAAATCAAATGTGACTAATTTTGTTTAATTAAAAATAAAATAATTAAAATTATTAAGAAAAATTTACAAAAAACCGCAAACTTGCTTCATTTTTGATGTTTAAAGATTCAAGCAAATATTGTTAGTGTGCCATATTTAAAAAAACAATTAAAAAACTCCCTTTGATTTTAGCTTATAAAAACATGTCAAACTGCTTGCAAATGAATATTTTCCAAGTATGATTATTATAACGCCTAAAATAGGTGTATCATGTACAGCCGAAAATGAGGAATATATGTCAAAAGACGTAATAGAACTAGAAGGTACAATTCTTGAAGCTATGCCTAACGCAATGTTTCGTGTAAAACTTGAAAATGATCACGAAATTTTAGCACATATTTCAGGCAAAATAAGAAAAAACTTCATCAGAATTTTGCCGGGCGACAGAGTAAAAGTTGAAATGACTCCATACGATTTAAGCCGCGGCAGAATTACATTCAGACTTAAGTAATTAAAGTACAAAAAATAAAGGAAAAAACAATGAAAGTAAGATCATCAGTAAAACCTATGTGCGATAAATGCAAATGTATTAAAAGAAAAGGCAGAATCGCAGTTATTTGTGAAAACCCAAAACACAAACAAAGACAAGGGTAATATAGAAGGCAGGAAGTTCGGAAGACAGGAAGGCAAGCATTTACTGTAAATAGCCTGACCTCCTGACCTCTGTTCATCTGAACCTCTGATTAAACAAGTCGAATTGACGGACTTAAACGGTCAATGGTGAGGAAGTATTTAAGCCTCATACACAAAAAAATCTAACAACAGGTGGAGCGGAATAAGGGAACCCGCATTAAAAGATGAAAGGCATCTCAATAATGAAAAAAGAGGCGCCGAGTAAAAAATAACAAAGCCCCTAACCCGCACCAAAAGCCAAGAAAAGGAGAAAAATAAATGGCAAGACTATCAGGGGTGGATTTACCCCGTAACAAAAGAATGGAAGTAGCATTAACCTATATCTACGGAATAGGACCTACAAGAGCAAAAAAAATTCTTGAAGCTACTAAAATCTCACCGGATTTAAGAACAGACGATTTAACAGATGAAGATATCAAATTGTTAAGAAACGAACTGGCAAATTACCACATTGAAGGTGATTTACGTCGTGAAGTTTCATTACACATCAAACGTCTTCAAGAAATCGGTTCTTACAGAGGTTTAAGACATAAACGCAACCTACCGTGCCGCGGTCAGAGAACAAAAACAAACGCAAGAACAAGACGCGGTAAAAAAGGCTTAGCAATCACTAAGAAGAAAACAGTATAGCGGATTTTGGTAAGTGCGCCGCGTGAGCTTAAGCGAGCCGTTAAATACGAATTAAATTGGTATAATTTCAACAGCGAGCAACAACAAAGCGAACCCAGCACGTCCTAACGAGAAACTTGATGTAACGTAATAAATTTGTAAAATTTATGGAGTGAAATGAAAAGTTTCGAGTTGCCAATAATCCAAGACAAAATGAAAATTCAAAACAACAAAAAATAAAGGAAAGTAGAAAATGGCAAGACCAGTAAAAACTAAGAAAAAAGAAAAAAAGAACGTATTGCAGGGTGTTGTACACATTCAATCAACATTCAACAATACAATCGTAACTTCAACAGATACTCAGGGTAATGCTATTGCCTGGGCAACAGCAGGTGCAACAGGTTTTAAAGGTGCAAGAAAAGGCACACCGTTTGCAGCTCAATCTGCAGCAGAACTTGTAGCTAAAAAATCAATCGACCAGGGTATGAAAAAAGTTGAAGTTCACATCAAAGGACCGGGTTCAGGCAGAGAAACTGCAATCCGCGCAATTCAGGCTGCAGGTTTGGAAATTACATTGATTAAAGATGTAACTCCTATCCCGCACAACGGATGCCGCCCGCCGAAAAAACGTAGAGTATAACAGAAGGCAGGATGACCGGATGGCAGGAAGGCAAGCCATTTAATGAAAATTAGCCTGACATCTTGACCTCCGGACTTCCTGACCTCATAGCAACGCAGGGGCTTGCTTTATAAGCCAAAAAGTAAACCATAGACGCCCTGCAAAAGTAAAGGAGAAAAATAATGGCTAGATATACAGGACCAACAAACAAATTATTCAGAAATAAGAAAGTTAAAGATTTGTCTAACAGAAAATTAACTTCTTCTATGAGACAAACAGCTTCAGGTCAGCATGGTGCTGTCAGAAAAAAACTTTCTGAATACGCTATTCACTTGGCAGAAAAACAAAAAATCAGATTTACATATCTGGTAAGTGAAAAACAATTCGCAAAATATTACAATGAAGCAGCAAGAAGAAAAGGTGTAACAGGTACAATCCTTTTACAAATTCTTGAATCAAGATTGGACAATGTTCTTTTCAGAGCAGGATTAGGCATTACACGTAAACAAACAAGGCAGATTGTAAATCACGGTCATATTCTTGTAAATGACAAAAAAGTAGATATTCCTTCATACCTTGTAAAAGCCGGTGATGTAATTACTGTGAAATCAAAAAGCAGTGCCTTTTTGAAAAGTGTAACAGAAATGATTGATATGGCTTGCGCTCCAGCATGGATGACAATTGATAAAGAAGCTTTGAAAATCACTTTCGACAGAATTCCCGAAAGAGAAGAATTAGATCCTGAATTCAAAGAACAGCTCGTAATCGAGTACTACTCTAAATAGAAGGCATGAAGTTCAGAAAGGCAGGAAGGCAAGTCTTTTATTGTAAATAGCCTGACCTCCTGACCTCTGTTCATCTGACCATCTAAAGAACAAATAGTTAGCAACAACTAGGAGATTTAAAAATATGGAATTGAAAATTAAATGCGTTAATACAACAACAAGTTCTGACGGATCACAATACGGTAAATTCGTAATCGAACCGTTAGAAAAAGGTTTTGGTACAACAATCGGGAATTCGTTAAGAAGAGTTCTTCTTTCAAGCTTAGAAGGGACAGCTGTAACCGCAACCAGAATAGAAGGTATTACTCATGAATACACAGCTATTCCCGGAGTTTTAGAAGATGTAATCGATGTTATGCTTAACCTTAAAGGATTAGTTGTAAAAACTGATTCCAAAGAACCTCAAACATTAAGAATAGACGTTGATCGTCCCGGAGCTGTTCTTGCAAGTGACATCCAACTTCCTGCAGGCGTAAAAGTTGTTAACCCTGACTGGCTGATTTGTACTGTTGCAGACGGCGGAAGCTTCCATGCAGACATTACCGTAGAAACAGGAAAAGGTTACGTTGCACATGATGTTCCAAGAGATTCAAAAGGCGTTTCAATAGACGTTCTTCCGATTGATGCAACATTTATGCCAATCAAACGTGTAAGCTACAATGTAGAAAGTACTCGTGTAGGAGATTCTATTGACTTTGATAAATTAACCATTGAAATCTGGTCAAACGGTTCTATTGATGTAACTAATGCATTAAGTCAGGCTTCAAATCTTTTGATTGAACACTTTATGCAAATTGCAGCAATTACCGGACAACCGGTTGTAGCTCCTTCTATGGTTGTTGAAGAAGAAAAAGATGAAGATTCTAATACTCCTTCTATGACTATTGAAGAATTAGAACTTTCAGTTAGAGCTTACAACTGCTTGAAACGTGCAAGCATTAATTCAATGGCTGAATTATTGAAAAAATCAGAACATGACTTATTAAATATTAAAAACTTCGGAAAGAAATCTTCTGACGAAGTAATAGAAAGACTTCACCACTTCGGTCTGGATTTGGCTCCAAACCCTGAAACCGAAGAAGAAGTAGGTTAATCTGAAGACAGGAAGACCGGAGGGCAAGAAGGCAAGCCTTTTACTGTAAATAGCCTGACCTCCTGACCTCTGTTCATCCGAACTTCAAAATAAAAAATAATTTACAAAAAATAAAGGATACAAAAAATGAGACACCAAACTAAAAAAAATACGCTCGGAAAGGCAAAGGATCAAAGAGATGCTTTGTTACGCTCCTTAGCGACAGAACTTTTTGTACATGGTGAAATCAAAACAACTATGGCAAGAGCAAAAGCTTTAAAACCATACGCTGAAGAAATTATCACCCTTGCAAAAAGAGGCGATCTGCACGCTCGCCGTCAGGCTGCTAAATTCATTTTTGATAAAGAAACAGGTAAATTTATGGATTTAGCAACAGGAGAAGTTTTTGAAGCCCCTTCTGCCGATAAAAAATTAGCAGAAGAAACAGTTTTAAGAAAGCTTTTCACTGTAATCGGTAAAAAATACTCTGACCGTCAAGGCGGTTATACAAGAATATTCAGACTGCCTCCAAGACGCGGTGACGCATCAGAAATGGCTTTAATACAGTTGGTATAAGCTAAAATGCGTTACGCAATTCAAGTTCAGTATATCGGTAAAAACTATGCCGGAAGCCAGATACAGTTTAGAAACGGCGAAGAAATAGAAACTCCGACAATACAGGGGGAACTTGAAAAAGCAATCAGTACATTGATAAAAAGCAATAACAATATTGCAAATAATAACCGGCTATATAAGACAGTCTTTTCCGGACGCACAGACAGAGGCGTAAATTCTATTGGACAGGTTGTTCATTTTGACACTGATGAGCCTATTGTTGCTTCAAAGTTCATCTACCAGTTAAATGAAATCCTTCCAAAAGATATTTCTGTCAGCGGCTTGAAAGAAGTTGATAAAAATTTTCACGCTCAAAAATCTGCCAAATGCAGGCACTACAGATACGTTTTTATTAATCGTAAATGTAAAAATGCTTTTGACGGAGATTTGATGAGAGTAAAATTTGACATCAATATTGAAAGAATGCAAAAAGCCTTAAATTATCTTTTAGGAGAGCATGATTTCTCAAGCTTTAAAAGTTCCGGTACGCTAAACCCGAGCACAGTCTGTTTTATAGAAAAAGCCGAATGTAAAAAAGACGGCGATAAAGTGATTATTGATATTGTTGCAAACAGATTTCTTTATAATATGGTAAGAGCAATCGTCGGCACCCTTCTTGAAATAGAGGGGCATAATCTTCCTGCCGAGCACATGAAACAGGTTCTTGAAGCCTGTGACAGGCGAAAAGCGGGACAAACCGTCAGCCCGTACGGACTGACTTTGATTGAAGTAACATATTAACCCTGAAAAGGGATAAACAACGGAGACTAAGCATGAAAACATATTCAGCAAAACCTCTTGAAGTTGAAAGAAAATGGTATTTAATTGATGCCGAAGGCGAAATCCTCGGCAGATTGGCTACCAGAGTAGCAAATATTTTAAGAGGAAAAAATAAACCTGAATACACACCAAACGTTGATACAGGTGATTTCGTAATTGTAATCAATGCTGACAAAGTTCTGGTTTCAGGTAAAAAAGAAACAGATAAAATTTATTATCACCATACCGGTTATCCGGGAGGCTTAAAGAGTGCAAGCGTAAAAGAATTACGTGAAAAAGACGCAAGACTTTTAATTGAAAAAGCAGTTAAAGGTATGCTTCAGCACAACACTTTAGGCGATACACAATTTACAAAATTGAAAGTATACAACGGACCTGAACATCCGCACGCAGCACAAAAACCAATCGTATTAGAGAAGGAGGCTAAATAATGGCAGATAAAGAAATTATGGCTACAGGTCGTAGAAAAACCTCTATTGCGGTTGTAAAACTCGTTAAAGGAAAAGGCAGAATTTTCGTTAACGGAAAAACTTTGAAAAACTATATCGGCAACAGACCTGCTGTAGAAATGCTGGTTTACAGACCTTTAGTTTTGACAGATAATCAAGAAAAATATGATGTTAAAGTCAAAGCTGTAGGCGGCGGTGTAGTTGCTCAATGCGGAGCAATCAGACACGGTATTTCAAGAGCATTGGTTAAAGCCAATGAAGAATACAGAAACGTATTGCGTTTAGAAGGACTTTTAACCCGCGATCCGCGTGTTAAAGAACGTAAAAAATACGGACGCAAACGTGCAAGAAAACGTTTTCAATTCTCAAAACGTTAATATTCAACAATACACAAAAACCGGCTTACAAGCCGGTTTTTTATTTTATGATAAAATAATATTATGTTTAAAATTCAAAGTCCTGAAAATGATGTAAACTACGCTTTGTTTGAAAGATATCTTGCAAAGTCATTTTCGTTTGCCGTCACAGGGCTTACAACTCTTTTAAGGCTATTACTGATACAAAAAATTCAAAAAATTACGGAAAAGAAAATTCTTGTAATTACGTCAACCGAACAAAATGCACTTAAGTATCAAAACGATTTAAAAAAGGCATTTGGAATAGAATCTGACTTAATTCCTTTTCAAAATATTTCAATGTATGAAAGTGTTCCGCCCAATCGATATGATTATGCGGAACAAGTAAGAATTTTACTTGAAAAACCTGATGTTGTTATTGCTCCCGTAAAAACCCTGCTTGAAAAATTTCCTGCAGAAGAATTTTATACAAAAAATTCTCTAAACCTCAAAGTCGGCGATGAAATTGATGTCAGAGATATTGCACAAAAATTCATTGATCTCGGTTACAAGCATTCCACAATGGTGAGTGATATCGGTGAATTCAGCATAAGGGGCGATATTATAGATATTTTCTCGCTTGACAAAAATGCTGTCAGAATAGAACTCTGGGGTGATGAAATCGTTGATATAAGATATTTTAACAACGAAACCCAAAAATCAATTGAAAAAGTTAAATCAGTAAAAATTATGCCGATGTATAAATTCACACTTGAAAACGGCATACCTGATATTATAAAAAAAGAGGATGAAGACGGATATTTTGAAGGAATTGATGTTTATCAAAGTTATTTCAATGATAATTTAGTCGGGATATTAGACTACTTTAAAGATTATATTTTGGTTTATGACGAAACATCCGAGCTTTATGCCAAATATGAATACGTTGACAAAAATTTTGAAGAACAGCTTCAGGAAAATCTGAAACTCGGCTTGAATATAGAATTAAAAAGCCGCAACCACATAACTTTTGAAGAATTTATACAAAAAAGTGCAGGCTTTGTAAAAGTTGCGATGAATAATTTTCTTGACAGCGAAATGGAGGAAGTTGTCGAATTTAACTCGCAGCCTGTACAAAATTTCGGTGCAAATCTGGACGAAATATCAGAATTTATAAAAAAATATAAACATGAAACAAACAATAAAAATGGATTCAGAATAATCATAGCAACCGATTATCCTGAACGTGTAAAAGAAATTTTATCTGAAAGGGATATTTTTGATGTTGAATACAATGAAAGTATTTCATCAGCCGGTTCAATACTTGAAGATTTCAAAACAATTATACTTACAGACCGTGAATTATTTAATAAAAGAAACAAAGAAGTTACCTCAACAAAACGCTCATATTACAAAGAAAAACCTGAATACATTGAAAATATTAATGATATAAAAGAAGGCGAATATGTTGTCCACAGCGTACACGGGGTAGGGATTTATAAAGGTTTGTCACAACAGGAAATCGACGGACAGTTAAAGGATTATCTTACAATTGAATACGCAAATAAAGATAGATTACACATTCCTGCAGAACAGATTAACCTTCTTGTAAGATATCGCGGTTCAGGCACAATAAAACCGAAACTTTCCAGAATGGGCGGCAAAGACTGGGAGAATACTAAAACCCGTGTCAAAAAAGAAGTAGAACAGGTAGCTTATGACCTTTTACGTCTTTATGCAAAACGCAAAATGCAAAAAGGTATACAATTTTTACCTGATACAACCTGGCAGGTTGAAATGGAAGAAGCCTTTGAATACACGGAAACTCCTGATCAGATGAAGGCAATAAATGATGTCAAAATTGATATGGAAAGCGAACAGCCAATGGATAGGCTTATATGCGGGGATGTAGGATTTGGGAAAACCGAAGTTGCTATGCGCGGGATATTTAAAGCTGTAACCTCGGGCAAACAGGTTGCTGTTGTTGTTCCGACAACAATTCTGGCATTTCAACATTACCAGACAATATCTGAACGTTTTAAACCTTTCGGGGTAAATGTGGAACTTTTATCACGCTTCCGTTCACAAAAAGAACAGAAAGAAACCGTAAAACATCTTGCCACCGGCGAATGCGATGTTGTAATCGGGACTCACAGACTTTTGCAGGACGGAATAATTTTTAAGGACTTAGGACTTCTTGTAATAGATGAAGAACACCGGTTTGGCGTAAGGCATAAGGAAAAACTAAAACAATTACGTGAAAATATTGATATAATAACAATGTCGGCAACGCCTATCCCGAGGACCCTTTATATGTCATTATCAGGGATTAAGGATATGTCAATAATCAATACTCCGCCGAAAAACAGACTTCCAATCAAAACCTATGTCGGTGAATGGAATGAAAATATTGTAAAAAATGCAATTATCCATGAACTTGACAGAGAAGGGCAGGTTTTCTACCTATACAACCGCGTGGAAACCATTGATGAATTCAGAATGCAGCTTCAAAAACTCGTTCCTAATGCCAGAATTGCAATAGGACACGGGCAGATGGATGAAAAAACGCTTGAAAAAGTGATTATTGATTTTGCAAACCACGAGTATGACGTGCTCTTAGCCACTACTATTATTGAAAACGGCATTGATATCCCGAATGCTAATACAATGATTATCCACAACGCCGACAAATTCGGGCTTGCACAGCTTTACCAATTAAGAGGACGTGTCGGACGTTCGCAAAGGCAGGCTTATTGCTATTGTCTTTACACTAAATCAAAAGAGATTACGCGCGACGCAGTTCAGCGCCTTAAGGCAATTAAAGAATTCACGACACTCGGAAGCGGCTATCAAATAGCAATGCGCGATGTGGAAATCCGCGGGGTAGGCAACATCTTAGGAACAAAACAACACGGACACATGGTAAATGTTGGTTTTGACACATATTGTCAGTTACTTGAAGAAACTGTTCATGAACTTCAAGGAGAAGTAGTTGATAAAACACAGCCGACAATTGTTGATATTAATATAACAGCATTTATTCCGGATGAATGGGTTGGTTCTGCCGAACAAAAAATGATTGAATATAAACGGCTTGCTGATGTAAAATCAGAAGTTGAACTTGACTATATTACGGAAGAATGGAAAGATCGTTTTGCCAAACCTCCTGAAAGTGTTGAAAATCTTATAAAACTTATTAGAATAAGACTTGCCGCAACAGAGGCAAAAATTTCACTTATACGTGAAACAGAAAGTAATATAAGAATATATACGCCTTATCTTCAAGCAGAATGGAAGCTTATACAACACAAACTACCGTCAGAAATTCTCAAACGGATAAAATATACAATTGCTCCTGCTTCATGTATTGAGGGTAATTCTATACTTCTTTTAAACAATGCCTATATGAACTTTAATGAAGTATTTAACATTTTGACAGATTTGTTTTATTATATAAATAAAACACGCAATGAATTTGTATAATATACAATATATAAAAAAAGGAGAAATTATGAGAGGGAAAAAATTATTGACCGTACTTGCTGTTTCAGCAGTTATGTTTGCAGGCTGCGGTCTGAAATCACATGAAGCTATTATAAAAGTAAATGATAAAGCAATTACACAGGCTCAATTTGATCAAATAATGGACAGACAGGCAGGCAGCGGAATGCTTGCAGCAATGGGAGTCGATGTAAAAAAAGACAAAAACAGTTTTATTTATCTTCTTTTAAAAGATCGTATAGTTAATGAATTAATTGTTAAATCATTACTTGAAGAAGAAATAAATAAACGCGGAATTAAAGTAACTAATAAAGATGTTGACGAGGCTATTAAATCAATTATTGATAAAGTAGGCTCTAAAGAACAACTAGACTCAATTTTAAAAGATAACGGAATTTCAAATTCAGAATTTAGAAGCGATTTGAAAGAAGAAGTTAAGATGAAGAAACTTGCTAAAGAACTTGGCAATTCTTCTGTTTCAGATGCTGAAGCAAAAAAATTCTACAACGATAATATAAATAAATTCAAATATCCGGATAAAGTAAGAGCATCTCATATCTTAATTTCTGTTAACCCTGTTGAAATAACGGAAATTATAAAATCAGATGCAAAGAATAAAAATCTTGATGACAGCGCAATAAAAGCGAAAGTAAATGAAGAAATTAAAGCAAAAGAAGCAAAAATCAATAAACTTCTTGCAGAAGTAAAAAAAGATCCTACACAATTTGCAAAATTAGCAAAAGAGAATTCCGATGATACAACAACAGCCGTTAAAGGCGGTGATTTAGGCTTCTTTGCCGCAAAAGAAATGGTTCCCGAATTTTCAAAAGCCGCATTCTCAATGAAACCTAATACAATATCAGATAAACCTGTAAGAACACAATACGGATATCATATTATAATGGTTACTGACAGAGCAGCAGCAGGGCAAACTCCATATGAAAAAGTAAAAAACGATATAAAAGGATATCTTGAAAATCAAAAACAAATTGATATGATTGATAATTTAACAGAATCATTAAAGAAAAATGCTAAAATTGAATATGTAAATCAAGAATACGATCCTGCTTATGTAAAAAAAGAAGTTCAAAAATCAATTGATAACAGTGCTGAACTTGCCAAACAGGCAAAACAAGAGGCAGAAGCAAAGAATAAAAAATAAATTTTAAATTTCACATAATAACAAAAAGTACCTCTTTTAAAAGAGGTACTTTTTTATAAAATAAAGCAACTCATAAGCCGTGTTCTGTTTCTAAATAATCATCTGTCTGGTATTGAAATTACTTTCAATCTCAAGCGGTCTTTTCTGAGGTTGGCGGACAACCTTTATAACCCTCAACCCGACCTTGCATTCTGCAGGGGTTTACCTAGCCGATATCTCTCAATACCGCTGGTGAAGCTCTTAACTCACCGTTGCACCATCGCTCGTACTTTAAAAGCCGTTAGCAGTATTCATTTCTGTGGCACTATCCACCGGCTCACGCCGTCCGGGCTTTCCCCGGCTGCTTGTCCTTGAATGCACGGACTTTCCTCACCTGAATATTAAATTTTCAAGCGCGATTATTCGATTGCTTTAATTATCTCTTATTGAAGTGTTAATTGTTGCATATTCTATTGCTTTTTCATCATCTTCACTGATTTGCATTTTACCGTTTGCAAAAACTTCAATAACATACTGATCAAAATCTTCTGCACTGCAGCCACTGTCATTCTCACGGCAATCAGGACCATCGCCGCCATGGTCTTGTAAACCGTTAACATCAATCAAAATTTCACCGATACCTGCATCTTTAACACTGTTTTTATGTCCAGTTGACCATGCACCGACAGTTCCTGATAAATCCCAGGTTACTCCGTCATTTGTTGTAACAATATGTTTATCTTCGTCATCAGCACCACTGCCTGATTTTATATTAAGCATACTGATAAACAAACCGGCAAATTTATCATCACCGCTGTAATCCTCGCCTTCATGTCGTACAGATCCTTCATAATCAAATCCCCAGGCACAATCATAGTCAACCGCTCCTTCATCAAGGTCACAGGCCAAATGATAATCAGGATACATTCTGGAATCATTTATAAGCGTGCTTACAATTTGTTCAGTTGTATAAAAGGTCTTTTTCACCATCATTTTAGTTTTATTAGGTCGCATTCGAACAATAGCCGGAGTAACAACAGCTACAATAATACCGATTACTGCAAGAGCAACCATTAATTCTGTAAGTGTAAAGCCTTTGAATCTTCTCATAATTATCCTTCCCTGATGTTTTTCAAAATATATAATATTATAATAACATATTTAACAGTTTTTTTCAATATTTATGCCTGTATCTGCTTTAAATTTAAAACTAATAAAATTTTTGTAAATTTAATGTAACATTTTATTAATGGTGTAGCAAAATAATCCGTTCAGACGAGTTAATATACTATTAAATCTGATATTATTTATCAGGAATTTAATAAACACATATAGAGGGTTAGAACATGGTCGATAACAGATCAGCAGGATTCTTCGGAATCGGCGGCTCCTTCAATTTCAAAAGCGGAGATATTTCCGGAACTGCAGCCAAAACTCAAGATGACAAAATGGGACAGGGCGGAGAATATTTTGCGCAGCAAAAACAAACTGAAGATGACGAAAATCAAGACAGTCAAAGATATACTGACAGAAGTGCACAGCTAAGAGCAACTTTGAATTCACTTGCTATGATGAATGTCGCAAATGTTATCAATGCCAGAAAAAAAGCCCTTGAAGAACAAAAAAAACGCGAAAAAAATTCATCAAACCCCATCAATAATAAACAAGAGAAAGCTGAACAAGATCTTGAACAAGAATTTTACAATTTGGCACACGAACTAAAAGAAGATGAAGAATAAAATTCCGTCATCTTCTTATGCATATTTAGTCTGAATTATTTCTATACAGCTTTTGCTTCTTCTTTTTCTTTATCTTTTTTAATAAATAAGAATTCGCCTTTATATGAAGGAGCTGAACCGTTTTTATCTTTGCCCGTTGACATGCTTATAATACTATTGAATTTTGGGGCTGCTTCATTTTGTTGAGTGTTGCCTACTCCTTCGTTCAAAGCAATTGTCATCTTGCCTTCAACATTTTTCTGAATGTTTTGTGCAGCCTTTGTATTCAGATACTGAATTGATTGCAAAACTTCAGTATTTAACTGTATTTGAAAACCTGAATTGTTCATTGCAACCTGTCTTGCAACATTTGTATCAACATTGCCTTTGTACAAGTCAAGACCGAAATCAGCAGTTTTAAAGATATTATTTGTTGATGAAGTGTTATATTGGCTGTTTTTCTCTGCTGCACGTTTTAAAATTTCCTGAGAAACCTGCTTTAATACACTTGTATCAATTCCTAATTTGTATTGTGCATTGTAAACACTCATTGCCATAACATCAAATCCCTTTTTTATTGTTTCCTTATTATGTTAATCGGCTCTTTTATGCATAAACTTTAGTATTTTGCTCAGTTTATTTACATTACTTAACAAAACAAATAATTTAAGCAATTTTTTAAATTAAAAAAACTTTATATATATAGTATATATTATTAAGAGAGAAAATTATGAGTTTAGACAACGCAATATACGCACTTAGTAATGTTAATGCCTTAATGGGAAGTACCATAGGCATGATAGACGCAAGAAACAACGGCGTACCCACAGGCGACGCTTTAATGAACTTTGGCTACAGTGTAATGAACGGAGCATTAAGAAATGAGGCTTCCAGAGAGATACAAAGACATACCGGCAGCTACCTCGGTTATGCCGTTAACAATATAGCAGGTTACGGCAATCCGATTTCAAATTATGCAGGGACAGTCGGCACAATAGGTGCTGCAATGGTTTCATCACCATTTGGCATTTTTGGATGTAATCCGTTTATGACATCAACAATTTACGGCTGCGGACCTTTTGGAGGAGGTTTTTTCGGATTAGCACCAGGGTTTAGACCGTTTGGCTGCGGTCTTGGCATGCCGAGTTTCTTCGGTCCATGCGGCTTTTATTGTTAGTCCAGTTTTTTGTATTTAACAGAAACATCATCAAGAATATTTTTGGTGGTGTTTTTGTTTATTAAAATTTGCTGCACTGCAGTATTAATAAGAGTATTGATTTCTTTTTGATTCTTTTCAGGTTTCATAGCAGGCTCAATGTTATAAAGCTGTTTTGCACTTATAACCCGTGCTTTTGCCATTAAATCATTTTTGTCATAAGTTTTGTAATATTCATCTTTAAGTGTTTGTTCGTTTACGGCAAGAATATTTGTTAGTTTTGCGAGTTCAAGCTGATTTTCAGAATTTGTTAAAAACAGAGCAAATTTCAATGCTTCATTCTTGTGCTTTGCTTTTAAAGGGATAACAAAATTCATCAAAGAAAAGTCATATTGACCTAATTTACCCGTAAGTTGCGGAGATACATCAGTGTTTTCATAAGTTGACGGAGCATTTTCTTTAATCATTGTCAGAAAATTTGCTCCAGCCTGAAAAAAAACAATATTTTCAGCCATATATTTTTCTAAAGCTTCTCTATGAGTCTGTGTAATAGATTCTTTCGGAATGAGATTTTTTTGATAAAGTTCTTTAAATAAATTAAACACTTCTTCAGATTGTTTGGAATTTATGTTTTGAGCGGAATTAATACCATATTTATTCAAAATTCTAAGCATAGTATCATTTTCAGTAATATTCGGAAGCATAACAAAGGCATTTGTATTTTCTTTAATCAACGGAGCAATTTCAGCTATATCTTCATACGTAGAAGGCATTTTTACACCCGATTCTTTAAACAATTTTTTATTATATATTGTAACAGCGGATGTCGCATACCAGGGAAGAGAATATAGCTTTCCGTTCAACTTTAAAGAATTAATAATTGGTTTATTAAACTGTGCTGCATACTTCTCATCTATTTCATAAAGCGCACCACGCTGTGCAAGAAGTGCTGAAAAATCCGGATTAAGATTAATCAAATCAGGCGGATTATCACTCAAAACAGAAGCTAGAGTACGTTTTTCTCCTTCAGAAAAAGGCACGTCAATCCATTTAATTTTTATCTCAGGATTTTCCGCTTCAAACTCCTTTATAACTTTATTCATATAAGATGAAAAGTCACCCATTTGAAGCGTCCAAAAAATAACTTCGTTATCAGATGTTTTAGGGCACAGAGGAATCATCATAATAAACAAAAGTATAACTGCTAAAAAAAAGGCATACTTTAATAATAATTTTTTCACATTAACACCATTAAATTAAGCTGTACTCAAACCCCTGCATATTAATCAAAGCCTGTTTCTTACCAAAGTAAAAAATTATTGAGCCGGTTCTTCCATAGGGATAATTAACTTTTGACCTATAGATAACTTATTAGGGTTAGTTAAGTTATTGGTTTTTAATACAAGTGCTTCTTTTTCCTTTGAATACGAACCATAAAATCTGACAAGAATAGCTTCCATAGTATCACCGCTTTGAACGGTATACTGCTCATTGGCAACAATTTCTTCCTCAACTTTTTCGGATGATGCAGGAATAAAATTCAAACTTAATTTTTCTTTTTTTACAGGAGCCGGAGAAGATGAAAGTTTTTCGCCGAAAGAATTTATTCCTTTAGCGGAAAGACTGATGAGAACTACCAGAAGCAGCATAACTACAGCACCGGTGATAAACCCTGCTGCTAAATAAATATTAGGTGATTTGTCATTTTTCTGGTTAATTTTAAAATTTTGCCAGAGCAAATCTAATTCTCTTTCCTTATTAGGTCTTACATAAACACTCGGAGAATTGTCATAGTAAGTAGATTTGTAATTTGACAATGCTTCAAGCACAGCCATTTTTTCTTTAGATAAATTTGATCTTCTGATAGTTGAACTTTTCATATTTTCCATACCCTAATAAACTTATAAATTGTTCATAAATGAAATATAGCATAACAAAAAATTTAATTCAAGTATTTGAGAAATTGTTACATAACATTCAAAGACTTAAATTATTTTAACATGCAGCTTGATTTTTGATATTTTTCATATATTATGAAAATACACTAACTAGCTAGAAAAGGAAATAAAATTATGGCAAAAAAATGTGAAATATGCGGTAAAGCACCGATTAAAGCAGCGAAGTTAACATTCTCGCATAAACAAATTGTTCATACACAGGAACCGAATTTACAATCAGTAAAAGTTAATATGAACGGTACTGTCAAAAGAATTAAAGTTTGCACCTCTTGCTTAAGAGCAGGCAAAGTTCAAAAAGCTGTGTAAATTTTATTAATTAAATTGTAATAAAAAAAGAGAACCTTAATCGGTTCTCTTTTTTATTTTTAAATAACTGATTTCTTAAATATTCCGTAATTAAATACAAACTGAAAATTAAAGTTTTTTACATTTTTATTCATACTTCCAAATTTTGGAAACGGAACAGTTTGTTTTACTGCGCTGACAATTGAACGATCTGTAGCCTCATCGCCGGAAGATTTGGCAAAATGGTATTCATACAAACTACCGTCACTTCCTATTGTAACTATTAAAATTGCCTGAGTTTTTCGTCCTGAAGCAGGTGGAGTCCAGTTATTATCAAGTTCTTTGCATACGGAAGCCACATATTCTTTCATATTAGACGACGCTAATTCTTTTTGAGGCTTAGGAGTATTTTCCTTATATGCTGCCGGTTCAATATTTGATTTTTGCTTTTTTGATTTCGATACTGCCGGCAGTACTCCTGTTTCACTTACGGCAGAATTATCCTCCGCAATTTTTACCCCTGGAGCAGGTGCCAAATCAGCCACATATTTATGGGTAAACATTAAGAACGAATCGTCTTTAATCGGTTTCATAAACACATGCGGATTATCCAGAACAGCCATAGGGCGATAAGAGTCTGTTTCAAAATCACCGGCTTGAATAATCCCGATATAATTTTCATAAAAATCCGACTTTATATAAGCAACTTTTTCCGGTTTACCGGTAAAGTTGTATTTTATTGCATAAACATATTCCTTATCTTTAATGGGTTTAACAGAATCCATGTCAATATAAAGATTAAAATTTGGAATAGTAGTTTCAACAACCTGCCAGTCAACAGCACAAGCAGGTATAACAGACATTAAAAGAGTGGATAAAACTAAAAAACATTTTTTCATACATAACCGCCTTTTTTATTTAATTATAAACGAAAAAATATATATAATGCAAGTCCCATATATTTTGAGCATGGTCACAGCACTCTCGTATATAAAAAGGAAAAAACTATCTGATTTTATATACTTTTGTCTAAGTGAAATATTAAAAAATAAATGATAAAATTTTTAGGTTGGAGGTTCAAATGAATCAAGATAATTTCAAAGATGCGGAAGAAGAACTATGCATAATTCTTTGTGAATTTGATAAAATTACCACAATAACAAAAGTGTTAAATCAAACCCTTATTGAAAATTCAGATTTTGAAATAAGAGATACACAAAATCTCTGCTCAATTCTGCTTGAAGAAATAAAAAATACAAAAGAAAAACTTGTAAAATTTGAAAAATCATATTCGGATTACAAATCTTCTTGTAGATAAAAATTGTTCATGTTAGCATAAAGCTTGTGTAATACTTAAATAATAAAGAGGTAAATATATGCAAGCCCGCAGAGCTGCCAGAGAATTGGCATTTATACTTTTTTCGCAATTTGACAAGAAAATAACAAATTATTCAAATAAAGATTTAGAAGATATTATATTAAAATCTGTCAGAATTTTGAAAAGCAATGCAACTGACGAATTAAAAACAGCAGTAGGTTCATTGATTGTTATGCGCGACCAGATTGAAAACTATGAAGCTGATGCTGAAATCAATCTAAAACGTCCCATAGGTGCCGTAAATATTCCGGTACAACTTCCTATGACATCTGATATGACAAAAAATATCAATGAAATGATTGAAATTGCAGAAAAAGCACTTACTGCACTTGAAATTGCTGAATTTACAACACTTGACTCTCAGAATGAAGTAAAAGAGTATGCAATAAGAATTGCAGAACTTTTCCAAAAACATCACAAAGAAATTGACGAAACTATTCAAAAATATGTAAAAAACTGGGATGTAACCCGTCTTATAAGAATGGATAAAGATATTTTGCGCATTGCAATTATTGAACTCCTTTATATGAAAGAAGCTCCTATGAAAGTTGTTGTGGATGAAGCATTAGAACTCGCTAAAAAATATTCAACCGAAGACAGCGCATCATTTATTAACGGAATTTTAGCGAAAGTTATTGTAGATAACGGAATAAATTAATAAGGTAAGAAGATAATGGGGCTCAATTTGCCTGCCTTGATGACTTCTTGCCATTCAGGTGCTAAATATGTTCGGATTTTTCAAAGACAAATTTAATAATTTAAAACAAACCGTTTCAAATACTGCTCAAATACTTGTTGGCAATGTTACAAATGCCGTTGAACATGAAACGGAGTTTTCTGAATTTGTTCTTGATGATATGGAAGACATGCTTATAAGCGCCGATTTAGGAGTCGGTTATGCTGCCGAACTCGTTGATAAATTAAGAAATCAAACCAAAATTAAGCCTGCGGATGTAAAAAAATACCTTAAAGATGAATTTTCCAAAACACTTCAAAATGCAGGCAGCACCGGGCTAAATGTGCAAGACGGATTAAATATCTACTTTATCTGCGGAGTTAACGGGGTCGGCAAAACAACTCTTATAGGCAAACTTGCTTATAAATTCAAAAACAGCGGCAAAAAAGTTTTAATTGCAGCAGGTGACACATTTCGCGCAGCAGCGGAAGAACAGCTTGACATCTGGTCAAAACGTGCAGGTGCTTCTATTGTCAGACGTGACAAAGCAGATCCGGCATCCGTTGTCTACGAAGCCATTGAAAAAGCTAAAACCGAAAATTATGACATAATCTTAGTTGATACGGCAGGACGGCTGCAGAATAAATTTAACCTGATGGAAGAGCTTAAAAAAATAAAATCTGTTATTGACAAAAAAGCGCCCGAATCTTTGCGTGAATGCATGCTTGTTCTTGACGCAAATACTGGACAAAACGGGCTGCAACAGGCAAAAGTTTTTTCAAATGCTGTAAATTTAACATCCGTTGCCCTGACAAAACTGGATGGTTCTGCAAAAGGTGCAATAGTTTTAGCCGTTGCAAAAGAAATGAAACTTCCTGTAAAACTGATAGGTGTCGGAGAAAAAATGGAAGATTTAAAAGAGTTTAATCCCGACGAATTTATAGAAGCGTTGTTTTAGTGAAGGGTGAAGAGTGAAGAGCGAAAACAATTACCAAATATTAAAATCACAAAAAACAAAATTGGGAAATCCAATTGAATTAATTTCCTCTTCACTCTTCACCCTTCACTCTTCACTTATTATCGGAGTATTTCACGGGGATGAACCACAGGGAAAATTTTTAATAGAAGAATACTTAAAAAAATCTCCCAAACAAAATCTGCTTTTTATTCCATGCCTGAACCCTGACGGCTTAGAACTCAAAAAAAGAACAAATGCAAATGAAGTAGATTTAAACAGGAATTTCCCGACAAAAAATTGGGAACTTACCGAAAAAAATGAATTTTTTGGCGGGGAAACTCCTGCGAGTGAAATTGAAACACAATTTCTTATTGATATTATTAAAGAATACAAACCAAAACTGATATTGACACTGCATGCGCCGTTCAAAGTTGTAAACTATGACGGACCTGCCCGTGCACAAGCAGAAAAAATATCAGAAATTATTCACTATCCTGTTGAAGAAAGTATCGGCTATCCTACTCCCGGCAGTTTCGGAACTTTTGCAGGCATAGAAAGACAGATTCCGACAATAACCCTTGAGCTTGACGAAATCTGTCCCGTTGAAGATTTATTAAAACCTGTCCATCAGATTTTTGATATATTATAAATTATTTTTGGATATTATATGTGTTGCCGTTTACTTTAAGCTGCTGACCTACAGGTACAAAATATACTTTCGATTTTTTAGATTTTTCATCATACATTGTAACCTTGTTGTAACGGTTCTGCGGGATATTCATTCCAACTTTATCCATAAGATATCTCCTTATATTTATTCATCTAAACGACCGAATTGTTTTCTCAAAGAAGTTTTAAATTCTTCCCAACCGCCTTGACAAGCATACTCCTGTGTTTTCAGCATAAACTTATCACCTTCATGTAAATAGACATTATCAGGATCCGCATGCCAACCTTGACCTTGGATAAATTGAGTCTGTTTGGTTTTATCAGCATATTTATAAAAGTTTTTTCTGCATTCAGGGAAAAGTTCCCTGAATTCTGAAACAGTTATATCTCTTTTTATAGATAAAACAAGATTTATACCATTACCTGCAATATCAATTGAAGCAGTTGCTTGTCGTTCTTTACGTTGATTCATCAAGTTAATATATTTCTGTTCAAGCTTTTCTCGCTCTGCAGGTTTCAAATCAGTATTGTATAACTGCATATGTACTTCATTAATTTTATTGTCAAAATACGATATCTTTTCCTGCAAAACATTATCATCCTTAGTAGGCAGTTCCCATTTTTTGCCTATTGGAATATTTAATTTTTGACCCTTCTGCAGTTTATCACCTTTCAGATTATTCGCTTTTCTAATCTCATCATCGGTGCATCCGTACATTGCGGAATAAAGTCCGATTGTTTCGCCATTTTGCACAGTAGTTTGAATATTGTCTGCCATAGTGTCTCCTTTATTAAATAAATGTATAACTATTACGTATATATTTATTAAATAATTTTGATATACAAAATTGCGTTCAATTTTAACTTTATTTACATTAGTTAACATATATATTTTTTTATTGTAAAATTAATAATAAAAAGAGGGATATTTTATATGAAATTGCATAATTCTTACACAAATAAGATTGAAGAGTTTGTTCCTATAGACGAAAATAAGGTTAAAATGTATGTTTGCGGTCCAACAGTTTATGACTTTGCTCATCTGGGACATGCAAGATGCTATATAACCTGGGATATTCTATACAGATATTTAAAATTTAAAGGTTTTGATGTTACATACTGCCGAAATGTAACAGATGTTGATGATAAGATTCTAAAAAAAGCAGAAAAAGAAGGTAAAACTCCGGAAGAAGTTTCACAGTACTGGTACAAACAGTTTGAAAACTCAATGAAATCTTTAAACACATTAAAGCCTGACATTGAACCTTTTGCGACAAAGACTTTAGGCGAAATGATAGGTATGGTAAAAGAATTAGTCAATAAAGGCTATGCCTATGAAGCTGACGGAGATGTTTATTTCAGAGTAAAAAAATTCCCTCAGTACGGTGCACTTTCAAAACAGCCTATAGATCAGCTTGAAAGCGGTGCAAGAATTGAAGTTGGCGAACACAAAGAAGATCCGCTTGATTTTGCACTGTGGAAAAAAGATGAAAAATTCGGTTACAAATCCCCATGGGGTGTAGGGCGCCCCGGATGGCATATTGAATGTTCTGCGATGAGCAAAAAATATTTAGGCAAAACAATTGATATCCACGCAGGCGGAGCGGATTTAATTTTTCCTCACCACGAAAACGAAATTGCACAATCAGAATGCGCAAACGGATGTAAATTTGTAAATTACTGGCTGCACAATGGTTTTGTAACTATTAACAAAGAAAAAATGTCAAAATCTCTCGGCAATTTTTTAACAATTGATGAACTTTTGAAAAAATACGATTCCAATACAATAAGATTTTTCATTCTAACAAACCACTACAGAATGCCTGTGGAATTTTCTGATGAAGCCCTTTCATCAGCCCAGGCAGGAGCAAAAAGGATGTTAAATGCGAAACGTACAAAAATCAATGAAGATTTGGATATTACAAAAACAGATGAGTATAGAGCATTTGTCGATGCTATGGATGATGATTTGAATACGTCAAAAGCACTTGCAGTATTGTTTGAACTTACTAACAAGGCAAACAAAAATGACAAAGACGCATTTACAATTCTATATAAATTAGCTTCCGTACTCGGTTTTACCTTTGAAAAAGCAACTCTTTCCGAAGATGAATTGAAAAATGCAGTCAAACATGTATCAGATAAACTCGGACAAAATTTTAATTCAATGGAAGAAATAATAGCATACAGAAAAGAAGCTCGTGATGCAAAAAACTGGAATATTTCTGATAAAATAAGAGATACGCTTGATGAAGTTAATATTGTCCTGAAAGATTCAAAAGAAGGTACAACATGGGAAGTGAAATAGTTAAAATGCGAAGATGCACAGATGCAAAGACGCAAAGTCCTTTTCATAAAATGGTGCAATTCCTAGCCTCTATACCTGTATTAGTTATATTTCTATTTACTTCGTCCTGTCAGGCGCAGATAATGCCGAATATTCCTGAGGCAACACTTGCCGCAGCACAGCAGGCTATTGTTAATCAGAGTATGCCGTCATCTGAGGTTATCAGAGTCGGTATTGGCACTCAAAATTTCAACACTTATCAGTATAAAAATATAACAATTTTTGGGACAGGTGACACACAGATTTACGATAATAAATTGCTTATAGGGAATTATTCTCCAAATCAGGAAATTTCAATCTCATATAATGACGGTATGTTTAGCATTTATACACCGGGCAACATTTTTCCCGAAAAAATAGATGGTCCTGTACAAATTACAAGTAATTTCGGACTTTTAGGCGTTTCAGGTTTAAAAAGAGCCGGCAAACAGGCACTTTATCACGGTGCTTTTGAGCTTACACCTAACAAAAACGGGACATTTAATCTTGTAAATATAATAGAAGTTGAAGATTATTTAAAAGGTGTAGTACCTAATGAAATGCCTGTGCATTTCGGTATTGAAGCTTTAAAAGCCCAAAGCGTTGCGGCAAGAAACTATGCACTTTCCCCACGCGTTAAATCATCTCCTAATTATGATCTCGTGGACAGCGTTGCAAGTCAGGTTTATTACGGAGCAAATACTGAAAAAGATTTATCAAATAAGGCAGTAGAAGAAACAGAAGGCATTGTAGCACTCTACGGATGGGATTTAATACTTGCACAGTATTCTTCAACCGCAGGCGGCTATACGGAAAGTTTTTCTAATGCATTTTCAGATCCAAAGACAAAAGAGTTTCCTTCAAATGAAAAACCGTATTTGAAAGCAAAAGCAGATATAATAGGTCAAACTCCTCTGAATAAAGAAGAAGATGCCGCAAACTTTTACAAATCAAGACCTGATGCTTACGATATCCGTTCACCTTATTTCAGATGGGAACGTGAATGGCAAGCCGATGAATTAAAAAACATTCTTGAATACACACTTGCTGCACAATCTGCAACAGGTTTTGTGCATCCCGTGTTCAAAAAAGGCGACAAGCTTGACGAACTGGTCGAATTAAAAGTTATCAGACGTGGAGATTCAGGTAAAATAATCGAAATGGAAGTTGTTACCCGCTCTCAGACATACAAAATATTCAAAGAACTGGTAGTCAGACGCCTTTTAACAAAAGACGGCAAGGCTCTGCCGAGTGCCAATGTAGTTTTTGACAATATTCAAAATGAAAATGGCAATTTAATTTCTATCCATGCATATGGCGGAGGTTTCGGACATGGAGTCGGGATGAGTCAGTACGGAGCAGGTTTTATGGGTGCTGAAATGCATATTCCTTACGACAAAATTCTTCAGCACTACTATACAGGTATAACTCTTTCCACAAAACCTGTTATAGTTTCAACAGATACAGGACAGCAGAGTGTTACACAGCATTTCTACTCAAAAGATAAAAAAGCAAAAATTATAATTGACAATAAATTTGGCATAAATAATTTAACCGTTGATATTAACGGACGTAAACAAAACTTTGAACTGCCAAAAGAAATATTTGGCTTTAAAAGATATTCGGAAATTGATATTTCCAAATACATAAAAAAAGGTAAAAATACAATCACATTTACATCACCTGAATTTTTTGAAAGCTCTGCAAGAAAAGGGGTCAGGTTATATGTAGAACTGGTAGAAAAAGATGACGACGGATACATCTGGTAATAAAAATATTGAAAAAACAACAAGTGTACTAAAAGCCGCATGGATTATTGCGGTTGTTACCATAATAAGCAAACTGATAGGATTTATAAGGGATATTGTTATAGCGAATTATTACGGTGCAACTTTAGTATCTGATGCATATTACTATGCTTATCAAATCCCTTCTCTATCTTTAATATTACTCGGAGGCGTCGGCGGACCTTTTCACAGCGCAACTGTTGCGGTATTTTCAAAACTCATCCCTAATTTAAGAGAAAAACCTGCTCAAGATGTTAATAAACTATATTCAACATTTATGACAGCTACCACAATATTTTTTCTTATACTTTCTGTCATCATGTTTGTATTTCCGCGCCAGATAATGGGGTTGATTATTTCAAACGGTTCTGCTGATATGATTAGCCTTGCTGCAGAACATTTAAAAATTATGACTCCGCTTTTAATCATCGGCGGAATTGTAGGGATTTACTACGGCATTTTGATTATATATAAGCAGTTTATGCTCCCAAATTTGTCGCCTATTATAATGAGTGCGGCAATAATCGGCGTGGTTATGGCTGTACCAAATGACAGTAAAGGATATGCACTTGCATGGGCTACCACAATAGGTGCGATATTACAACTTGTTATTCAGTATCCGAATGTCAGAAAGCTCGGCTTTAAATGGAAACCTGATTTCCATTTTGTTAATAACCCGAATTTCAAAGAAATAACCGAACTTTTATTCCCTGCTGTTCTGAGTTCAACTGTCGGACAAATTCATATTTATGTTGATATGTTTTTCACATCATCAATTTCAGAAGGTGCGTGGACAGCAATCGGGTATGCTAACAGAGTTTTTCAATTTCCTGTCGGGATTTTGGTTACAGCATTTTTAGTTCCGCTATTCCCGATTTTTTCAAGACTTGTCGCTGAAAAAGATTTAGAAGGAATTAAATCATATTTTAACAAAGGCGTGGGAGTTCTATTCTTTGCAGCAATCCCTATTATTATAGGAATTTTAACAGTGGGAATGGACGCTGTTCGGTTAATATTTGAACGCGGAGCATTTGATGCAAATGCAACATTTATGGTAACGGAAGCTCTATGGTTTTTATCTGTTTCAATTCTGCCTTATGTTTTCAGAGATTCAATAACAAGAGTTTACTATTCCTTTAATGATTCCAAAACACCTTTCGTTGTTGCTTTTTCGTCAATTGTTTTAAAATATTTGCTTAACGTAATATTCATAAGCAAAATGCACATGGGAATAGGTGGAATTACTTTATCTACATCACTTGTAACTTTATTCAATGCCTGTGTTTTGGGGGCTTTGATTTATAAAAAGGTAAGAATGGATTACAAATCTCTGTTTACGAACCTTTTAAAAATGTGTATTGCAGGCTTTGTAACAATTGCCGTATGTTTTGGGGTTGCTGTATGCTTTGATAAATTCATTGAACTTCCCCAAATACTCTTTGAGATTACAAAAATCACTTCCGTTGGCATTGTCTGCCTTACAATATATACAGGGCTGAATTTAGTGTTAAAAATGGAATATGCTAAAGAATTAAGCTCAAGATTGATTAATAAAATAAAAAAATAAACAATTGCTCCCTCTCCCCTTGTGGGAGAGGGCAAGGGTGAGGGGTAAATCATGATTATACAAAACACTGAAAAAATTAAAGAAGTTTTAGAAAACGACGGTGTTATTGCATACGTAACAGATACCGTATGGGGGCTAGGCTGCCTGCCAACATCTGAAAAAGCTGTGAAAAAAATTTACGAAATAAAAAAACGCGAGGCGCAAAAACCTTTAATTTTAATGTCAAATGAGACCTATAATCTGCTTGAATACGTAAAACCGATACCAAAAATCGGCTGTCGTTTGATAAAAAAATATTTTCCCGGTGCCTTAACCCTTGTGGTTGAAAAATCTGACAAAACACCATACTATATGACATCAAATATGGAAACAGTCGGAATAAGAGTGCCTGACAATGAAGTTTTCAAGGAAATCTGCGAAATTGCATCGGGTCATGTTCTTGCAACAACAAGTGCAAACCTTTCACACCAGCCTTCTGCAAAAACATATGAGCAGGCTTTAGAAAATATGGAAGGGCTTGCAGATTTAATCATTCCTGATTACGGTCATATATGCAAAGGCTTGGAATCTACAGTGTGCGGAGTATTTGAAGATAAACTAAAAATCTTCCGTCAAGGTGCAATAACAATTGAACTAGACTAATTCAGACGCTCTATATGAACTTCTGACTAAAGGTCCGATTTGATAGTGCTTTATCCCAACCTTTTCTGCCAACTGTTTTAAATTTTCATATTCATCAAGAGTATAATATTTAGAAACCTCCAAATGAGCTTTTGAAGGTTGAATATATTGACCTATTGTCAAAATATCACAGCCTACATTTTTCAAATCAATAAGAGTTTGCTCAATATCTTCAAAAGTTTCGCCCAAACCTATCATCAATCCTGATTTTGTGATAATACCGCTGTTATCTTTCACATATTTCAAAACATCCAGCGAGCAGTCATAATCTCCCTGCGGGCGTGCAGTTTTAAATATTTTTCTTACGGTTTCAATATTATGATTAAAAACATCAGGACGAGCCTTAATTATTGTATCAAGAGAATTTTTATTCCCTTTAAAATCAGGAGTCAAAATTTCAATTTTTACATCAGGAGATATCTTTCTGATTTCGTAAATGCAATTTGCAAAATGCTCTGCCCCGCCATCAGGCAAATCATCTCTTGTGACAGATGTAATTACAGCATATTTAAGCCCTAAATCTTTTACCGCTTCTGCGACATGAAAAGGCTCATTCAAATCCAAAGGCTCAGGACGAGCACAAGTAATATTGCAATATCTGCAATTTCTTGTACAATTATTTCCCATAATCAAAAATGTCGCTGTATTTTTTGTATAACATTCATTTTTATTAGGACAACGAGCATTTTCACATACGGTATTTAAACATTTCGTCTTTAAAATTCTCCTGACCGTACGGGTTTTATCCGTATCAATAATAGGTCTTTTTAAATAATCCGGAAGTCTGTTATGCATATTTTAAATTATATAGCAAAAATATTGATTTTCATGACTTATAACGTTATAATATAATTAAGGAAGTACAATCAGGAGTAATTTGTATGAAAAATTTGATAACTTTATTTTGTTTATTATGCTTTGCAGGATGCGCTTACGCAGAAGTTTACGAAGTTCCGGGTTCTGAAATAGTAACAGAGGAAGAAGTTCAAGTGCAGCCCGATGAGAACAACAAAGAAAAAACCGAAACAAAAGTTGAACGCAAAAAAATATTACGTCACAGAGATCCTAACCCTACAAACACATACTGGAATTTCGGGAAAGTTCCTTTTTGGACAGGCACTATCTAGCGCGAGGTGACAGAGAGCGGAGTACATTTGCAAAGTGCTGAATGCACGAATGCAAATTACGGAGGCTCGTTTAATGTCGCCGAGTAAGAAGCGCGAGGTGACAGAGAGCGGAGTACATTTGCAAAGTGCTGAATGCACGAATGCAAATTACGGAGGCTCGTTTAAT